>DATBFS010000026.1:0-35715 GCA_036558385.1 Solirubrobacterales bacterium | reverse complement strand
GAGGGCCAGCGCGACTGGTGGGCTGACTAGCGGCAGGTGGGTCAACGCGGCTGCTCGCCCGCGACCTGGTCTCCGACAGTCGCCTCTGCTGAGTCGACCGGCGGTTACCGCCCGTGGCGCTCCAGCTCCAGCACCTGTTGGAAGGTGGGTCGGTTCGTGCTCGGGAAGGTGGTCGGCAGGAGCCCGGGGACGAACCCGGTGCGGTCGGCCGGCTTTCGCCACGCCGCCGGATCGGCGTTCCCCTGCTGTGCGGCGAGGTCGCCCGCGACTTGGTCGACCACGCCCCACAGCGACGCCCGGCAGCGCGCCAGCGAGCCGCCACCGCAGTAGCGGAGGTTGAATGGCCCCTTGACGCGATCGCCCAGCAGGGTGCGCAGGTCCTTGTCCACGTAGGACTCGCCGGAGAGGCTGGCGAAGCTGCGCACCTGGTTGACGTCGTCGACGAGGTCGCCGAGCACCGGCCGCATCGCCGCCTCGGCAAGCGGCCTCCAAAGCGCGTCCATGATCACCGGCCCCGCGTCATCGAACTGGCCATCCCCGTCGGCGTCGAGCCTTGGCGCGTCACGGCGGACCCAGTCGTCGAGCACGGCGACCACCCTCGCGTCGCGCGGGCTCGGGGCGGGGCCCGTGTGGAGCACCCGGCTGACCACCGGCCAGACCGGCGAGCGGACGTCCTCCGTCGCCGCGCGGTTCATCACTCCGACAACGTCCGTCAAGCGCGCGTGCCGCGGGAACCGGTCGAACAGCTCCACGCGCTGCACCGAGCCGTAAGGCTCGTCGTCGCCATGCATGAACCCCGGCGCCGAGCGGTTGTTCCAGTTGAGCAGCAGGCCTCGTGGCCCGCTCTTGTCATGCGGGTGCTCGGACTCGCTGAGGAACCCCCGCCAGTCGTAGCGGCCGTTTCCGAGCGTCGGGAGTCGCCGGTCGAGGCCGGGGGCGCGGCGGGGAAGCAGGCCGGAGCTGAAGTACGAGGTGAACTTCCGCGAGACGTAGCCCCAATTGAAGGTGAACCCGAACTGGTTGGCGATCCTCCAGAACCTCTTCGGTGAGGTGGCCTCGCCCTCGGTCATGTCCTTGAGCGCCGCCAGGTTGAGCGCGTCGCGGCCGAAGGTCGAGCGCTCGCGCGAGAGCGCGTACGGCGTGCCCTTGATCGTCGCGGTGGCGAACACGGGGCCGTGGACCGTGGTGTTGAAGCGCACGGGCTGGCCGTTGAGGAGCCCGGCGTTGAACGCCTGGAGGGGCCGGCACCGACCCTTGTAGAAGTAATGGGTCGAGGCTCGGGTTGGCTGGGTGCCGTCGGGCTCGCAGAGCCGCTCCGCGAAGACGTCGCGCACGTCGTGGCCGGCGGACGTCAGGCTCCAGGCGTAATCCTGGGTGCGGCCGATCAGGATGTACATGGCGAGCCCCGGGACGGTGATTCCCTGCGCGTTGATCCCCGGTCCATGGAGGTCCATCTGCTCGACGATCTCCGGATAGAAGTAGCCGAGCTGCGGCCCCATCACGCCCAGGGTGTTCCCGGAGGCCGAGCGCCGGTGTGAGGCCAGCAGCCAGTTGGAGGCCTGCCTGCGGGCCGGCGCGGCCGCCGCCTGGGCCCCCGACTGGCGGGGGTCGATGCTCTCGATCGAGCCCGGATCGGGCTTGACGGAGCCGGTCACGGGACCGCCCGTGAGCGGCCCATAGTCGAATCGCTTTCGGATCGTCGTGGGAGCCTCGGGGTCGTCCGCGAGCATCAGGTCATCCCATGCCTGGTAGCCGCGGCTCGTCCCGAGGGAATCCTGGAGCTTTGCGAGCAGCTCGCCGTTCGCGGCCTCGCCGCCTCCGCCCGCCCCGAAGATGGAGCCGATGAACGCGGTCACCGCGATCACGTCGTCGACCGTCGCCGGGGGCTGGTCGATGTCGTGCGCCTTCCAGTAGGCGTTGATGCCCTGCGCGTAGGCCTGGGCGTCGGCGATGATCTGGCGGCCTTCGTCCCCGTATGTGTCGACGAGCAGCCGGCGCTGCTTGGCAACGAGCGCCTCCGTCTGGGCGCTCGGCACGAACGACTGACCGGAGGTCACCAGGCTGAACGCGTCGAGGTTGGGAATGTCGGCGATCGCCGCCCGCGCCGGCCCGCGCCCGAGCTGGATCAGGAGACCGCGGTCGCGCGCCGTGGCCCAGCCGGAGCCGAAGGCGACGTCGGCGCGGCTCTCCCCGTAGATGTGCGGGATCCCGTACGAGTCGTAGATCAGCCGCAGCCCGGGCCTCCCCGTTTGCTCCTCGTGGGTGGCGCCGATCGGCTCGAAGTCCTCGGGGAGGAAGAAGCGCTCGAGGTCGGCGCGCGTGATGTTGTCGCGTAGCGGGGTGAGCCCGCTGTAGAGCGGGAGCTGATCGGTGGAGTTCTCGGTGAACGGGACGCCGCCGTAGTTGCCCGGCGGCAGGACGTAGCGGGCTACGTCGCCGTGACGATTGTGGCCGTGCCCGTGGCCGTGCCCGTGCCCGTGGCCGTGGCCGTGGCCGTGCCCGTGGCCGTGCCAAGCGTCGGAGAGCGCGGGCGAGCAGGCGAAAAGGACTCCGATGGCCACCGTCGCGACGAGTTCGATGCGGCGAATCACCCCTACTCCCTCCGTTCCTCCGCTGTCTAAGGGAAGTAATACCCGAAGTCACCGGAACGAAGCGTGAACCGCGGTCGCGCACGAAAGCGGCGCAGCGCCCGACAAAGGCCCGCGGGCTAGGCTGTCGGACCGTGGCCAACGGGGGGGAGCGACGTGGGATGAGGCGCTCGATTCGCGTCGAACGACGGCTGGATGCGCCGCCGGATGCGGTATTCGAGATCGTCGCCGACCATGCGCGCTACGACCGCTTCGACGGGATCCGCCGGTCGGAGCTCGTCGAGCGCGGGGACCCCGACCCGAATGGCCTCGGTGCCGTCCGCTGGCTGTGGCTCGGACCACTTCGCTTCGAGGAGGAGGTCACCGCGTTCGACCCGCCGCGCCGCCTCGACTACCTGATCAGAGACGTCAAGCGCCTGCCGTTTCGCCACGAGGGCGGCAGCATCCGGTTCGAGCCCGACGGCACCGGCACGAAGGCGGTGTGGACGTCGTCGTTCGAGATCCCGATCCCGGTGATCGGAGGGGCGCTGGACCGCGCCTTCAAGCCCCAGCTCGAGCGAGGGTTCGCCCGTCTGCTCGAGCGAAGCGACGAGCTGTCTACTCAGCGGTGAGCTCGCCCGGGTCCGGTACCTCGATCGGCCCGTCTTTGGGCGTGCCGATCCGCAGGTAGTTGCCGAACGGGTCGCGCAGGCCGCAGTCGGTGCCGTAGAAGCGCTCGGTTGGCTCCTCGGTGAACTCGACGCCCTTGGCCACGAGCTCCTCATAGGTCTTGTGTATGTCATCCACCGCAATGATCGCCGCCATGCCCATCGCCCCCTTGGTCACCAGCTCGCGGACCTGCTCGGCCGTCGCCTCGTCGTGTGCCGGCGGGCCGGGCCGCTCCAGCAACAGCTGTCGGTCGGGCTGGTCCGGGAAGTTGACCGTCAGCCAGCGCATGAAGCCGAGATCGGCGTCGGTATTCAGCTCGAACCCCAGCTTCCCGACGTAGAAGTCGAGCGCCTCGTCCTGGTCGAGCACGTAAACCTGTGTATGAGTGATCGTGTTTGGCATGAGCGCGAGGCTAGTGCTCGCTCCGTGGCCGCGCTTCTCCAAAGCTGCTCGGTCTCGTCCATGCCTTTGCGAAGCAGGCCGGGACCGCCCTGAGGTCCGCGGCCCGCCACCGATAGGTGGTCGGCGGCTCGCCGACGATGTCGGTGAACGTCCGGCTGAATGTGCCGAGACTCGTGAAGCCCACGTCGAAGCAGATCTCGGTCACGCTGTGGTCGGTCTCCCTGAGCAGGTACATCGCTCGCTCGACCCGGCGGCGCTGCAGGTAGCGATGCGGTGTCTCGCCGAAGGTCGCGCGAAAGGTCCGGATGAAGTGCGCCTCCGACGCGTAGGCGATCCGCGCGAGGGTCGGGATGTCGAGCGGCTTCGCGTAGTCGCGGTCCATCGCGTCGCGCGCGCGCAGCATGTGACGGTTCGACTCTTCGACGGCGCGGGTCATGTTGCCGGGACCGCGGGATCGGTCCGACTCATCGCGCCCGCCTGTAGCGCTCGTAGATCACGCGCGAGCCGAACGTCCGGGTCTCGATCAGGTCCACCGGGACGTTCTCGGTGACCGGCGGCAGGAACGGCGTGCCGCCACCGACGACGACCGGATTGCGGAACATCCGCAGCTCGTCGACGAGGCCGAGCTCGATCGCCGCCGCGGCCAGGCCGGCGCCGCCGATCGAGACGTCCTTGTCAGTCGCGTCGATCGCCGCAGCGGCCTCCTCGGCCACCGACCCCTGGGCGAGCCGGGCATTGCCTCGGACGTTGTCGAGCGTGCGGCTGAAGACGACCTTCGGGATCGCGCACCAGACGTCGGCGAACGCGGCCCTGAGCTCGTCGTCTCGCATCGACGGATCCGTCTCCCACACCAGCATCGTCTCGTAGAGCCTGCGGCCGCACAGATAGCAGCCCAGTTCGCCTACCTGCGCGAGGTGGAAGCGAAACTGCTCGTCGTCGGGGGCGGTCCACCCGAACGCGCCCTCGCGGTCGGCGATGAAGCCATCCACCGAGACGCTCATCGAGTAGATCAGCATGGATTCAGCCCGTCGTCCTTCATTTCGCAGTTGCTCTGCCGTCAGTGACCGATCGCGAGACGAGAACTCATCGTCGTGGGGGCTCAGCGATCGTACGGCCCGTATTCGCTCGACGATCCGTGGATGCTCAATCCCCTGATGCACGCCATCGCCATCGCCGCTGGATGTACTGGACGCCGCCCCAGCCGACACGGAGGGCGAGCACGGCCAAGAGCACGATCGAAGCGGGATCCATCGGAAAGCCTCCTCAATACTACGGTGATAATACCTATAATATAATAGCCTATCCGATGGTGGCCTCACGCGAGCAAGAGCACCGCGACAAGCTCCTGAAGGAGATCGCGGCCCTGATGGGGCCACTCGTCCGGGCGTTGCGGGGTGCCCTACGAGACTGCGCGGAGGAGCTCCGGCTCGCACAAAGCGAGGCCAACGTCCTCCTGCTGTTGGCGGCGCCCGGCGAGGTGACGACCAAGGAGCTGGCGCAACGGCTCGAGATGGACCCGGCGAATGCCTCCACGCTGCTCACGCGGCTCGAGGGGCGCGGGCTCTTGCGGCGCGAGCCCGCGCGCGCCGATCGGCGCAAGCGGGTCGTTTCGCTCACCAGGGCCGGGAACCAGACCCGGGCACGCCTCGAGAATTGCGTGGGCGAGCGCCGACCGAGCTTTCGCGCCCTCTCAGCGAATGAGCTCATCGCGTTCCGGGACCTCTTGCGGCGCGTCGTGGCCGAGGGAGAGGTTGGCCGGCACCACGCCTGAGCACCGCGTCTGGAGTGTTAGGGTCGGTGACCGGTGGTGGGCGTCGCGACCAGGCCTCGGTTCGCTCTCGCCGCGGTGGCCGCGGTGCTGCTGACGTTCGTCGCGAGCCTCGGTCTCCACGTACGTCGAGCGTCGGGGACGTTCGCCGGCCACAACGGACGGATCGCTTTCCAAACCGATCGCGGCGAGGGCGATGCCCAGATCTTCACCATGAACACGGGGGGCGGAGGCCTCCAGCAGCTGACACACGCCTCGACCTATCTCGGCGATGCGGCGTACTCGCGCGGCGCCAACCGAGTCCTGTTCTATGAGCTCGTGGGCGGAACGGGCGACATCTTCGTGATGGATTCGAACGGGCATCACCAGAAGCAGCTGACTGACGACCCCGCCTATGACAGCCAACCCAGCTTCTCCCCGGATGGCCGGCAAATCCTCTTCGACAGCGATCGCACGGGTCACGACCAGGTCTTCATCATGCGCGCCGACGGAAGTCATGAGCGACCCATCACGCACGACTCGCGCGACAACGATGATCCCGTGTTCTTCCCTTCGGGCCACCGGATCGCCATCACGGCGTACTACCCCTCGCCCTCGTGCAAATCGGCCATCGTCACGATGAAGCTCGACGGGACCCATCGCCACCGCCTCACCGACAAGGCCCACTGTCAGTACTACCCGGATGTGTCGCCGAACGGAAAGCTGATCGCGTTCAGCCGGGACAACTCGAAGGGCAACCCGGACTTGTTCAGGATGCGCGCCGACGGAACCCACCTGCACCGGCTGACGGAGACCTCGAGCGGGCGAGAGTTCGACGCGACGTTCTCTCCGGACAGCAAGAAGATCGCCTACGACCGGGGCGCGTCCGGCAGTGACTACGACATTCGGGTCATGACCGCGACCGACGAGCACGACCACGTGCTGCTCGGCGGATCCAGCAACGACTACGTCTCGGATTGGGCGCGTCGCCCTTAGGACCGCGGATCAGGGCAGCTCTCTGAGCCGTCCGCGTCGGGTCCGCTCACATATCCGACAGCTCGGGCAGGTAGCGCTCCACGTGCCGGGCGATCGTCTCCCTGACCCAGCGCTGCGTGTCGCCATCGGCCATTCGGTAGCGACCCAACAGCATCGCCTGCTCGGTGAGCGGCAGGCCCGCGATCTCCCAGCGGACCGCGAGCCGCTCGAAGAGCAGCTCGGTGCGCCGCTTCCAGGCGTCGTCGAGTGAGGAGGCCTCGCCGGCGGGCGGCTCGCCGATCTTCGCGATCGTGCCGGCGCTCAGCGACTGCCGCAGCGTGAGGACGTTGCCCTCCGCATCGGCGTAGTCCGAGGTCGGCACGGGTTGCTTTCGTTGGCGCCGCTGCCTTCGCTTCGCCATCGGCGCTACCGCGGACCCTCGGGCGCGGCCGCGAGAGCGAACGGGCTCCCCTCGGAATCCCGGCAGACGGCCCACCGCTCGCCGGGGTGGATGACCGAGCCGCCGAGCTCCCCCACGCGCTCGAGGGCACCGGGCAAGTCGCTGACGGTGAAGTAGGGGAGGGACGCCGTGTCGCCCGGTCCGGGGCCGCGCTCGTGCACGCCGAGCCGCAGCCCGTCGGCGGCGGCCTCCCAACCTGACCCGGCCTCGGGCGGTCGCGGCACGAGCTGAGCGCCCAGCACGCCCCGCCAGAAGCGGCGGGCGCGCTCGGGGTCGTCAGCCGGGAACTCGATCAGCGGCGCGGGCATGGCGGCAGCGCCCTCCTAGCGTCCCCGCGTCTGGAACTCGCACCCCTTGACGATGAAGCTGGGGTCCTTGGGAAGCGGATCGAGCTCCGCCCGGTCACCCGAGCCAGGGTTGCTGGCTCCATCGCAATCGATCAGCTTGTCGGAGGCTTGATCGCGCGCGTACAGCCGATCGATCGACCCCATCCCCCTGATCACGTCGCGGCCCGGGCCGCCGGTCAGGATGTCTCTGAGCGGCCCGCCGGTCAGGGTGTCGGCTCCCGCTCCGCCGTTGAAGGTGCTCGGGATGGGCCCGGTGTGGTTTTGGTTCGGGATCCCGGTGGCGTTGGTCACCAGATCGCTCTGGTCGCCGGCATCCACCTTGATTCGGGTGACCCCGAAGCCGCAAAAGGCGGTGTATTGCCCGCTCTGCGTGCAGCCCGCGCCCGCGTCGAGGCCGGAGCCATAGCCCGAGGCGCGAGGGAGGTCCGTGACGGTCAGGGGGAAGAGGTCCAGGCGCCAGCCGAACCGCAGGTTGTCCTTCGCGCCCGGCGCGGCGCTCACCACGAGGGTCGAGCCAGAGACGCGGACCGAGGCCGTGCGGACCGTGAACGCGCGGGTGGCGGGCGTCGGGTCGGTGGCGCCGGTCGAGTCGGTGGCCCGGACCGAGAAGGTGTGGGGCCCGTCCGCGAGATGCGGACTGGTGTAGCTCTTCGAGGAGTACCACGAGCCACAGGGCACATAGGGACGAGAGTCGATCCTGCAGGCGAAGGTCGTGTCCAGGTCGGGGGAGGAGAACCTGAAGGTGGGACTCGGTTGGTAGGTGGCACCCGTCGGGCCGGCGGTGATCGTCGTCGGGGGCGGAGAGGCGCTGAACCCGAACTTCTGGACCCGGTGGTTGCCGGCCTCGACGACGTACACGTTGCCCGAGGCGTCGATGTCGATGCCGATCGGGCCATCGAACTGCCCGTCCCCGGAGCCGTGGGTGCCCCACTTGGCGAGGAATTTCCCGGATGGGTCGAACTTCTGGACCGTGTCACCCGTGTAGTCGGCGACATACACGTTGCCCGCGGGGTCCGTGGCGATGCCCAGCGGGCTTTGAAACTGACCGTCCGCGAAGCCCTCGCTTCCCCATTGGCCGAGAAAGGTGCCCGCGGTCGAGAACTTCTCGATGCGGCTGTTGAAGTAGTCCACGACGTAGAGGTTGTCCGAGGCGTCGATCGCGATGCCCTCCGGCCCCTCGAGCTCGCCCGGTCCAGAGCCTTCGGTACCCCATTTGGAGATGAAGTCCCCCGCGGGGTCGAACTTCTGGATCCGGTTGTCGGAGACGTCCGAGACATAGACGTTCCCCGAGGAGTCGGTAGCGATGCCGCCTATGTCCGTGAACTGGCCGTCTCCGGAGCCCGGGGCGCCCCACTTCGAAAGGAAGGCGCCGGACGAGGAGAACATCTCGATCCGCCCGTTGCCCCGATCGGCGACGTAGACGTGTCCTGAGGAGTCGGCGGCGATCGCTCCGGTGCCGTTGAACTGCCCGTCCCCAGAGCCCTGGCTCCCCCAATTGGCGAGGAACCCGCCCGAGGAGCTGAACCTCTTGATCTGGGCGTCGGAGACGTAGACGGTGCCCGCGGAGCCGGCGGCGATTCCCTGCGGATCCTGGAACTGCGCATCGCCGGAGCCCTGGCTCCCCCACTTCGTGGCGAATCGAACCGAGGCGGAGGCTGGGGCCGTTACGGCCAGGAGGAGCAGCGCGGCCCCGCATCCGATCCTCATCCCAACGCTCACGACCTCAGGGTAGCCCCGGCGATTCGTCCACGCATACAACGAGGCGTGGTCGCGGGATCTCAACAGCCGCAAGGCGCGTCTGCTGGGAGGCGCCCATCCGGTGGCCGAGTTTCGATGCGAGTGCTCCCAGCCGGGGTCACATTTCTGGCTCATCGAGAAGCTCGGTGAAGCCGGCGACGTCGCCGAAGGCCTCGAATGAGGCAATAACGCAAGTAGATTTCCCGGCGTGAGCGCCGAGAGTCGAAAGTGGGTGTATGGCTTTTCCGAGGGGGGGCGCGAGATGCGCGAGCTCCTCGGGGGAAAGGGCGCCAACCTGGCCGAGATGACCAGGCTCCTCGGTCCCGAGCGCGTGCCGGCCGGTTTCACGATCACCACCGAGGCTTGCATCGCCTATCTGAGCGACGGCGGACGGTTTCCGCCGGGGCTCGAGAGCCAGGTGAAGGAGGCGATCGCGGCGCTGGAAAGCGACGCGGGCAAGGCTCTTGGCGACCCCTCTGACCCGCTGCTCGTGTCGGTTCGCTCGGGGGCGCGCGCCTCGATGCCCGGAATGCTCGATTCGATCCTCGACCTGGGGCTGAACGATGAGGCGGTCGACGGGCTCGCCGAGAAGACGGGCGATCCGCGGTTTGCCTGGGACGCCTACAGGCGGCTGCTGCAGATGTTCGGCAACGTCGTGCACGGCATCGACTCGGCGCGCTACGAGGATGCGATCGCCGAAGCCAAGTCGGCCAAGGGGGTCGAGCTCGACACGGAGCTCGACGCCGATGACCTCCGCTCGCTGAGCCGGGCCTTCGCCGCCATCTTCCGCGAGTCGACTGGCGAGGAGTTCCCGCAGGATCCGCATCGCCAGCTCACGGACGCGGTCCGAGCCGTGTTCTCATCCTGGAACAACGACCGGGCGCAGGAATACCGGCGCATGAATGGCATTCCGGAGGACTGGGGGACGGCGGTGAACGTGCAGCGGATGGTCTTCGGAAACCGCGGCGAGGATTCGGGCTCGGGGGTCGCCTTCACGCGTGACGAGGTGACTGGCGCGCCGGAGCCCTCCGGGGACTTTCTCCTGAACGCCCAGGGGGAGGACGTGGTCTCGGGCGTCCGGAATACCCAGGGACTCGACCAGATGGCCGACCGCTTCCCCGAGGCGCACGCGGAGTTGCTCGAGATCCTCCGCAGGCTCGAGCGCCACTACCGCGACATGCAGGACGTCGAATTCACGGTCGAGGAGGGGCGGCTCTACCTGCTCCAGACCCGCAGCGCAAAGCGCCCGGCTCAAGCGGCCGTCAGGTTCGCGGTCGACGCGGTCGCCGAGGGTCTTCTAGACGAGCGGTCTGCGATCACGACCATCGACGCCGACAGCCTCGACGCCCTCCTTCATCCCGCCTTTGACCCGCAGCGCGACTACGAGGTCCTGGTGCGGGGCGTGCCCGCCTCCCCGGGGGCGGCCAAGGGCCGGATCGTGTTCACCGCGGCCGAGGCAGTGGAGCGCGGGGGCTCGGGCGAGGACGTCATCCTCGTGAGGCCGTTCACGGAGGCCGACGACGTTGCAGGCTTCGCGGCGGCGCGCGGCATCCTCACCTCCGAGGGCGGCAAGGCCTCGCACGCCGCGCTCGTCGCACGCGGGATGGGAAGGCCATGCGTCTGCGGCGCCGCGGAACTCGAGATCGACCTCGGCGAGGGGGTGATCCGCGCGAATGGAACCGAGCTGCGGGGCGGGGACACGATCGCGATCGACGGCTCGAAGGGGGTGGTCACGCTCGATGACGTGCCGCTGATCGTTCCCGAGCTCACCGATGACTTCCGTCGGGTGCTCGAGTGGTCGGACGAGATCCGCCGCCTCGGTGTGCGCGCCAACGCGGACGCGCCGGAGGACGCGTCTCGGGCACGGTCCTTCGGAGCCGAGGGGGTCGGGCTATGCCGGACCGAGCACATGTTCTTCGGCGCGGATCGCGACCGCCTCGTCAAGGACATGTTCGTCGCCGCCGAGGACTGGCGACGCGAGCGCCAGGCCGCCGGCGAGCCGCCGTTACTGGAGGAGAAGCCGAGCACCACCGTCGAGCGGCACTTCCGCGACAGCCTGGCCGCCCTCAAGGAGCTACAACGCAGCGACTTCGTCGGGATCTTCCACGCGATGAGCGGGCTGCCGGTCACGATCCGGCTCCTCGATCCGCCGTTGCACGAGTTCCTCCCGGTCGAGCACTTCGAAGAAGAGCTCGAGGCGTCCGCTCGCCGCGGCGCCTCCGAGGAGGAGCTCGCCCGCCTTCGTCATACCGTTGCCCTCGCGGCCGAGCTGCGCGAGGCGAATCCAATGCTCGGCACCCGTGGGATCCGGCTCGCGATCCTCTACCCGCCGATCTATGAGATGCAGGTCAGGGCGATCGTCGAGGCGGCCGCTGCCGTCGCCCGCGAGGAGGGCGAGCCGCCACACGTCGAGATCATGCTTCCCCTGATCGCCTACGAGCGTGAGCTGGAGGAATCTCGCACCCTGGTGGAGCGCGCGGCCCACGCGGCCCAAGCGGAGATGGGGTACGAGATCCCGTACTCGATCGGGACGATGCTCGAGCTGCCGCGCGCCTGCCTGATCGCCGACAGGATCGCTGAACACGCCGACTTCTTCAGCTTCGGCACCAATGACCTCACCCAGACCGGAATCGGCCTCTCACGCGACGATGTCGAGGGCCGTTTCATCGGCACCTACCTGGAGCGGCGCATCCTGGACGAGAGTCCCTTCGAGACGCTCGACGAGCCCGGCGTCGGCGAGCTGGTGCGGATGGGGGTGGAGCGAGGCAGGGGCGCGAACGCCGCGTTGCTCCTCGGCGTCTGCGGCGAGCACGGTGGGGACCCCGCGAGCATCGACTTCTTCCACCGGGCCGGCCTCGACTACGTGAGCTGCTCGCCCTACCGTGTCCCGATCGCCAGGGTCGCGGCGGCGCAGGCGGCGATCCGCTGATCGGCGCAGGAAGGTCGCCTTAAGCGTCTGGCGTCGAGGTGTACGGGCGGGCCCGTGGGCCGTTCACACGAGGGACGTCACACGGCCGAGGCGATGGCCATGTAATGGATCCTGCTGCCGTGTGACCTCGGCGAGGAGCGTGCGGCGTACACTGAATCGACGGCATGGGGCATGGGACCGGCACCGCCGCCGTCGTGACTTTGCGCCGCAGCCAACGCGGGCGCGCCGTCCTGTACCTGATCGGCGTGGCGCTGGTCGCCGGCGCCTATTACCTGGCCGGCCGGATCGGCCTCGAGCTCGCCTACCTCGATGGCGCCGTGGCCGCGATCTGGCCGCCCGCGGGCCTTGGCGTGGCGGTGTTGTTCCTGTGGGGCGTTCGCCTGTGGCCCGGCATCGTGATCGGGGATCTCCTGCTCGGCGACTACTCCACGCCGCTCGGGACCGTTCTCGGTCAGACCGTCGGGAATACGCTGGCGCTCTTCGTTGCCGCTCTGGTGTTGCAGCGCCTGGTGGGGAGGAGGGCGACGCTCGAGCGGACCCTCGACGTCCTCTCCCTCGTCGCGTGCGCCGGGGTCGCCGCTCTCATCAGCGCCGCCTTCGGCCCGACGTCGCTGCGCCTCGGCGACGTGATTCCGTCAGGCGAGTTCGGGGAGGTGTTCCGTACGTGGTCCCTGAGCGACGCGACGGGTGTGCTCGTCGTCGCCCCGTTCATCCTGACCTGGGCCGCCAACGGGCTGAACGGAATCCGCCGGCGGGACGTCCTCGAGGGCGTCGCCGTGCTCGTCGTCCTGGTCGGGCTGGCCGAGGTGGCGCCGGCGCGCGACGTGCCCTACATCGTGTTCCCGGTGCTGCTTTGGGCCGCCCTGCGCCTGGGCCCTCGCGGCGCCGCCACGGGCATCCTCGTCGTGTGCTTGGTCACCGTCTGGAACACGGCCCACGAGAGCGGTCCCTTCGTGCGGGACTCGATCACGGACAGTCTCTTGGCCACGCAGTTCTTCGTCGCGACGGCGGGTCTCACCGCGATGCTCCTCGCCTCCGTCACCGCGGAGCGCACCCGAGCGGCTCGGGCCCTGAAGGCCAGCGAGGCGGCTCAGCGTGGGCTGGCCGAGGAGCAGGCCGCGCTGCGCCGGGTCGCCACGCTCGTTGCCGAGGAGGCGCCGCCGAGCAACCTGTTCCAGCGCGTGACGGAGGAGGTCGGGCGGCTGCTCGGGCTGCCTCGCGCGAGCATCGTCCAGTACCAGAGCGCGCGAGCCGCGACGATCGTGGGCGCCTGGAGCCAGGATGAGTCGCTGGCGCTCCCGGCGGGCAGCTCGCTCGACCTCGAGGGCGAGACCGTCGTCTCCAGGGTGTTCCGCAGCGGCACACCGCAGCGGGTGGAGCGCTACGACGAGCTGACCGGAAGCCTGGCCGAGACGCTGCGCGGCGCGGGCTATCGCGCGTCAGTGGCGGCGCCCGTCCACGTCGGCGGGCGCCTGTGGGGCGCGCTCGTCGCCGCGAGCGCGTCGGATGAGCCTCTGCCCGAGGGGCTCGAACAGCAGCTCTGCGACTTCGCGGACCTGGTGGGGCAGGCTCTCGCCAACGCCGACGCGCGGGAGCGCCTGGCCGCCTCGCGCGCCGAGCTCGTCGAGGCGAGCGACGCCGAGCGACAGCGGCTGGAGCGAAACCTCCACGATGGCGCCCAGCAGCGCCTGGTGTCCGTCGCGCTTCAGCTCGGCATGGTCGGGGTGAAGCTGGAAGAGGACCCGGTCACTGCGGGGGAGCTCCTCGCGTCGGCGAGCGAGGAGCTCGGCGAAGGGCTCGAGGAGCTTCGAGAGCTCGCGCGCGGGCTCCACCCCGTCCTCCTCGTGGAGCGCGGTCTGGGCCCGGCCCTGGAGGCGCTGGTTGCGCGGACGCCCGTGACGGTCGAGATCACGGAGCTGCCGACCGAGCGGCTGCCGAGGCCGGTCGAGGCGGCCGCCTACTACGTCGTCGCCGAGGCCATCACGAATGTCGCGAAGTACGCGAAAGCCTCGGGCGCCACGGTGAGCATCCGTCGCTCAGGCGTCGGCGCGAGCATCGTCGTGAGCGACGACGGCGTGGGCGGCGCGGACCCGAGCCGCGGGTCCGGACTGCGAGGTCTCGCCGCCCGCGTCGAAGCCCTCAATGGGCGTCTGGAAGTCGACAGCCCGTCGGCGGGGGGCACTCGCATCGAGGCGGAGATCCCGGTGGCGGAGCCAGCGACCCCCAGCTACGCCACCGCGGCACCGACCCGCGCCGGCAGCCCGGCTCGAGCCGGTAGCTGACTCCGAGCGGCGGCCGGGGCGGCCGTTCCGGGCCGCTGTCGAGGGAACTGAGCCACCTCGACCCGAAACGGCCGCGGGGGCGCGACGCCTCAGGCCCGGTACGCGGGACACAGGCGTCGATGCCGGGCCCCACAGGCGCGGACGCCCGGCACGGGTCGAGGCTGGGTAAGAAGGGGCCGCGGCGGGGGGAGCCCCGCGCGCCGGGTGAAAACGTGGCGAGCGCGGCTTCGGCGGCCGCGAGTGACGCGTTGGCGACGCATAGCGTCGTCAACTGGCCCCGCGCGGCCGGCCAGCCCTCGGACGCCACGTTATCCCCCTGCATTCGGTCGTGCCCGGGCGCCCCCCTACCCAGCCGCCGCCCGTCGGCCGCGGCGGGGAAGCTCCCGCGCCGCGATCAGCGGCCGGGGCGGCCGTTCCGGGCCGCCCCGGCCGCTCTCGGGGGCGCGGTGTCCGCCTACGGGCGGGGGCCGATCACTTGGCCTCCCCGAACGCGGGCCGGCGGCGGAGGGGCGACGGGCGAACCCGGAGCAGTCGCGCCGGCCAGCGCGGCAGCCACCAGTTCCACCGGCCCATCAGGGCGATCACCGCCGGCACGATCAGGGCGCGGATCACGGTGGCGTCCAGCAGGATCCCGGCGCCGAGCCCGGTGGCGAACATCTTCAGGTCGGTGCCGGGGCCGGAGGCCATCGAGACGAACGCCAGGAACAGGATGAGGGCGGCGCTCGTCACCAGTCGCCCGGTGCGTCCGATGCCCTGCACGACGGCCTCCCTGGTAGACCCGGTGCGGTCGTACTCCTCGCGCATGCGAGCGAGGATGAAGACCTCGTAGTCCATCGAGAGGCCGAACAGGAAGGCGAACACCATGAGTGGCATCCAGGAGGGGATCGAGCCCGTCGCCTGGATGTCCCAGAGCGCCTCAGAGCCGTGGCCCTGCTGCCAGATCAAGACCAGCACGCCCCACGCTGCGGCGACGCTGAGCACGTTGAGCAGGATCGCCTTCAGCGGCAAGAGGAGCGAACGGAAGGCCCGTGCGAGCAACACGAAGGTGATGACTGCGATCAGCGCGATCATCAGCGGGAAGCTCCCATAGACCGCGTCGATGAAGTCCTGGTTCGCAGCGGGCTGACCGCCGACGCGGACGTCGGGCCCGGCGGCGTGCGCTGTGTCCCGGACGGCGTCGAGGGCGGACGAACCGGTATCGGTCGACGTGTCAGAGGTGGGAATCGCCTCGACGAGCGCGGTCCCGTGTCGCTGCCACGAGCTGCCCTTAGGAGCGACGGCCCCGTGGATGCCGTGGATGCCCTGGAGGTCCGCGGCCACGCGATCCGGATTCGTGGCGCCGCCCACGAGAACCTCGTGGGGGAGCAGAGCTCCCTCGCCGATGCCCGATTGCTCGAGCGCCGTGAGCCCCTGCTTGGCATCGCCCTGCTTGGCGATCGTGTCGGCATCGCTCGTGCCGAGCCGCAGGTCGGTGGCCGCCACGGCGAGGGCGACGATGACCGCCATGCCGCCAGCGGCGGCGATCCAGCGCCGGCGAGTCACCGCTCCGGCCCAACGGGTCCAGGTGCGGCTGGCGCTGGCGTCCGTGCGGCGGTGCGGCCAGTCGAGCCGCGGGCCCAGCTTGGCGAGCACGACCGGCAGCAGGGTCAGCGCGACGACCACCGAGGTCAGCGGGATCAGCAGGCCTCCGTAGCCCATCGAGCGCAGGAACGGCAGTGGCAGGGCCACCAGGGCGAAGAGCCCGATCGCCACCGTCAGGCCGCTGAAGACCACCGCGCGGCCGGCCGTCTCCATCGCCCGCTGGACGGCCTCTTCGCCGCCGTGGCCGTTGGAGCGCTCCTCGCGCCAGCGGGAGACCACGAGCAACGAGTAGTCGATGCTCACGCCGAGCCCCACGAGCGCGATCAGGAACTGCACGACGGGTGAGACGTCGGTGAGCTCGGTCAGCCCGAGAAGCATCAGGAACGTGGTCATGATCGAGGGGATCGCCATCATGATCGGCACGACCGCGAGGAAGGATGCGAAGACGAAGGCGAGCACCAGGAGCGCGCCCACGCCGCCGATCAGCGCCTCGAGCAGCACCCCGGGGCCGTCGTCTCCGCCGCTCTCCTCCTGAAGCGCGTCGAACCCCGTCAGGTGGACCGGCTGTCCGGCCACGGTGGCGCTGGCGAGCGCGCCGCGGGCGGCCTTCTCCGCGTCGGGGTTCTCCCCGAACTGAGAGTCGGGATCAGGACGCGGGTAGACGAGCGCGAAGGTGGTGCGGCCGTCGTCGGAGACGAAGGCCCGGTTCCCGGTTGAAGCGTAGGAGGCCACGCGCGAGCCGGGCAGCGCCTTCTCCAGGCGGCTGTCCAGCTTGCCGAGCTCCCCCTTGACGCCCTGACTGGTGACCGTCTTGCCCTGGGGCAGGGTGACCACCGGGAGGAGCGGCGTCGAGTCGCCGCCGGTGCCGCCGTAGCGGTCCGCGATCGCCACGTTCGTCTCCCAACCCTCCTTGCCGGGCACGGAGAACTTCTGGGTGAGCCTGTCGGTGGCGGGCCCCGCCGCGGCGATGCCGGCGACGGTCAGCACGATCCAGCCGACGACGACTAGGCGCTTGTGGGCGAGAACCCAACGGGTCAGCGATGACACGTGGCTACCTCCTGGTGGGTGGGCGCGGAATGCGAGGTCATGCGGCCTCCGAGTAGGCCGGTTCGGGTGCGTCGCGCCGATCCACGGAGCTTTCGCTGCGTTCGGCGACGCCATCCGACGTCAAGACCGTGATCGCGACGGCGATCGCGACGGCGACGAGCCCGGCGGCGATCAGGAAGGCGAGGTGGTAGCCGTCCGTGAGCGCCGAGGCGGTCGCCTCGCCTTCGCCCAGCAGGTGATCGGTCCGCGTGGTCGCGAGCGTGGCGAGGATCGCCAGGCCGATCGCGCCGCCGACCTGAAGCGTCGTGTTGACGAGTCCCGACGCAAGGCCCGCGTCGTCCCGGGTGGCGCCGGACATCGCGAGCGTCATCAGGGAGGGGAAGGACAGACCCGCGCCCACTCCGAGCAGGACCATCACCGGCAGGACGTCGGTGAGGTAGTCGCCGTTCACCGGCGCCCGGGCGAACAGCACCAGCGCGCCGGCGATCAGCACCAGGCTCGGAAGGAGCGTCGCCTTGGGCCCGAACCGCATGTTCAGGCGCTCCGAGAAGCCGAGCGAAAGCGTCCCGATGGCCAGGGTGACGGGCAGGAAGGCGAGGCCCACCTCGAGCGCGTCGTAGCCGAGAACCCGCTGCAGGTACAGGGCCCCGAGGAAGAACATGCCGAACATCCCGGCTACGAACAGCGCCTGCACCGCGTTCGCCCCGGCCACGTTGCGGGCTCGGAAGAGCCGCAGTGGCATCAGCGGGTTCGGGATCCGCGCCTGCCGGGCGACGAAGACCGAGAGCAGGGCGAGCGAGACCGCGCCGAGCCCCAGGGTGTGGAGAGAGCCCCAGCCGTAATCGCCGGCCTCGAGGATGGTGTAGACGCCGAGCATGAGAGCGGCCACCACCAGCGCGGCGCCCGGGAGGTCGGCGCCCTGGTCCAGGCCGATCCCGCGGTCACGCTCGACGAGTCGCAGAGCGAGAAGCGCGGTGGCGACCCCGATGGGCAGGTTGACGAAGAAGATCCAATGCCAGCTCGCGGCCTGGGTCAGCGCACCACCGGCCAAGAGCCCGATCGACCCGCCCGCGGAGGCGACGAAGCTGTAGACCCCGATCGCCTTGGCCTGTTCCCGGGGCTCCGGGAACATCGTCACGATCATCCCGAGGATGACCGCCGACGTCAGGGCTCCGCCGGCGCCCTGGATGAACCGGGCCGCGATCAGCACCTCCTGGGAGGAGGCGAACGCGCACAGCAGCGAGGCCGCCGTGAAGACGCTCAGACCGGCGAGGAAGACGCTCCGGCGGCCGAGCAGGTCGCCAAGGCGGCCGGCCAGCAGGAGCAGCCCGCCGAAGGCGATCAGATAGGCGTTGACGACCCAGGCGAGGCTCGACTGGGAAAAGCCGAGGTCCTGCTGGATCGAGGGCAGCGCGACGTTGACGATCGTCGCGTCGAGCACGATCATGAGCATCCCCACGCAGAGGACGTAGAGGGCGATCCAGCGGGTGCGATCCTCGACCATGGCAAGCAGGATGCCTCCAGGCCGGCGCTCTGCGAATACGGCTAGCTGGCGTCTCGGTGGGGGGTTAGCCGCACCGTGGCTCACGCGACCGGCGCGAGGCGGCGAGGACCGGTGCGGTCATGCCCGAAGGAACCTGAGCACCGCCAGCACGCGGCGGTGGTCCTCCGGGGCCGGCGCGAGGCCGAGCTTGTCGAAGATCCCCGTCACGTGTTTCTCGACGGCACGATCGCTGACGCCCAGCGCGTCGGCGATGGCATGGTTCGTGCGGCCCTCGGCCATGAGGGCGAGCACCTCGCGCTCTCGCGGGCTGAGCTCCGCGAGCGGATCCGCGTTGCGGCGCCTGCCAAGCATGTGCGCGACGACCTCGGGGTCGACCGCCGAGCCGCCCTCGCCGACCCGCCGCACCGTCTCCGTGAATCGAGCGACGTCGGCGACCCGGTCTTTCAGGAGATAGCCGGTCCGCTCCGCGCTGTCGGAGAGAAGCTCGAGCGCGTATCCCTCGTCGACGTACTGCGACAGGACGACCACCGCTGTCCCCGGCATGCGCGCGCGGATCTCGAGCGCGGCCCGAAGGCCGTCATCGGTTTGCGTAGGGGGCATCCTGATGTCGACCACCACCAGGTCCGGCTTGTGGGCGGAGACCTTGCGCATCAGGTCCTGAGCGTCGCCCGCCTGCGCCACGACCTCGAAGCCGTCCTCCTGCAGCAGGCGGACGACCCCCTCCCGGAGGAGGACCGAGTCGTCCGCGACGATCACCCGCATAGCGCCCGGATTGTCGCGTCCCGGGAGGCCGTGCGCGCTACCACTCTCCGGTGCGCGGGTAGCTGGAATCAGCGCACGGCGACCGGCCCGGGCCGCAGGGCCTCGGGGTCATGCCCCGGCAGGACGGTGGCCCCGGCGTCGCGGAGGCCGGACAGGCGCTCGGCGGAGGCGGCCTGAGCGTCGAGGTCATCGCCGAAGAGCGGGAACCGCCGGTCGTCGAGTGTGGACGCGTAGTGGAGGACGTCTGCCCCGATCACCAGCCGCTGGGCGATCCGCACTGATTGGTGCCCGGGCGTATGGCCGGGTGTCAGCAGGAGCTCCACCGACCCGTCTCCGAGCAGGTCGTGGTCGCCGTCGACGAGCACGACCTGATCCTCCGCATCGCGGTAGTCGCGCGGCAGGAGAAAGTTGCGCTCAACCGCCTCGCGGCTCCTGCCCGCCTCCCATTCGCGACGCTGGACGACGATCGGGATCGAGTCGGGCAATAGCGACAGGGCGCCGGCGTGGTCGAAATGCAGGTGGGTGAGGACCACCGAGGTGAGCGACCGGAGCTCGAGTTGGTCGGCGACGCTCTCCTTCTGTTCGAGCTTGAACAGCGCGAGCGAGTCCGCGCTTCCGTAGTGGGCCGCGGGATCGGCGACCGCGCCGGGGTGCAGCCCGGTGTCGACGAGGATCCGCTCCCGTCCCGTCTCGATCACGTAGGCGGGCACCGGAAACCGCACCTGGCGCTCCATGTCGTCGCCCCTTCGCCAGATGCCGGCAGGCGAGGTGAACCAGCCGACGATGAGCCGCTCAACCTTCACCGGCCTGTCGCTCGCTCGTTGAGGTCGTCCGAGGTCAGCCGGGTGGGATGTTGTGGTTGAGGCGGAACAGGTTGTCCGGGTCGTAGCGGCCCTTGAGCTCTCGCAGCCGGTTCCAGGTCTCGCCGGGATAGGCGGCGCGGATCGTTGGCTCGTCCTCGTTTCCGAGGAAGCCGACGTAGCCGCCCGCTCCGTCCCTGCCGAGAGCGTCGGCGACGTCGTTGACCCAGCCGTCGTGGGTCGCCATCTGGGCGGCATCGGCGTACATCGCCGCGATGTTGACGAACAGGCGGCGATCGCGGTGAGCGAACGCGGTGGTGTCGTTGGGGATCCGCTCGAGCGCGCCGGCGGTCGACGCCCTTGAGGAAGACCGCCCTCGAGTCGTCGTAGCCGGGGTCGTCGAGCGTGACCAGCTCGCCGCTGAGCTCCGCTCGAAGGTCGTCGATCGGGATCTCCATGAGGGGTGAGCCCATCCTCTCGGATCCTTTCCTCGTCGAGGTGGTCATCGGCAACACAGCAACAGCACGGGAGCGTCCCGCCGCTCGCGCCGGCGGCGCCAGTAGCGGCTGACACGGCGGCGCCAGAAGGTCACGGGCCCGCTACCCCACCTGTCGACCGAACAGCTCGCCGCGGAGCGTCGCGAGCTCCGTCACGACCGCCGCGACGTAGAGGCTCCGGTGGTGCTCGAGCTCGGCGTCGAGGTCCGTCATGTAGGCGTCGTTTGCGCCGAGGCCGACCTCGAGCGCGAGCTCCCGTTCCGTCTCCAGCTCGATCAGCCGCTCGCGAGCATCGAACGCGGTGACCTGTGCGCTCCACTCAGCAGTGTGAAATGACATGCGGTGAGGATCGCGCGGGGCCGCGCCCCAGAAAATGCGGCTAGCTGGCGTGTCACGGTGCGGACAGCCGATGGGCGGGGTACGGCTAGCCGTATTTTCAAACCGACGGCCGATCCCCAGAATGGGACCGTGGCCGAAACCACAGTCCTGATCGTCGACGACCATTCGGGCTACCGCGCGTGCGCGCGGCGTCTGCTCGAGCGGGAGGGCTACCGCGTGGTCGGAGAGGCTGCCGACGCAGAATCGGCCGTGGCCCGGGCCCGCGAGCTGTCGCCGCAGCTCGCGCTCGTCGACGTCTACCTTCCCGGCATCGACGGCTTCGAGGTCGCGTCTCGGCTCGCTGAGCTCGAGGTCGCGCCGGCGATCGTCTTGATCTCCAGCCGCGACCGCGCGGAGCTCGGGAGCCTCGCATCGGGGAACCCGGCGCGCGGGTTCGTGCGCAAGGACAAGCTCTCCAGGGCGGCGATCGAGGAGCTCCTGTGATCGCAAGCCGGACGGTATCGCGCGGCCCTGGCGGTGAAGGCGAAGCCGCCGGGCCGCGAGTCGTGGTCGCGGATGATTCGGTGCTTTTGCGAGAGGGACTCGTGAGGCTGCTCGAGGAGCGGGGCTTCGAGGTCGTCGGCCAGGCCGGCGATGCCGACGATCTGGTGCGAAAGGTGGGGGCCCACAAGCCCGACGTCGCCTTGGTGGACATCCGCATGCCGCCCACCCATACGGACGACGGCTTGAGGGCGGCGCGCACGATCACCGAGACGCATCCTGGGACCGCTGTACTCGTCCTCTCGGAGTACGTCGAGGAGGAGTATGCGCTCGAGCTGGTGGGCGCCGCCTCCGGCGGGGTCGGCTACCTGCTCAAGGACCGGATCGCGGACATCGAGCCATTCGCGGACTCGGTGAGGCGGGTGGCGGATGGCGGGCAGGCGCTGGACCCGGATCTGCTCGTGCGCCTGGTCGGAAGCGCGCGTCGCGACGATCCGCTCGCATCGCTCAGCGAACGCGAGCGCGAGGTGCTCGAGCTGATGGCCGAGGGGCGATCCAACCAGGCGATCGGCGAGCGGCTCGTGATCACCGAGCGAGCCGTCGAGAAGCACGTCACGCGGATCTTCGACAAGCTCGAGCTGTCGCCGGCACCGGAGCGCCACCGCCGCGTGCTCGCGGTGCTGTCCTTCCTCCGCTCCCGGTGACGAAAGCTCGGAGAACGGCGGGCCGGGAGGGGCGCCACCCCGGATCGTCGTCGGTTGTCGGGTTACTCGGCCGTAGGTCGAGTAAGGCGACAACGGACGGGGCGCGGGCGCTAGCGTGAGCCCGTGCGAATCGCGACCTGGAACGTGAACTCGGTCAAGCAGCGGGTGCCCCGGCTGCTGCCGTGGCTGGACGAGCGGCGACCGGACGTGGTCTGCCTGCAGGAGACCAAGCTCGGGGACGAAGCGTTCGCCGAGCTGCTCGGCGACGAGCTGGCCGATCGCGGATACGCCGCCGCGCTTCACGGCGAGGCGACGTGGAACGGGGTCGCGATCCTCTCGCGCGTCGGGCTCGAGGACGTCGTCCCGGGCATTGGAGGCGCGCCGGGCTTTCCGCACCCGGAGGCGCGGGCGGTGTCCGCCACGTGTGCCGGGATCCGGGTGCTCTCGGTCTACGTCCCGAACGGGCGGGAGCCCGGCTCGGAGCACTACGAGTACAAGCTCGCGTGGCTCGCCTCGCTGCGGGAGATGGCCGCCGCCGGCCCGGAGGCGATGGTCGTGTGCGGCGACATGAACATCGCGCCGACCGACGAGGACGTGTTCGACCCGGACGCCTACGTCGGCCAGACCCACGTCACGGCGCCCGAGCGGGCGGCCCTGGCCGAGCTGCAGGACCTCGGCCTGCGCGACGTCGTGCGCGATCGCTGGCCGAAGGAGCTGGTGTTCACCTACTGGGACTACCGGGCGGGAATGTTCCACCGGGACCTGGGGATGCGGATCGACCTGGTGCTGGCGAGCGCCGCGGTCGCCGAACGCGTTCGAGCGGCGTGGGTGGACCGACAGGCGCGAAAGGGCAGTGGCCCGAGCGACCACGCGCCCGTGATCGTCGACCTGGACGAGGCCCCGGACGGGGACATCGGGCCCGTCGTGCCGCCGCCGTCGCGGCCGGTGAGAAAGCGCGGGGCCGTCAAGCTGCCGCAGTCGCCGTAGCGCAGGTCAGGCGCGCTTTCGATCGCGATCGCGCGAGGGCTGAACCCGCTTCGGCTCTCCGGGCATCTTCGGATAGTCGGGCGGGTAGGGCATGTCTCCCTCCCCCTCGGCGGCGTCGCGCTCATAGACCTCCAGGAGCGGCTCGAGCGAGTGTGCTTGGTCGTCGATCGACGCGTGGCGGTCGCCCACCTCGGCGAAGCGCGCCGGCATCGTCTCGACCGTGAAGTCCTCGGGCTCGACCTCGGAGAGCTCCTCCCAGGTGAGCGGTGCGGACACCGGCGCGCCCGGCCTGGGCCGCACGCTGTAGGCCGAGGCGATCGTGCGATCGCGGGCGTTCTGGTTGTAGTCGACGAAGATGCGCTCGCCGCGCTCCTCCTTCCACCACTTGGTCGTCACCTCGCCCGGCAGCCGTCGCTCGAGCTGCCGCCCGAAGGCGATCGCGGCGTGGCGGACGTCCGTGAACGTCCAGCGCGGCTCGATCCGAACGTACACGTGTACCCCTCGGCCCCCGGAGGTCTTCGGAAAGCCGGTGTAGCCGAGCTCGTCCAGGAGCGCGCGTGCCTCGCCGGCGACGCGCACCGCGTCGGCGAAGTCCGTGCCCGGCTGCGGGTCAAGGTCGATGCGCAGCTCGTCCGGATGGTCGACGTCGTCGCTTCGAACCGGCCACGGGTGAAAGGTGATCGTGCCCATCTGAGCAGCCCAGCCGACCACGGCCACCTCGGTCGGGCAGATCTCATCCGCGTGGCGACCGGACGGGAACTCGATCCGCGCCGTCTGCACGTAGTCCGGAGCCCCGCGCGGGACGCGCTTTTGAAAGAAGGCGTCGCCGCCGCCCTTCTCGCGGGTCGAGAGGACGATGCCCGGGTGGACGCCCTTCGGCCAGCGCTCGAGCGTCGTCGGGCGCCGTGCGAGCGCGCGCATGATGCCGTCCTCGACGGCGAGGTAGTACTCGACGACGTCGAGCTTCGTGATCGCGCCCGAGCGCTTCGTCGCCGGGAAGATCACGCGATCGGGATTGGAGACGCGCAGATCGCGCCCACCGGCATCCACGACCGTGGCCTTGGCGGCGGCCATGCCGAAGTTCTATCGGTCCCAAGCGATGAGTTTCCGCTTCGCCGCCGGTCCCAATGACCAGATGCCGCTAGCTTCTGAGACACGGTGAACGCGGTTGCCCTGGGCGACCAGACCAACCGGAGGTGGATGTGATGCCCGAGCACAGGATCGGAACGCGCGAGGAATGGCAGGCGGCGCGCGAGGAGCTCGCGAAGCTCGAGGCCGAGGTGGGGGAGCGCGAAGAGGAGATCAAGCGGAAGCGGCGCGAGCTTCCGTGGGTCCCGGTGGAGAAGGCGTATGAGTTCGACACGGAGGACGGCAAGAAGACTCTGGCCGAGCTCTTCGACGGCCGCTCCCAGCTCCTCGCCTACAACATCATGTACGGCCCGGATTATGAGATCGGGGCCTGCCCGGGGTGCACCAACCTCGCCGACGGATTCGACGGGTCGTTGCTGCACCTCAACAAGCGCGACGTGACCTTCCTGTGCTTTTCGCGCGCTCCGATCGATCGGCTCGCCGCCTACAGGAAGCGGATGGGCTGGGAGTTCCCGTACGTGTCGACCTACGAGTCGGACTTCCCGTTCGATTTCCGCCTCGCCATGACCGAGGAGCAGGCCGGCCAGATCCCCGAGGTCAAGGAGATGGTCGAAAACCCGCCGGAATGGCTCCAGTTCTGGGCGAGCCAGGTGGGCGCCGAGCTCAAGGACGGCCTGCGCGAGGCGCCGAGCTACATCGCGTTTGCCCGAGAGAACGGAACCGTCTACCACACCTACACGGCCACGGCGCCGGACCCGTTCGTCACGACCTACTTCAACATGCTGCTCGATCGCACGCCGATCCCGCAGCCCGAGGAGATTCGCAACTACCGCAAGGACGAGTACCCGGACTGAGTCGCCCGCGGCGGGGGCCGCGCCGGATCAGGCGTTGGCGAGCACGTCCTTGGCCGACGGCAGCTTCGGCCGTGAGCGATCCACCAGGATCGGCGCCGCGGTCGCCTCGGAGAGTGGGCCGGGGGCCTCCGGCGAGCTTCCCGAGAGCGCGCGCGAGACGACCTCCGCGAACTCCTCCGGCTGATCGTGCTGGAGGTAGTGGTTTGCCCGAGGGAGAAGCCAGAACTCGTTCTCGCCCGGCTTCACGGCCAGGTACTCGTCCCAGACGTGCGCCGCGACGCGCAGCGGCGAGACCACGTCATAGAGGCCCCAGACGAGGGTGGTCGAGACCGGCGATCGGGCGAGCGCCTCGAGCCACTCCACCTCGCGCTCGGAGCGCTCGACGAGGTATTGAATCGTGTCGTGAATCACCGCGATCCCCTCGTTGAAGGCGAAGGTCTGCTCCAGCGCCGCGATCGCGGGGTCGTCCGCGGCCCGCGGTGGGGTGAACGTGTTCTCGCCCATGCCGACCGCGAGCGCCTCCGGCGTCGCCGCCTCCAACACCTGCGGCGCCGTGGCCGGATCGAGGACGAGGCGCTGGAACGGGTTGAGGTTCGACAGCGGGAGAAACATGTTCCCGTTGCTGAGCGCGAGGTGGCTCAACTGGAACGGCGCGTCCCCGGAGGCGCAGCGGGCCGCGAACGCCAAGGCGACGCTGTCGCCACGATCATGCGCGACGACCGCCCCCGCCTGCGCGCCGACGACCTCCTCGAGGTAGTGAGCCACCAGCTCGCAGTCGCGAGCGAGCGTGTAGCTCTCGCCCTTCGGCTTGTCCGAGAAGCCGAACCCGGGAAAGTCCAGCACGCAGACCCGGTGCTCCTCGCTCAGCGTCTCGACCACGTCGTACCAGTCGATGCTGCTCGTGGGAAACCCGTGCAGGAGGAGCAGCGTGGGCGCCTCGGGATCGCCGAGCTCGGCGTGGAAGACCTTGAGCTTCTCCGTCTCGCGCATCGACGGCCGCGGCGACCACTCGAAGAAGCTCCCCGCCTCCAGCCATTCCCTGGCGCGCCCGTCCATCATCGCGCCAACGACCCTATCGGCGCCGTGCCGGGAGCGTCGGTCGCGCGCCCGCGACCGGTGCAGACGGGCTGCTGGACACGACCCCTAGGGCGATCTATGCTCGTCCCACCACACCACTCGCAGGAGGGTCCATGCACCCGGTTCGCCAGCGCCTTCCCTTTCTGAACTCGGCCGTGCTTCTCCTCACCGCCCTGCTCTTGGCGGGGGCCGTCTTCATCCTGTCGGCTGGCAGCCCCGGCCGGACCTCGACCCTGGTCTTCGCGGCGCTGTGGGCGTTCCTGGGCATCCGGATCTGGGTGAAGTGGGGCTGGGAGGAGCGGTTCAGCATCCCGGCCTGCTTCGTGCTCTCCATCCTCACGCTCACCGCCGGCTACGGCTCGTTCTGACGGGCAAGCTTCTCGACACGACCGATTCGCGCTTCGAGGCGGATGTCCTCGAGTCTGACATCCCGGTGCTGGTCGACTTCTGGGCGCCGTGGTGCGGCCCGTGCCGGGCCGTCCAAGCCGTCCTCGAGGAGATGTCCGCGGAGCGGGGCGACGGTCTGCGGATCGTGAGCCTGAACATCGACGAGAACCCCAAGACCGCCACGCGATACGAGTCCTTCGTCATCCCGACGCTGATCCTGTTCAAGGGCGGCTCGGAGACGGCGCGCGTGGTCGGGGCTCGGCGAAAGCGAAGCCTCGAGGCCGAGCTTGAGCTTCCCCCCGCCACGCGACCCGTCGACCCGTGGGTCATCCAGCACGACGGCCGCCGGGTCGAGGTCGATGCCGAACGAGAGGGCGAGCGCGTCCGCCTATGGATCGACGGCGAGTTGGCGGTGGTCTATGACGACCCCTTCTCGAAATTTCGCATCGGCCGCGCTGACGTTTTCGTCGGGGTCCGCATGAAGGGCGAAGCCATCAAGCAGGCAGAGCTCCTCGTGGGCGACGAGGCCATATCCCTCACGCCTCCGCCCGGGCTCGAGGGCGGTGAGCAACCCGGCCCGAGAGAGAAGGTGTCTACGAAGCCGGCCCAGGATCCCGCGAAGACGGCGTCGGCCGCATCCGAGGGCTCCTTGGCGGAGCCCTGGACCGGCCGGTACGGAGGACGTCGAGTCACGGTGCAGGCCGATGAGGAGGCCGACGAGGTCCGCCTGTTCCTCGACGGCCGCGAGGCGGCCGTGATCGGTGACTCGGTCGGAAAGACGCGCTTTGGGGGCGGGGGCGTGCTGGTGGAGGCACGCGTGAGGTTTTCCGGTGCCATCAAGCGAGCCGAGGTCGTGGGCAACGACAGCCGGGTGCCGCTCGACCCCCCGCCGGACACCAAAGAGGGACGTCGCGAGCTGGCCCGGCGGGCTCGACGCGACAATTGGCGGCGCTCACGGCTCCATGGATGGATTCAGCGGGCCCGTGAACGCCGCCGACTCGCCGAGGACTCGCCGTGGCGTCACCTTGTTCGCGGCGTGCTGCGGGTGGCCATCCCGTTGGTGGGCGTTACGGCCCTGTTCGGGCTGCTTCCCGACATCCACGTCCCGTTGCCGAGCATTCACTTGGACCTGCCGACGATCCCCTCGCCCGCGCTACCCACGATTTCGTTGCCGCCCTGGCTCGAGTGGCTGCTCGATCGAAGCCACTTCGTGGTGCCGATTCTCATCGGTCTCGTCCTCTCCCTGGTCAAGTTTCGCCGGCGAAGGGCGGGACACCGTGACCCGAGCGCCGCGCAGACGAAGGCCGAACGGCTTGGCCGCCGCATGCTCGGCCAGAACCGAGACCGGGGCTGAGCGTTTGGCAGCCCTCAGCCCGCGATCGGCCACGTCCGGCAAGCTTGCGCGATGATGACCGCGTGTCGCTGCCATACGACGACACGGGGTCCGACGGGCGCGCGGTCGTCCTCCTCCACGCCGGGATTGCGGATCGCAGCATGTGGACGGAGCTGCTTCCCGAGCTCGCAGCCGCCGGCTATCGAGGCATCGCCTTGGACCTGCCGGAATTCGGGGAAGCAGAGCTCGTCCCTGATAGCGCGCCGTACCGCGAAGTCCTCAAGTCGATGGACGCGCTTGGCGTTGCCGACGCGGTTCTCGTCGGCAACTCGTTTGGCGGAGCCGTCGCCCTGCGTGTCGCCGCGGCGGCGCCAGAGCGGCTCAGTGGGCTTGTTCTCGTTTCGACGCCGCCCGTCCCGCTCATGCCCTCGCCTGAGCTGCAGCGCGCCTGGAACGAGGAGGCGGCCGCCCTCGAGCGGGGTGACGTCGAGGCGGCCGTGAGCGCGGTCGTCGATGCGTGGACGCTCCCCGACGCCCCGGACCAGCTCCGAGATCGGGTCGCGCGGATGCAGCGGCGCGCCTTCGAGCACCAGCTCGGAGTCGAGGAAGCCGAGTTCCCGGACCCGCTCGACGCGGATCCCCATGCCCTCAGGCGTGTGGCCGCCCCAGTCCTGATCGCCGCCGGCCAATCCGACCTGCCCGATTTCCGCCACGGCGCGCGACGGCTAGCCGAGCTGTTCGAGCGCACCGAGGTTGTGATGATCCGGAACGCCGGCCACCTCGCCCCCCTGGAACAGCCCGAAGCCTTCCGCGACCTCCTTCTCGAGTACCTCCAGGCGCACGTGGCGATCGAGCGTCCGCCCACGTCCGCCTGAAGCGCGTTCCCTTGCGTCAGCGCTGAGGGTTCGAGGCCGAGGCGACGCTCGCCGCAGTCCCGCGTCCGCGATCCCCGAGTCGATCAGCTCGCGGCGGATCTCGCCCAGGACTCCGATCGCCTCCCCGGCCGAGGAGGACACCTCCGATCGCGTCTCGACCATCGCCTTGAACAGCTCTCGGTCGACGTCGCCTTCGGAGGGGTCGGCCTGTCCCAGGGGTCCCTCCCGGTCACTCCTCGTACGGATCCTCGTCCTCGGCCAGCGTCAACGAGCCCTTCCGGGCCTGGTCGAGGTGGCGCTGCTGTATGGGGAGCGCCCAGTCGACGAGCTGCGCGATCTCCGGCTCGCCGGCGCTCTCGTTCAGCTTGCCGAGGACCTCCCAGTGGCCGACCTCGCCCGCTTCGGCCATGGTCAGGAACTCGAAACCGTCGAGGCCGTCCGCATCGTCGCCGAGGTAGGTCTTCATCATCTCCTCGGCCTCGCCCTTGGTTTCGCGAGCCTTGTCGAGGATCGCGGTCTTCTTCCCGTCGCGAGCGTCCGCAAGCTGCTCGCAGCGCTCCTGCGTCTCCTCCGCCTCGCTGCGCATCCGCTGGAGGACCGAGGCGATCTCCTCGTCCTCGACCAGGCCCTCGATCTTCTGCGTGGCGTCCTGGGCGGCCATCGCCAAGCCGAGCACTTCGGCGAGCTTCTCCTCGAGCGTGTTCACGTCTGCCATCGGTGTCTCCTATGGGTGGATTGCATTTGATCTATCTCGTGCGAACGCCGCGCTGGCGAGCTCAGGCGGTCGCCCGGGCACGGCGGCGAGCGGGTCGCCTGCCGTTTCGCGATGTGGCACGCCGCCGGCGTGAGCCGGAGCTCGTCCCGCGCTCCCGGGCGGGTACCTCCTCGCGAATCACCGCCTTGGTCAGCTGCGGAATCTGGCGCTCGAGGAAGCGCGCCATCCGCTCCTCGTCGCGGCGGATCGAGCGCGCCAGCTTTGCGGTCTCGGCATCGTTCAGCCCCTCGGCGAGGGCCTCGATCGCCGTGTAGGTGGCGATCTCCTCGTGCTCGTTGAAGTACTCGGTCTTCGCGTTCTTCAGCATCTTCTCCGCCTCGCCCGTGCCCCGGACCATGTGGAGCGGGCCCTTGGCCAGGGAAACGGCCTGCGAGACGGCTTGGCCGGCCGCGGTCTGGACTCGCGCTGGGCCGTCGCCGCCGAGCTGCTTGATCCGCCTCTCGAGCTGTCGCCCGTGGTCTTTCGTCTCCGTCAGGTGCTCGCGAAGCCGCTTCGCGTAAGGCTTTCGGGTCGTCATCCCGATGTGCGCCTGAAGGGCCACCTCGAGCTCCCGTTCCTTTCCATACGCCTCATTGAGGTACTGGACAAGCTTCGTCTGGCGAACGCTGTCGCTCATCTGGATTCACTCCATTTCGATCGGGGTTCGCCTGCTGCTACCCGGTCCGCCCCGATCTATCCCCTCGGGTCCGCTAGTACCAGCGCCCCCGTGCGAAGCCGCCGAAGAAGACGAGCCCGATCAGGGCGATGATCAGCCCGATCCAGAAGCTCCAGACGATCATCAGGACGACCCCGACGACGATGATGATTCCGCCAAGCGTGATTCCGCCCGCGGGGCCGTAGCGACGCTCCGGTGCAGCCATCCTTTACCACCCGGTGGGTGTGTTCGGGGGGCACATACCCGGGACGGTGCGCGGACCATCGCCGGGCGTCCGGCGGTCGAGGAGCCGGACGATGAGTCAGCGAGTCGAAGACGGCTAACTTGTCTGGCCATGGTGGGGAGCCACGCGATAGAGACCCGGGATCTGCGGAAGTCCTACGGGGAGGTCAAGGCGCTGTGCGGCGTCGACCTCGAGGTGCCCGCAGGCACCGTGTATGCGCTCCTCGGCCCGAACGGGGCCGGCAAGACGACCGCCGTTCGCATCCTCACGACGCTCCTGCCGCTCGACGGCGGAACCGCGCACGTGTGCGGGCTCGACGTCATGAGCGACGCGACCGAGCTCCGGGCCCGCATCGGGCTCGCGGGCCAGTACGCGGCGGTCGACGAGAACCTGACCGGTGCGGAGAACCTCGAGATGGTCGGCCGGCTCTATCACCGGCCGCGGGCGGAGGCACGCGAGCGGGCTCGCGAGCTGCTGGAGCGCTTCGACCTCAGCGATGCCGCCGACCGCCTGGTGAAGACCTACTCGGGCGGAATGCGCCGACGGCTCGACCTGGCGGCCGCCCTCGTCATTCGCCCGCCCGTGATGTTTCTCGACGAGCCGACCACCGGGCTTGACCCGCGCAGCCGCATCGGCCTGTGGGAGGTGATCGAGCGGCGCCGCGCGGCCGGGACCACCGTCCTCCTCACCACGCAGTACCTGGACGAGGCCGACCGCCTCGCGGACCGGATCGCGGTCATCGACCACGGCCGGGTGATCGCCGAGGGGACCTCCGAGGAGCTCAAGCTGCGCCTCGGCGGCGAGCGGCTCGAGGTCACGCTCGCCGACTCGGCGCAGTCCGACGCGGCCTGCTCCGCTCTCGCCTCCCTGGCGCGCGAGCGCCCCTCGGCCGAAGACGGGGTCCTCCGTATCCCCGTCAGCGAGCGGCGAGGGACCATCGGAAGGGCGGTGCGGCTGCTGGACGAGGCCGAGGTTCAGTTCGACGACATCGCGATCCGGATCCCGACGCTCGACGACGTGTTCCTTACCCTCACGGGTCGCCCGCCCGAGGACGGCGACGACGGCGAGACGGCCGATGCCGAACAACACGAGACCGAGGTGGCGCGATGAGCCAGCTTCGCTTCGCGGTGAGCGACGCGGTGGTCATCGCCGAGCGCGGCCTCAAGCGGATCCGCCGCAACCCCGACCTCGCGACCGCATTCACGGTCCAGCCGATCATGTTCGTGCTGCTGTTCGTCTACGTGTTCGGCGGGGCCATCCAGGTGCCCAGCGACTTCGGCGACTACGCGGACTTCCTGATGCCCGGGATCATCGTCCAGTGGATGTCGTTCGGGGGGTTCGCCACCGCGCTCGGCCTCGCGGAGGACATGAACCGCGGCCTCATCGACCGGTTCCGCTCGCTCCCGATGGCGCGCTCCGCCGTGCTCACCGGGCGAACGCTCGCGGACGTCGTCACCAACTCGCTCGGGTTGACCATCATGATCGGCGTCGGCCTGATGGTCGGCTTCACCTTCAGCACCTCCGTTCCGGAGGTCATCGCCGGGATCGGGCTCATGCTGCTGATCGGCTACGCCTTCTCATGGGTGTTCGCGTGGATCGGCCTGCTCGTCTCGTCCCCCGAGTCGGCAAACGCCTACGGCTTCATCATCATCTTCCCGCTCACGTTTCTCTCGTCGGCGTTCGTCCCGCCCCAGACGCTGCCCGAGCCGCTCAAGACCTTCGCCACCGACATCAACCCGTTCTCCTACATGGTGGATGCGGGGCGCGCCCTGTTCGTCGGCACGCCCGCGGGCAACGACATCTGGGTGTCGATCGCATGGTGCCTCGGGCTGATCGCCGTCTTCGGCATGCTCGCCGTCGCCCGCTACCGGCGCGCGGTCGCGAGCTGAGCGCCGAAGCCCCCGGGGCTTTACGCCATCGTGAGGCTGCGCATGTAGAAGTCCTCGCATGGCAAGGCTCTTCGGCTCGAGGCTCACTCGCCGCGAGGCGCTCGGCGCCGGCGGGATGGCCGGGGCGGGGCTTCTTCTCGGCTGCGGGTCAGGAGGGGGCACAGGCGCGAGCAGCCCGGCGACGTCGGCCGCCGCGAGCGCGACGTCCACGGAGGCCCGAATGCCGGCCTGCGTGCTGGCGCCGGAGCAGGAGGAGGGCCCCTTCTACGTCGACCTCGAGCGTGTGCGCGACGACATCGTCGACGGAAGGCCGGGGTTGCCCCTTCGACTGCGGGTGCACGTCGTCGACGCACGAACCTGCGAGCCGCTTCGAAGCGCCGCGGTCGACGTCTGGCACTGCGACGCGCTCGGCAGCTACTCGGACGAGCCCTCGGAGGGAACGACCGGGCAGACCTACCTTCGCGGCACTCAGATCACCGACCCAGCCGGGGTCGTCGAGTTCAGGACGATCTTCCCCGGTCACTACCAGGGGCGAACGACCCATATCCACGTCAAGGTCCACGTCGGCGGCCAAGTGAGCGGGGGCCGGTACACCGGGGGCCGCGTCTCGCACACCGGGCAGTTCTTCACCCCGGACGCGATCAACTCCGAGGTCTACGGGCACCCGCCCTACGCCCGGGACACAGCGCCGATCGTCACCCACGGCGAGGACATGGTCTACACGCAGCAGCAGGGCTCGAGCGGCGAGCTGACGATGAGGAAGCTCGGGCGCTCGGCGGGGGGCGGGTACCTCGCCGCGATCACGGTCGGCGTCGATCCGGGATCGGCCGCGGTCCGGGATTGAGGGCCTGCCAAGCTTTCCGCCATGACTCGTCGACCGTCTCGGGCCGGTCGACCATGTAAGCGGGGCCTGGGCGTCGCCCTCGGGCTGGCGTTTGCGGTCATCGCGGGTTGCGGCGGCGGACAAGGCCCCCCGCCGGCGCCGGACCCGCTGGGGGCGAAGCTCGCCGACGCGTTTCGGTCGACGTCTCCGACGTCGACGTCACCTACGACTTCCGGCCCGACGCGTCACGCGTCGAGGGAAGCGCCGTGCTGAGCTTCGAGATGCGCCCCGGCCAGACGCGTCCGCTGTTCGACTTCAACCCGTTGCGGCGCCTCCCTCCTCCCCGTCGGGCCCAGCTTCCGGTCCGCGATCGGGGCCGGCCGGCCCCCGGCGCCCCCGGGCTTCGACGAGTCGGCCTACGGAGCGGGCGCCAGGGTCCTCGAGGCGATCGCGAGGGGCATGGGCGGCGACGACGAGATGATGAGGTTCCTCGCCGATCTCCACGCGCGCCGCGAGTTCAGGCCCTTCACCACCGAGGACCTCATCGAGGACGTGCTTGTGGCACAGGACACAATTGGCCGGCGGCAGCTCGAGCGCTGGCTCGTGTCGGGCGCCGATCCCGGGCGCGGTGCCGCCCATTGAGCAGGAGAGTTGCCCCCCGGCAGGGAAGGAGCACCGAATGGACGAGCGTGACGAGCTGAGCAGGGTGGGGCGCCGCTTCGGCCTCTCGGAGCCGGAGTTCTCAGACCAGCTCGAACACCGTGACTGGACGCCGGTCCGGGTGGAGGCCCGGCTCTCGATCCTCCTGGATCTGATGGAGCGCTGGGAGGAGGAGGCCGAGATGCTCGAGCCGGCGGTTCGGGAGGCATATCGGCTTCACGCCAGCGAGTTGCGGGCGGAGCTGCGGCGAATGCTGTTCAGCTACCCCGCCGCGCGCGGCGCCCGCGGCTGAGGCCGCGGTCAACGGTCCGCGGCGCTTCATTCGCCCGATACGGGTGGTGGGTCCTAACCCGACGGGAGCTGGGACTCATAGAAGGCCAGGGTGTCGGCCTCCGATGCGGCCACGATCCCCCCGTGGTCCACGCCCGGATAGACGTTGTAGGTGACGTGGTCCCCGGCGCCGTTCAGCTCATCCACGAGCTGGTCGGTGAACACCTTGAACACGGTCCCGTCCGCGTCGCCCTGGGCGACCAGGACCGGGGCCGCCGTCTTCACGTCCGGGTTCTCCTTGGTCAGGACCCGGAAGAGGGCCGTGGTGTCGGCTCCGGACCGCAGCATCGTCGATGGCGCGATGCCGCCCAGCCTGCTCGGCGAAGCCAGGTCCGACAGGCACAGCTTGTCTACCTGTGGGTAGAAGTGGAGGACCTCGTCCGATAGGAGCGCGTCGGGATCGACCGCCGACGACGTGACCGTGGCGCCGCGCACGATCATCGTCGCAAGCGCCGTGAGGCTGCTGGGCGAGGTCAGCGACGGGAGCAGGGCCGCCTGCTCCTTGAGATGCGACGCCGGCGCGTCGGCGACCGTTCCGCGCAGGCTCAGGTTGGGCACGTAGCGCTCGGCCTCCCCGGCGGCGAAGAGCGCCGACTGGCCGCCCTGCGAGTGACCGGCGATCAGGAAGCGCTTGCCGATACTGGGGTCGAGCTGGTGGGCGGCGCGGACGATGTCCAGCACGCCGCGGCCCTCGCTGGCGCCGACCAGGTATGCGTGCGGCGCGGGGGTTCCCAGCCCCTCGTAGTCGGTGCGGACCACCGCGTAGCCCGCGGCGAGCCAGGCGTTGAGCTGGGGGTCAACGTATGAGATGTACGCCTGGGCGGGGCTGCCGGCGTGGTTGCGCGAGGGGGCGCAGACGTCCGCGATGCCGGTGGTCCCGTGCGCGTAGGTGATGACCGGCCACCCGCCCTTCGGCGGCTTGCCCTTGGGAACGCTGACGGAGCCCGAGACGGCCGTCCGCCTGCCACCCGGGGCCAGCGAGGTGTAGAGGACAAGCTTGGTCGACGCCGCCTTCTGGAGCGGGACGAGCCCCCCGGCGTTGCGCGCCCAGATCAAGGATCCGTGTCCGGCGGGAAGATTCTTCGGAGGGTGATAGAAGGCGAGCCCTGGCGGTCCGGTGCGGACCGTTGCGCCCGCGTTGCCAGCCGTGAGCATCGCGACTGCCGCGACGCCCGCCGTGACGACGGCGAGCGTTCGAGCCCGAACCGGCCGAAGCCATCTCGCCCGCACGCGGACCCGTCCCCGCTCGGAAGCAACCTCTGCCGCCATCAACTCCTCCTTGGTCGAACCCGGCCCTTCGGCCGGCGCATCCCGCCCTCGCCGCCCTCCTGGCGACGCGAGCCAGTGTCTCGGCCGGTGGGGAGGCCCATCCGATCGCGCCCCGAAGATCCCGTGTGAATTGCGGCGCGCCTCACGGTCACAAGACGGCAAGCGCGCGGCCCGTCGGCGGCCGGCGACCTACTACTCGGTCGCTGGTCTCGACCTGCGGGCGGAGTTGGAGCGGCTCTGCAGGCTGACCGCCCTCGGCGGGGAAGCGGGCCCACTCGTGCGGCGGCCTCCCACGCTCACGATTCGGCGCGCTTCAAAGTGTCCTCGGAGTCGGCTCGGGTTCGCGATCCCGGAGGAGTGGCGGATCTCGGTGACCGCCTACCCGGGCCAGCGGCAGGGAGACGCCGAGGAGACCCTCGTCCACGAGCTGGTCCATTTGTTCGTCGGGGCATCCTCGGGGACTCGCCGTTGGCACGGGCGGGAGTTCAGGGCCACGATGAGACGAGCGATGAAGGAGGCCTATGGCCTCGGCGACGTCAAAGCCAACGCGAGCTACCACGGCGCCTACGCGGATGCCCTCGAGCGGCGTCGAGCCCGAGAGTCGGCGAGCTCGAAGTCCCTCCACCCGGGCCAGCTCGCCCTGATCGACGCGGCCTAGCT
>DATBFS010000025.1:0-6124 GCA_036558385.1 Solirubrobacterales bacterium | reverse complement strand
AGTCGACGGGGTTCGTCCCGGCGCTGGGGTGGATGCCGTCCGGGCCGATGCCCTGGTTCATCACCGAGGGCTGCTCCAGCGCCTGCCAGAAGTTGACCAGGGGCACTCGCCGCTCCTGCGCGACCTCGAAGATCGCCGCGTTGTAGGACGGCACCCGGACGTTCTTGGCCTCCGAGTCGAGCCTCGGCGGCACGGTGTAGAGGATCGGGATCACGTCCTTCGAGAGCAACCGGCCGGTGATCTGGTCCAGATCCTCGCTGAACCGGGCGACGTCACGAACCTTCGCGAGGTCGTTGGTGCCGAACATCACCAGGGCGATGGCGGGGTGGAGCTGCCGGTACTCGCAATGGAGCGGGGTCTCATCGCTGCGACAGCGCGGGTCGTCGGTCCCGCCCCCGGTGATCTCCCAGTCCGATACCCCTCCGACCTTTGCCGAGGCCGAGGCTCGGCTCCACGGCGTGGCCGTGCCACACCCGACGACGGCATCGCTCGCCGGCAGCGTCTGGTTGAAGTAGGCGATCGTGTCGGCGAGCTCCTCGTGATTGCCCAAGACCTCATCCCCGCAGGCGAGTCCACTCAGGAAGTTTGGGCTCGCCGTGATCGAGTCGCCGAGCTTCGCGAACACGTCGGGCGCGAGGCCCTTCTCCTCGCCCGCCGCCAGCTTCTCCTGAAGGCGCTCCCTCAGGTGGTTCACGTGCGGGACGATCGGCGCGGACATCCAATCCGAATCGGAATCCGCGCTCGCCTGAGCGGGGAACAGCACGCACACGACCAGGACCGTCACCGCGCGCCTCATGGCGGGCTAGCCTAACCCGACTCGCGCCCCGGGGGCGAGAATTGCCCGTTCGTGAAACCGAACGGTTTGGGTTACTTGACGATGCGGTACCTCAGGTGTGTGACCGTGGGGGACTGGATCGCCTCGAGGCACTCGAGCTCCACCTGATCCGGGCCGGGGTCGTCGAACAGGCGCACGCCGTCGCCGATCAGCATCGGCGCCACGTGGATCAGGAGCTCGTCGAGCTCGCCGGCCTTCAGGTACTGCCGCGCGACGCTCGCGCCGCCGGCGATCCCGACGTTCCCTTCGCCGGCGGCGTCCCGGGCCCGCTCGAGCGCGGCCGCGATCCCGTCGGTCACGTAGTGGAACGTCGTCCCGCCCTTCATCTCGACCGGCTCGCGCTCGTGGTGGGTGAGGACGAACACCGGCACTCCGAATGGCGGGGTGTCGCCCCACCAGCCCATGGCGTTCGGGTCGTCCTCCCAGGGCCCCGAGCCGCCGCTGTACATCTTGCGGCCCATGATCACCGCGCCGTTCGCCGCAAACGACTCGCGGAGGAGGTCGTCGTCCGGCCCGGTTTCGCCGCGGCCCGAGCGCCCGTGCTGCTCGTGGAAGGCGCGGGTTGCAAACGCCCACTCGTGAAGCCCCTCTCCGCCGACGCCCAGCGGATTCTCCATGTCGACGTTCGGGCCGGTCGTGCAGCCGTCGAGCGACATCGTGGTCTCGTAGGTCAGCTTCGCCATCGGGGTCCTCCTCGTCTCGGGGTGGGCGGTCGAAGTCGTCGATTGGTACTGAGACGGCCGGGCGCCGCGCAATTCATCGCCGTTCACAGACTTGGCACGTTCGGGCTCGCCCGGGTCAATAGATGCCGCCTATGTTGGTGGCCATGCACGCGGAAGCTCATTCGACTGCGTGCACCCTCTCCCCAAGCCGGTCCCGCGGGGCCACGCGCACGGCTCCGCGGGACCACGCGCGCGGTCTCGAGCGTCCTCGGCGTTCGCGGCGAGGTACAGTTCCGCGAGGGACTGCGGTGAACGGGCAGAGGAAATGGTGACCGGGCAGAGGAAGGGGAGCGGGAGCGCCGGAATCGCGAGCGCCATCGCTTGCGTCGTTGCGGCGGTGGTGCTCGCAGTCGCGCCGTCGGCCGGCGCGGCCGATCCTGGCAAGTGGCTGCTCACGGGGGCGAGCTCCGTTCCCAACAACTACTGGCAGGGCCTGACCTCGGACCCCGATCAGTCGAGGCTGTTCTTCGTGGGCGTCTTCGAGGGCCTTTGGCGAACCACGCCGGAGCTGCATCAGACCGCCGGCGTCTCGACCGAGATTCCCCAGAGCGTCACGGACTCCGAGGGCTACAACCACATCGGCGATCCGACCTGGAACCCGGGCGACGGCGGCAGGGTGATCCTGCCGATGGAGTGCTACTCGCCGACGATGGGCAACACCTGTGGGCACGGCGCCTTCGGGGTCGCCGACCCGGACACGCTCGAATTCCGCTACTACGTCAACCTCGACCCCGCCGAGATCCCGAAGGCGATGTGGGCGGAAACCTCTCCTGACGGCAAGCTGATCTGGACGAGCAGCGGCAACGACCTGCTCGCCTACCGGTCAAGCGACGTGATCGCCGCGAACCAGGGTCCATCCGGCCCCGCGATCCACTCGGTGCGCCGCCTTCCGAACGCGGTCCCGCCGACCGGCATCACCGGGGCCGTGTTCGGCGACCAAAAGCTCTACCTCGCCGGCGAGAGCGACGGCCTCTACCAGGTGTGGAACGTCAACACGGTGACGGGTGGGCGGCGCCTGCAGCTCGAAATGCGGATCTGCGGTGAGTCCGAGGGCCTCGACTTCATCCCGACCCTCGGCGGCTCGCTCCACTGGCTGATCTCGCCATTCGATCCGGGATGCCAGCTCACGTACGGTCCGACGAGCGCCCTTCTCCACTTCATCCCACGGCCCGCGAACAAGGTCTTCACGGTCCAGGTCACCGACACCCAGGTGGGCACCCTCCCCGGCATGGTGAGGGCGACGGTCCGCGCGCGGCAGAACGGCCAGCCAGTGCGAGGAGCTCGGGTCAACTTCGCCGGGGGGAAGGCGCTCACCAACCGCAACGGCGTCGCCACCGTCTCCAAGCGCCTGGAGCTGCCGGGACGCTTCCGGGCGGTGGTGCGAAAGGGCAGTGACTTCGGGGTCTCCTCGCTCGTCCCGATCGGCCTGGATCAGGCCAAGCGCGGGGCCCCCGCGCCGCCGCGCGGCGCCCGGTAATCCAGGCTGGGCGCCCGGGAATCCAGGCTGGGTGGGGGCGGGCGGCGACGTCCGGGCCGCCGCCGGGGAGAACCGGACGGAGTTGAGGTGGGCGTTGTCGAGGTGGGGGTGTTGCCGGGAACCGTCGCGAAGGACCGACATTTCGCCGTTGTCGGTCGTTCGTGATGGTTGCCGAGGGGGTTGCCCCTCGTCCTCCAGCGAGGAGATCTAGGCGCGGTTCACAGTCTTGTGGGCGTGGATCCTGAAAGGATGCGCGCGGTGAGCGACTTCCTGGTCAAGAAGGACGACCTGCGCGAGTGCCGGATCGAGGAGTCCGAGGTGCCGGAGATCGAGTCCGGCGAGGCCCTGCTGAGGGTGGACACGTTCGGCCTGACCTCCAACAACGTCACCTACGCGGTGATGGGGGAGGCGATGAACTACTGGAACTTCTTCCCCGCCGCCGACGGCTGGGGGCGGGTGCCGATGTGGGGCTTCGCCGAGGTGGAGCGCTCGGAGGCCGAGGGGGTTGAGGCCGGCACGCGGCTGTACGGCTACCTGCCGCCCTCCTCACACCTCGTGGTGACGGCCGCCGATGCGGGCGAGCGGGGCTTCGTCGACGCCTCGCCGCACCGGGCCTCGCTTCCCTCCGCCTACCACCGCTACCTGGCGAGCTCGACCGACCCCTTCTACAAGCCGGACACCGAGGACATCCAGATGCTCCTGCGGCCCCTCTTCTTCACCTCGTTCTTGATCGACGACCAGCTCGCCGACGACGGGCTCGTCGACCGCGGCCCGGTCCTGATCTCGAGCGCATCGAGCAAGACGGCGATCGCCGCTGCGTTCATGCTCGCCCAGCGGGAGGGGGTGGACCTGGTGGCACTCACCTCGCCCGGCAGCGTGGAGTTCGTCGACGGCCTGGGGGTCTACGGGCGCACGGTGGCCTACGACGCGATCGACTCGCTCGACGCCGGCCCCGCCACCTACGTGGACGTGTCGGGCGACGGCGAGGTGCGCCGCACCGTCCATGAGCACTTCGGCGACCAGCTCGCCCACAGCATGGCCGTCGGGCTGACCCACTGGGAGGAACTCGGCGCCGGCGGGGAGGGCGAGCTGCCGGGGCCGACGCCGACCCTGTTCTTCGCGCCCGATCGGGTGGTGAAGCGCTCGGCCGAATGGGGGCAGACCGGCATGGAGACGAGGGTCGCCGAGGCCTGGCATCCCTTCTGCGAGTGGATCGACGGGTGGCTGGAGGTGGTCCACGGCGAGGGCTTCGAAGCAGTGCAGCGCGCCTACCTCGAGGTGATCGAGGGTCGCGTCGAGCCCAAGACGGCGCACGTCCTGAAGCTCTAGCCCGGGCGCCGGCGCTACGCCGTGGCCTGGATCGACAGGGCCGCCTCGGCCAGGAGGTCCACCTGCGCGGGGTCGGACGAGCAGGGGAAGTAGATGAGCTCGTCCATACCGGCCTCCGCGTAGGCGTCGCGGTACTCCTGCGCCATGCCCTCGTCGACCACGGCGGCCCCGGCGACCGCCTGCGCGGCCTCCTCGCCGCCGATCCCGTAGTAGCGCTTCAGGTAGGCGTCCGCCGCCTCCCTTGCCCCGTCTCCGAGGGCGAAGTAGCACAGCGCCATCAGCCGCGGCGTGTCCTCGCGCCCGGCGTCGGCCCAGGCCTGCTTCGCCTGATCGGCGAGCTGGGCGGCGCCGTCGGGCGGCAGGCCGCCGATGGTGAACCCGTCCCCGAAGCGCGCCGCGCGGCGGGCGGACGCCTCGACGTAGCCGCCGATGAGGAGCTCGGGCCCGCCCTCCTGCACCGGCGGTGGCCCGATCCAGCCGTCGAAGCCGCGCCTCTCGCCGGCCCAGATCTCCTTCATCTCGATCAGCACCTTGTCCATCCGGTCGCCGCGATGCTTCAACGAGATCCCGGCGGCGTCCAGGTCGTCGTCTCGGCCGCCGAGGCCGAGGCCGAGCGTGAGGCGTCCGTTCGAGAGCACGTCCACGGTGGCCGCCTGCTTGGCGAGCATGGCGCCGTTCCCGCGAAGGAGACCAAGGAGGACGTCGGTCACGAGGCGGATCCGGTCCGTCACCGCGGCCGCGGCACCGAGGGCGACCAGCGGCTCGAGGCCCGGCCAGACCAGGCGATCGATCGTGCCGAGGGAATGAAACCCGCGCGCCTCCGCGCGCCGCGACCAATCGAGCAGCTGCTCGCGCTTTACGTCAGGGATGGTGGTTGGAAGTCCGATGCCTATGTCCATGCCAACTGGTTACCCGTCAAATCTCGTGTGAAGCGTCCTAAAGCTCGCGTTCGTAGACGAACATCACGGGCCCCGTCGGGCTTTCCCTCGCGGTTGGTGAACCCGGCGCGCTCATAGAGAGCCCGCGCCGCCACGTCGGCCTCGCTCGTCCCCAGGTCCATGTGCGTCGCCCCGCGCTCGCGCGCCGCCTCCATCGCGCCCTCGAGGAGCGCCCGGCCGAGCCCCTGACCGCGCCTCGGCGGGGCGACGTAGAGCTCCTCGAGGTAGGCGTCGAGCTCCCCGGTCATGAGCGAGGGGCGAAAGCGGATCTCCGCCATGCCGTCGGGCGCATCGCCGACGAGCAGGAAGATCGCCTCGTCTCGCTCGATGAAGCCCGCCACCCGCTGGGAGAGGAGGCCCACGTCCGGCACCGCGTCGTCGAACTCGGTGTTGAAGTCGTGCAGGAGCCGCGCCACCTCGGGCGCGTCGTCGACGCCGGCCCGGCGAACCGTGTCCTCGGATCCCGTCAGCCGAACGACTAGGCGGCCCAGGCGAACTCGGACGCCGAGATCCCGGTCTTCCCCTCGTACTCGATCCCGAAGGCGCTGATCTTCGAGCGCGTTGCCTCGGCGGCGTTGAACTCCGAGGCGGCTGGGTGGAACACGCCGACGAGCCGCACCGGCTCGCCCGTCTCGATGCCGAAGGGAACGATGTCCTCGATCTCGAAGTCGATCGCGTCGCCGATCTTGACGCTGTGCCGCAACCCGTCCTCCACGACCTCGAACGGCGCCCGCTCGACGCCGAGCATCTCGCCGATGAGGGGCGCGGCCGCCTCCATCGGGCCGCCCTTCTGCCCTCCGAAGACCGCGGTCAGCTTCTCCAT
>DATBFS010000024.1:0-5348 GCA_036558385.1 Solirubrobacterales bacterium | reverse complement strand
GGGACGGCAGGCTCAGCCGGATCCACCGGGGCTTCGTCCCCAGCTCAAGAGGAGCTCCCGGAGGGCGTCAGCTTCACCGAGGTCGGGGACGGGCTTCGGGTCATCACCGAGGCCATGCCCTCGGTGCGCTCGGTGGCGCTCGGCCTCTGGGTGCGGACCGGGTCCCGCGACGAGAGCCCGGAGCAGGCGGGCGTTTCGCACTTCCTCGAGCACCTTCTGTTCAAGGGAACGGAGCGCCACTCAGCGATCGAGATCTCGGAGCTCTTCGACGGCATGGGGGCCGCCACGAATGCCGCGACCAGCAAGGAGTCCACGCACCTTCACGCCCGGCTTCTGGACGAGCACACGGAGGAGGCCTTCGCTCTGCTCGCCGAGATGCTCACCGACCCCTCGCTGCCCGTGGACGAGGTCGACTCCGAGCGCGAGGTGGTCCTGGAGGAGATCGCGATGTACGAGGACGAGCCCCAGGACAGGGTCCATGACGTCCTCGCCGAGGCGATCCATGGCGACCACCCACTCGGGCGTCGAGTACTCGGCGAGTCCGGGGTGATCGGGTCGATTCCGGTTCCCGAGATCTCCGCCTATCACCGGGAGCGCTACACGGCGCCCAACGTCGTGGTGGCGGCGGCCGGGCACCTCGACCATGCCGAGATCATCGAGCTCGCCCGCCGGTTCGTCGCCATGCCGACGGGGGAGCCCGCCGCCCGGCCCAATGGCGCGTCCGAGGGAGCGCCGCGGTTCGCCTTTCAGGCGAAGGACACCGAGCAGTACCACATCTGCTTCGGGGGCCCCGGCATCGCCCGTGGGGACGAGCGGCGATTCGCGCTCAGCGTTCTCGACGCGGTCTTCGGCGGCTCGACCTCATCCAGGCTGTTTCGCGAGGTCCGCGAGAAGCGAGGCCTGGCGTATGCGGTCGGGTCGTACACCGAGCAGTACATCGAGCGTGGCGTCGTGGCCATGTACGTCGGGACCCGGGAGGAGAACGTCGGCGAGGCGTGCGAGATCATCGGCACCGAGCTCGTCAACCTTCGCGATCACGGTGTGAGCACCGAGGAGCTCGACCGGGCCAAGGAGCACGTCAAAGGTCGCATGGTGCTCGGGCTCGAGGCGACGGGAATGAGGATGACCCGGCTCGCTCGAGCGATCCTCTTCGACGTCCCCCTGCTGTCGCTCGACGAGCTCCTGATGCGCGTCGAGCAGGTGAGCGCCGAGGAGGTTGCCGAGCTGGCCGCGGAGCTGTATGACCCCGAGCGACTGTCGGCGGCCTGCATCGGCCCGCACGAGGAGCGCTTCCGGGAGGCGACCGCGCTGGTCAGCCAGGCTCTGGGGACGGCGGCCTAGGGGCCACCATGATTCGCGTGGTGGTGAGCGGTGCCGCCGGGCGCATGGGGGAGGCGGTCTGCGAGGCCGTAGCGGAGGCCGACGACATGGAGCTTGCGGGCCGCGCCGACCCGTCGCTCGACGCGCCGCTCGCCGCCGCCCTCGAGGACGCCGACGTCGTGGTCGACTTCACGACCCCGGCGGCGGCGCTCGACAACGTCCGCGCCTGCCTCGCGGCCGACGTCCACGCCGTGGTCGGCACGACCGGGTTCGACCTCGACGAGCTGAAGTCCGCGGCCGAGCAGGCCGCCGGCGACGGCAAGGCAACGAGGGTCTTCGCGGCCCCCAACTTCGCGATCGGCGCCGTCCTGATGATGGAGATGGCCCGTCAGGCGGCGCGACACATGCCCGAGTGCGAGATCGTGGAGCTCCATCACGAGGCGAAGGTCGACGCCCCCTCCGGCACGGCGAAGCGAACCGCGGCGCTGATCCAGGAAGCCGGCGGCAGGGTCCACGAGCCGATCCACTCCGTCCGCCTGCCCGGCCTCGTCGCACACCAGGAGGTGATCTTCGGCGGCGAGGGACAGACCCTGTCGATTCGCCACGACTCCACCGACCGCCGCTCGTTCATGCCCGGCGTGCTGCTCGCCGTCCGCAGGGTCGCCGCGCTGCCCGACCCATTCACCGTGGGCCTCGAGCAACTCCTGTAGATGCGTCTCAGCCAGATCGCAATCAGCGCCGCCGACCTGCGGGGGACGCAGCGCTGGTATCGCGACGTCCTCGGGCTCGAGCCGGCCGGAGGGACGAACCTGTTTGCCGGCCCACTCGCCTCGATGGTGCAGGGCGTTCCTCGCGCCGCCTCGACCTGTTGGTGGCTGGTGGACCGTCAGGAGGCATTCCAGATCGAGCTGTTCGAGTTCCGTAGCCCACTCGTGCGCCGACAGCCGAGCGACCGGCGTCCCTGCGACATCGGCTACACGACGATCTCCTTCACGGTCTCGGACCTGGACCGAGCGATGGCCCGCGCGATCCAGGCGGGCACGCCGCCGCTCACCGAGCCCGTCGGCACGGAGGGGTCCCGCCGGGTCTGCCTTCGGGATCCGGAGGGCGTACTGATCGAGCTGATGGAGAACGACCCGCGGGCGCCCCAGCCACGCGACAGGCCCCGGCCGGAGCTCGACGCCGCCGCCCGCTCGGTCACCCTGTCGGTCCCGGAGCTGGAGCGCTCGCGGCGCTTCTTCGTGGACGTGTTCGGCCTCGAGGAGGCCGACGGTGTCGAGCTGCACGTGGCGGAGCACGAGGCGCTCTGGGGCCTCGAGGGGGCCGAGCGTGAGTCGCTCTCGCTCTGGGCCGACGACGTCCTCCTCGAGCTCGTGGAGTACGCGAACCCACGTGGCAAGCCGCGGCCATCGGGATACCGGATCTCAGATCAGGGCCTGCTCAACGTCGCCTTCGGCTTCCGGAGGCGGGCGGATTTCGAGCAGGCGTACCGACGCTGCCTGGATGCCGGTCTCAGCGGAAACGGGCCGCCCATGCGGCTCGGGGCGTGGTCGGTCGTCTACGTCAACGACGATCAGGGGTTCAGCGTCGAGCTCCTCCACGTCGAGCCCTGGTACGAGGGAATGATGGGGTTTCGGCCGAGAGCCACGCCGTCGCTGGCGCCCTTCGTCGGGCGGACGCCCGCCAGGCTGCGGGAGCGGTGCCGCTTCGAGACCGTCCTCGTCACCGGCGCGGCCGGGGGCCTCGGTAGGGAGCTCTGCCGTTTGGCGGCCGAGGATGGCACGCGGCTGGTCGCGATGGATCGCGATCGCGAGGGCCTCGCCGCGCTCCAGGCCGAGCTGGAGGGTCCGGGCGAGGTGGAGGTCAGCGAGGTGGACTTCACCGATCTCGAGGCCGTCGACAGGGCGGCCGGCGAGCTGACGAGCGCCCACCCGGAGATCGACCTCATGATCGCCTGCGCCGGGCTCGATCGAGCCCAGTCGCTGCTTCGCTTCGACTGGCGCCAGGCGCGCGACGACTTCGCGGTCAACTCCCTCTCCAACCTCGTCCTTCTCTCGCACCTGGCACCGCACATGGCGGATCGCGGCACCGGGCACGTCACCGCGATCGCCAGCCTCGCGGGGCTGGTCGGGATGCCATACGAGGCGCCCTACAGCGCCACGAAGGCGGCACTGGCCTCGATCGTCGAGTCGGCGAGGGGAGAGCTCGAGCCGATGGGGATCACCTTCACAGCGGTGTTCCCGGGCTTCGTCGACACGCCGACGTTCCGGGCCAACGCCTTCAAGCACACCTACGCCATCGACCCCCGGGACGCCGCGGAGCGGATCTACATGGCCACGTTACGCCGACGGGAGACGCTGGCTTTCCCGGTGAGGGAGTACGCGAAGGTGAGGCTTGCGGCCATCCTTCCGGCGAGGATTCGCGACCGGCTGACCCGCCAGGCGATGAACCCGCCGGCCGAGATAGAGTCGCCACCGCGATGACCCCGGACCTCGCCCGCCTCGACGCGACCGCCCAGGCGGAGTTGGTGCGAAGCGGCGAGGCGAGCCCGACGGAGCTCGTGGACGCGGCGATCAGCCGCGTCGAGGCCGTGAACGGGGAGCTCAACGCGGTCATCCATCCACTGTTCGACGAGGCGCGCCGGCTCGCTGCAGGCGAGCTGCCCGACGGGCCGTTCAAGGGCGTGCCGCTCCTGATGAAGGACCTGGGTCCCGCGTTCGCCGGACATCCGATGCATCTCGGGATGAAGCTCCTCAAGGAGGCCGGATTCACCTCGCCGCTCGACACCTACCTCGCACAGCGGTTCCGGGACGCCGGGTTCGTGACCGTGGGGAGGACCAACACGCCGGAGCTGGGCATCCTGCCCACCACCGAGCCCGACGCCTACGGCGCGACCCACAACCCGTGGGACACATCTCGCTCGCCCGCGGGGTCCAGCGGGGGCTCGGCGGCAGCCGTCGCCTCGGGGATGGTCCCGGTGGCGCACGCCAACGATGGCGGGGGCTCCATCCGGCTCCCGGCCAGTGCCTGCGGGCTCGTGGGCCTGAAGCCCACCCGCCAGCGGGTCACGATGGGCCCGCTCATCGGGGACGCGATGTCGGGGCTCTCGATCGACCTGGCCGTCTCGCGCACGGTGCGGGACACCGCGGGCGTGCTCGAGGCCGTCGAGGGGCCGGCGCCCGGCGACCCCTACGTCGCGCCTCGGCCCGGCCGCCCCTACACGGAGGAGGTGGGCGCCGACCCGGGCCGGCTTCGCGTCGGCCTGGTGACCAGGCCGTTCCTCGACGTCGAGATCGACCCGGTGGTGACCGCTGCGGCGGTTGACGCGGGCGAGCTGCTCACCTCGCTCGGGCATTCCGTCGAGGAGTCCCGGCTCGAGGGGCTGGACGACCTGGACATCCTCGACACGTTCCTGACGCGGTGGATGGCGGGCCAGGCGGCCACGCTCGACGAGCTGGGCACGCTGATCGGCCGCCGGCTGACCGCCGAGGACGTCGAACCGCTCACCTGGGCCCTCGCGGAGGAGGGCTGGCGGCGAAGCGCCGCCACCTATCTCGCGGCCGTCTCTCAGCACCAGCTCGTGACGAGAGTGATCGCCGGGTGGCACGAGTCGGGGTTCGATCTCATGTTGACCCCCACCATGGGAGAGCTGCCGACGCCGCTCGGAGCATTCGACGACTCGGGCCCTGAGCCCATCACCGCCATCCAGAGGGGGGTGACCACCGCGGCGTTCACGGCGCTCTTCAACGCGACGGGACAGCCCGCGATCTCGTTGCCGCTCCATTGGAGCGATGACGGGCTGCCCATCGGGGTGCAGCTGGTCGCGCCGTACGCGCGGGAGGACCTCCTGATCAGGGTCGCCTGTCAGCTCGAGGAGGCGCGGCCGTGGGCCGATCGGGCGCCGCCGGTGTTCGCGGGCGCGGGATCAACCGTCTAGCGACCCGAACCGCCGCGGGTTCCGCGATACTACGGCCGATGGCGAGCCTCTCAGGCGTGATCACGGCGATGGTGACGCCGTTCGCCGAGGA
>DATBFS010000023.1:0-15234 GCA_036558385.1 Solirubrobacterales bacterium | reverse complement strand
CGAGCTTCGCCGCGACCTATCAGGTCCGTCTCGGCGACGTGGGGCGCACCTGGGAGGTGCGGGCGAGAGGGGCCCGTTGCGAGGTGCGCCCGTCCGCCGTGCACGAGCCCGACGTGGTCATCGGAAGCGATGCCGCCACCTGGCTCGCCCTCCGCGAGGGTCGCCTCTCCGGGCTCGACGCCTTCGCACAGCGGCGCCTCTACGCTCGCGGCGACCTCGACCTGGCGCTGGGCTTCGAGGGCCTCTTCCGGCTGCCGGGCGGCAGGCCGCCCCTTCTCCGAGTGCTCGACGTCGAGGTCCCCGGGGGCAGGATCTCGAGCCTGGTCTCGGGCGACGGGCCGAGACAGGTCGTCTGCCTTCACGGGCTCGGCTCCAACAAGACCTCCTTCTTCGAGACCGTCGCGGCGCTCAGTCCCGAGCACACCGTCCACGCGATCGATCTCCCGGGCTTCGGCTCCTCGTCGAAGCCGGCGCTGGCCGCCTACGACGCCCCCCACTTCGCCAGCTCGACGCTCTCCTACATGGACGCGATGGGGATCGAGCGAGCCCACCTGGTGGGCAACTCGATGGGCGGCCGGGTCGCGATCGAGATGGCGCTCGCGAATCCCGACCGCGTCCAGTCCCTGAGCCTGTTGTGCCCGGCGCTAGCGTTCCGGCGCAAGCGCGAGCTCGTGCCGCTCGTGAAGCTCCTGCGACCCGAGCTGGCGGCGATACCCCACCCCCTGCGGCCAGACCGGGTTCGCGAGCGGTTCTGGGGGCTCTTCGCGCGGCCGGAGCGCCTCGACCCCGCGGCGGCCGAGGTCGCGGCCGACGAGTTCTGCCGAACCTATCGGTCCCGGTCAGCGCGCATCGCGTTCTTCGCGGCGGCCCGCAACATCTACCTCGATCCTCCGCACGGCGACCGTGGCATGTGGACTCGGCTGGCGGAGCTGGGGCCCGCGGCCCTGTTCGTATGGGGCGACAGCGACCGCCTCGTGCCGTCGGCGTTCGCCCGCCACGTCGGCGAGGCGGTTCCGCAGGCGCGCCAGGTGGTGCTGGGCGAATGTGGACACGTGCCACAGGTGGAGTTGCCCGAGCGGACCAACGAGCTCATTCGCGCGCACGTCGAGCGCAACGCGGCTCTCGATCCGGAGACGCCCGCCTGGCTCGCCCGGGCCGTGGGGCAATAGCTCCATAGGATCACCGGCGATGGGCGGGCAGGCAACCGTGTCGGAGCAGGCAAGGCGAAACGGCGCCGCGCGGAACGGGGTGCGCGACGGCGGCCTCGGCTCCCGACTCCCTTCGCTTCGGGGCATGGCCCGCCTGGGAGGGGGACTGGCGGGACTCGGCAGGCGGGCGGGGAGCGGCCTCGGGGGGCAAGTCGCCCGGCGGGTCCAGCGCGGCCTAGCGGCCGACCTCGACGACCGGGACCCGGACTACGTCCGCGAACATCTGCCGCTCCTCTGGCTCGTCGCCAGCCTCTGGTTTCGGGGTGAGGTTCGCGGCCTCGGGAACATCCCGGAGCAGGGACCCGTGCTCCTCGTCGGCAATCACTCGGGCGGCAACGTCCCCGCCGACACGTTCCTCTTCACCCTCGCCTTCTCGACCTACTTCGGGGTCGAGCGGCGCTTCCACCAGCTCGCCCACAACCTGGTCCTCGCCTTCCCGGTCGGACGGATGCTTCGCCCCTACGGAGCCGTGGCCGCCTCGCGCGAGCACGCGCGTCGCGCGCTCGACGAGGGCGCGGCGGTGCTCGTCTACCCGGGCGGGGACTGGGAGGTCCACCGCCCCAGTTGGGACCGCAACAAGATCGACTTCGCCGGGCGCAAGGGCTTCATCCAGCTCGCCCTCGAGCGGGGCGTGCCCATCGTCCCCGTCGTCGCGATCGGCGGGCAGGAGACCGCGCTCTTCCTCGCCCGCGGCGATCGCCTCGCGAGCGCCCTCGGCATCGATCGGCTGCTGCGGCTGAAGGTGATGCCGATCTCCATCGCCCTTCCCTGGGTGGTGAACGTGGGCGACTTCCTCGGGCATATCCCGTTGCCGTCGAAGCTCACCATCGAGGTCCTGCCCGCGATCGACCTCGAGGCCGAGTTCGGAGACGATCCGGACGTCGACGAGGTCTACGACCACCTCGTTGCCCGGATGCAGGAGGAGCTCGACACCCTGGTGGCGGAACGTCGGTTGCCGGTGCTCGGATGAGGCTCAACGAGTCGATCGAGATCGCTGCCCCCCGGCAGCTCGTCTGGGACTACGTCACGGATCCCTCCAACTGCCTGCACTTCATGGCCGGGGTGACGCGCTGGGAGGTCGTCGGGGAGCAGCGAACCGGGCGCGGGGCCCGCTACCGGATGTTGATCCGGGTCGGCTCCGCCGAGGTCGGGGGCCTGATCGAGGTCGTCGAGTGGCAGCCACCCGAGGACATGGCCTGGAGCTCGGTGCTGGGAGTGGACCAGCGAGGGCGATGGCGGCTGAGGGAGCTCGATGATGGCCGCACGCGGGCGGAGCTGCGCTATGCCTACGGCGTGGCCGGCGCCGGGATCTCCGGCTGGCTCGCCGAGCTCGTGTCGGCGCCGCAGCTCGGCGACCATCTGCGCCGCTCGCTTCGCCAGCTGAAGCGCCAGGTCGAGCACGAGCGCCTCCGCTCCGACGCCGCGCGCCGGCGGCGCGAACGCTCGAGCCTCGCCGCCTAGGCGAGCTCGCGCTTCAAAATCTTGCCGGTGGCGTTGCGCGGCAGGGAGTCGACGAACTCGACGTCCCGCGGGATCTTGTAGCGAGCCAGGTTCGACTTCACGTGGGCCTTGATCTCGTCGGCGCTCAGCTCGGCCTCGCCGTTGAGCACGACGAACGCCTTCAGCCGCTGGCCGAAGTCCTCATCCTCGACGCCGATCACGGCGACCTCCTTGATCTCGACCCGGTCGGAAAGCAGGTCCTCGACCTCGCGCGGGAACACGTTCTCGCCGCCGGAGACGATCATCTCGTCGTCCCGTCCGTCGATGAACAGCCGCCCGGCTCGGTCGAAGTGGCCGACGTCGCCCGACGAGAGCAGGCCGTCGAGGACCTCCTTGCCGCCCCCACCCGTATAGCCCTCGAACGCCATCTCGTTGCCGACGAAGACCCTGCCGGTCCTCCCGAGCTCCACCTCGCGACCCTCGGTGTCGACGATCTTCACCGCCGTGCCCCGCGGCGGCCGACCGGCGGTGCCCGGGGCGGCACGCAGGTCCTCGGGCGTGGCGATCGTCGCCCATGCCACCTCCGTGGAGCCGTACAGGTTGTAGAGGTTGTCGCCGAACGTGTCCATCCACCTGATCGCCAACTCACCCGGCAGCGCGGATCCGCTCGCCGCGGTGACCCGCAGGTTGGGAAGGGGGTACTGGGCGAGTGTCTCGGCGGGCAGCTCGAGGATCCGCTGCATCATCACCGGGACCACGATTAGCGCGGTGGAGCCGGTCTCCTGGGTGACGCGCAGAGTCTCCTCAGGGTCGAAGCGCCTGTGAAGCGCGTAGGTGGAGTTGAGGGAAAGGCCGAGCACGAAGTGGGCAAAGCCCCACGAATGGAAGAGCGGCGCCGCGATCATCGTCCGCTCGCTCGCCCGCAGCGGGATCTTGGAGAACAGCGCGGCGAGCGGGCTCAGCGTGTCGGGTTGGGCCCGCTGCGCGCCCTTCGGCGCGCCCGTGGTGCCGGATGTGAGGATCACGAACCGGCTCGACTCTGCGGGCGGCTCGAGGTCGGAGTCATCGGTCGCGGCGATCAGCTCCTCGAGCGCGGGGTCCTCAGAATCGGCGTCCTCGCGCCAGGCGACGAACCGCTTCAGGCCGATCTCCTTGCCCGCCTCGCGAGCCTTTCCCAGGAGCTCCGCGAACTCCTGGTCGTAGATCAGTCCAACGGGCCGCTCGCGCTCGACCACGTCCGCAAGCTGAGGCGCGGCGAACGCGGTGTTCATGTAGAGCCCGTTTGCGCCGAGCTTCGAGATGGCCAGCGTCGCCTCGATGAAGCCACGGTGGTTGCGGCACATGACCGCGACTCCGTCCCCCTCGCCGACCCCCCGGGCGGCGAGCGCACGCGCGATGGCGTTCGAGCGCCGATGAACGGCCGCAAACGTCAGCGTCCCCCCCTCATCGAGGATCATCGGATCGTCGGGGTGGTTGATCGCCGCTCCGGTGATCCCCGCGGCGGGCGAGGCGCCCCAACGGGTCAGGACTCGCACCATCAGGGCCAGCTTGTCCGGGCGCACCGGGCGGAGCACCCCCGCCTCCGTGAGCGTCTTCACGTTGAACGGGACCTCACTCAGCGAGCCCAGCGATCCGAGCTTGATCCTGCGTCCCAGGAAGTCGATTGGGCGGCTCACGGTGTCGAAGCGAAGCTTGCCGGCAAGCGAGCGAAGCATCGGCGCGAAGCTTATGCCCCTGCGCACGCCTGCCGCGCCCCGCTCAGTCGACCTCGAGGAGCGCGACGGCGACGCACGCGATCCCCTCGGCTCGTCCGATCCAGCCCATCCCCTCGTTCGTCGTGGCCTTGACGCTCACCGGGGCGGACAGCGCCTCCCCGATGTTCCGCTCCATCTGGGCCCGATGCGGCTCGATCCGCGGCTGCTCGCAGACCAGGGTCGCGTCGACGTTCGCGATGCGGCCCGAAACCCGGCCGAGGGCCACCGTGAGCAGGTCGAGCGAGTCGGCATCGCGCCATTGCTCCTCATCGGGGGGAAACAGGGTCCCGAGGTCTCCCTCGCCCGCGGCGCCCAAAAGCGCGTCGATCACGGCGTGGATGAGGACGTCCGCATCGGAGTGGCCGGCGAGGCCAAGCTCCTGGGGGATCTCGACCCCACCCAGCACCAGCCTTCGTCCGGCCTCGAACCGGTGCGCGTCGTAGCCAATGCCCACGCGGCCGCTCATCCGAGCACCCGAGCGATCATCCCAACGGCTCCAGCGTGCGCCGGCGGCGATCAAAGGTGGCGATCTCCTCGACCCCCCAACCGCGCATCTCCTCGACCGCCTGCCCGTAGGCGTGCCCGACGTCGCCAGGCGTGTGCGCATCGGACGAGAGGGCGAAGGGCGCCCCCGCCTCCACGCACATGGCCGCGAACTCCCGGGCCGGGTACAGCTCTCCGACCGGCTTGCGGAGGCCGGCGGTCGAGACCTCGACCGCGATGCCGGCCTCGCCGATCGCCTCGACCGCGGGCTCGTAGTAAAAGCGCGGGTCTCGCTCCGGGACTGGGCGGCCGCGGCCCCAGACCTTGACGAGATCCGGATGGGCGAGGACGTCGAAGAGCCCGCTGCGGGCCGCCTCGGCGAGCGACTCGAAGTAGCGGCGCCACACCGTGTCCGCGTCCCCTCGCAGCTCCCAGATGTCCCAGCCCTCGTGATCCACCGCCCGATCGCCCACGAAGTGAACCGATCCGAGGACATAGTCGAAGTCCTCGCGGTCCAACAGGTTGCGGGATCGATCCTCCGCGCCCGGCACGAAGTCCATCTCGAGGCCCAGCTTCAGCGGCGTGGTGCGGACGAACTCGCAGTAGGCGTCGAGATCGTCCCGCGCCTGCTCCTCCCAGAAGGGATGCCGCCAGACATCGAGCGCGGCGGTGAACCGGTAGACGTGCTCCGAGCATCCGAGCTCGGTGACCCCGGCCTCCGCGGCCGCCGCCAGGTAGCGCTCGACGTTCTCCGCGGTGAAAGCGCCGCGCTCGGGCGGCTCGTCGTCGGCGTCGTCGCGCAGATGGACGTGATAGTCCGTGAGCAAGGTGCCCTGTACGCTAACCAGCCATGTCGAGGACCGCGCGGGACCTCGCGGTGATGCTGGGAGCATTCGGGGCGGTGAGCGCCCTCGCCGCGGCCTTCGGGGCGGCGAATTTCGGCACCGCTCTCGCCTTCGGCCAGATCGGCTTCGCCGCGGCGCTGGTGTGGGTGCTGCTGCGACCCTGATGCGCTCGCGGCGGGCTCGCGACGTGCTGAGACGCGCTTGCGCGGTGCCACCCGGGTTCGTGACCACCTACGGGGATCTCTGCCCCGGCGCGCCGCGGTTCGCCGGCCTGGTCCTGTCGCGGTGCCACGATCCGGAGGTCCCCTGGCACCGGGTGGTGCGCGCCGACGGCTCGCTGGCCAAGGGCGCCCGCCAGCGCCGTCTGCTCCAGGCGGAGGGCGTGCCGTTTCGCGCCGCCCGAGTGGACATGCCGGTGGCGTGGGCGGACGTGGACGCGCTCGCTGTCGATTCCTGACAGACGCCCTTGACTTGGGCCGGGGGGCCCGGATAGCGTCGTGCACAGTCCTGCGATGGTTGGGTGCCCGAGTCGGTACGGACGCCACGTTCGGTTGCCTCCTCAATTGCCAAACAGGGCTTCTTCGAGGAACACAGGGGGACGGGCGCGCTCACTTGGATGAGGCGCCCGGTTCCTTGCCCTCGCCCGTGAGGGCGATGGACGTTTCGCGAGGCTCAGAGCGGGTAATCGGACGCTTGGCGCCGATCGCCGGCGCTGGCGGGACTTCGCGGGGCCCCGTCACCGACGAGCAATCCCCCCCTTCGCTCTCGGTGACGGGGCTTCCGCCTTCTCAGGCGCGGCCGTCGCGCTCGGCGAGCAAAAGCTCCGCCACCTTCAGATCCAGCGGGGTGGTCACCTTGACGTTCTCCGACGGCGCCGGGTGGATGAGAACCTTGCCGCCCGCCCTCTCGACCAGCATCGCGTCATCCGTCGCGGCGGCCACTCGCTGAGGGTCGCCCGCGAGCGCGTCACGCAGCGCCTCGGTCCTGAACACCTGGGGCGTCTGTGCCGCCCAGAGGTGGTCGCGGCTCACCGTGTCGGCCACGGTGGGGCCTCCCCGAGGGACGTCCCCCTTCGCCGGGCGAGGCTCGCGGGCGCGCTTCACGGTGTCGGTGAGCGGCGCCGCCGCGATCACCGCGGCGGCATCAGGACGCGAGGCGAGCTTGGCGACGAGCTCGTCGATCAGCTCGGAGGTGACCAGGGGACGCGCGGCGTCGTGCACCGCGACCAGCTCTGTCTCCACGGCGTCGAGAGCCGCCGCGACCGATTGGGAGCGGTGCCGGCCGCCGGCGACGCTCGCCACCCCCTCCCCCAGGTCCACCTCCTGGCCGGGAGGCACGGCCACGATCACCGGGCCGACGCTGTCGGCGGCCGCGAACGCCGCGAGGGACCACTCGACCATCGGCCGCCCGCAGAGCGGCACGAAGGCCTTCGGGCCGCCGGCTCGGAGTCGCTCCCCCGAGCCGGCGGCCGCGATGACCCCTGAGACTGCTGGACGCTCAGGCAGACGCCGTGGCGCCGAAGCGCTCCTCCAGCAGCTCGTCGAGGTATGCCTCCGCGCCCTCCTCGTCCTTCGCGAGGGCGTACATGAACTCCGACGCGAGGATCTTCTTGGCGCGGGTGTACATCTGCTTTTCCCCGGTGGAGAGGCCCTTCTCCCACTCGCGGATTGCCAGGTTTCGGACCACCTCGGCCAGCTCGAAGACGTTCCCTGTCTTGATCTTCTCCCGGTTGTGCTTGAACCGGCGATTCCAGTTCTTCGGCATGTCCGACACCTCGCCGGTGAGCACTGCGATCACCTTGTCGACCTCTTCACCGTCGATCACGCGCCGCAATCCCGCCCGGTGGGCGTTCTCGCAGGGCACCATCACGGTCATGTCGTTGTGAAGGATCTTGATCGTCAGGTAGTCCCGCTTCTCGCCGAGGAGGTCCTTGGTCTCCTTCTTGAGCACCACTCCAGCCCCGTGGTGCGGATAGACGACGTTGTCGCCGATTTCATATGTGCACTCGACGGGGCCGAGCTCGTGCTCGATGTCAGTCGCTTCCTCGGTAGCTAGCTCAGGAATTTCGGCCTCCTTCAGTAGAGACGGCCGCTGGAGCGGCCGTCTGGTTCACGGATAGCGGTCGACGATGTCGACCTCTTGCAGGGTCCGCAGACCCTCGCGGATCTCGCGCGCCCGCGCGGTCCCAACCCCCTCCACCGACTCGAGCTCGTCCTCGGTCGCGTTGACGACCGCGTCGAGGTCGCCGAACCGGTGAATGATCTTCTGGACCAGCAAGCGCGGCAGCCGCGGGATCCGGGAAAGGGCCCGGTAGCCGCGCGGCGAGACCGCCAAGTCGATCGTGCTGGTCTTGCGGTCGTAGCCGAGAAGCTCGGCAAGGCAACCGAAGTCGAGAAGCTCCTGGTGCGGGAGGGCGGCGAGCTCGGTGAGGGTCCGGTCGAGCTGCTCCTCGGACTCGGGGACGCTGTAGTCTCGCACGAGCGCTGCGCGGTCGCTCATCACGCCGACCACGGTCTCCTCCAGCTGCATCTCGATCAGGCGCCCCTCGGTGCCGAGCTCGATGATGTAGCGCTCGACCTCCGCGGCCATCCGGGTCACGAGCTCGGCCCGCTGGATCACCGAGAGGACGTCGTGGAGGGTGGAGCCGCCCAGGAACTCCAGGCTCGTCAGGCGAGCCGAGACCTGGTCGAGGCGGGCGCGATACTTCTCGAGGGTCGCGAGGCCCTGGTTCGCCTTCGAGAGGACGGTCGGGATGTCCTGGAGGATGTACTTCATCCCCTCGACGTAGAGGGAGACGACGTCGCGGCGCTGGGAAATGGCGATCACGAGCGCCTCGGTCTGCTTGGAGACGCGCTCGGCCGTGCGGTGGCGCGTGCCCGTCTCCATCGAGAGGATCGTGGGATCGGGCATGAGCTGGACGTTCGCCCAGCAGATCGTCTCCGCCTGCGGGTCGAGGACGATCGCGCCGTCCATCTTCGCCACCTGGTAGAGCAGCCCGGGCGTGTCGTCGATCCCGAGCTTGATCCCGCCGCTGAACAGGAAGGAGACGTCGTCGAGGTCGCCGATCAGAATCAGGCCGCCGGTACGCGAGTGGATGATGTTGTCGATCCCCTCGCGAAGCGCCGTGCCCGGTGCGACCATGTCGAGCGCGCGCAGGAGTCGAGGATCGAGACGCGCCTCAAGCTCGTGTAGTTCATCCCCGACGTGCGGCGCCATCCTGAAGGCCATGATCGCAAACGGCCCTGAATATTGCGGCCCGCCGAATTCCGTGTGGAGAGGTCGGATTGCGCAAAGTCAAGGCTCGAAACCCGCCGTTTTCCAGCCTGACCTGCGACGGAGGCTCAGGCGGCGCGGCGAACCGAGGCCGTCCCGCGGGCCCCCTTCAGGGCCGCGGCGAGGGTTGGCGCGCTCTCGAGGCCGTCGATCCGCTCCGCTGACTCGGGGCCCAGCACCGGTCCGAGTCCGAACTTGGCTGCCTCGGCGACACGACGCTCCGGGTGCGCGACGAAGCGAAGCTCGCCGGTCAGGCCGACCTCGCCGAAGCAGGCGAGCGGCCGGCGGTCCGACGCGCCGAGCGGCTCGCCTCGGTGGGCGGAGGCCAAGGCGAGGGCGATCGCAAGATCGGCGCCGGGCTCGTCCACCCTGACCCCGCCCGCCACGTTCACGAAGACGTCCGCCGCGGCCAGCGACGGACCGTCGTTTCGAGCCAGGACGGCGAGGATCATCGCCAGGCGATTGCGGTCGATGCCTGTGGCCACGCGGCGCGGCGGGACGATCTCGGTGGGGGCCACCAGCGCCTGCACCTCGACGAGCAGCGGGCGGGTCCCCTCCATCGCGCAGAGCACGCACGAGCCGGCCGCGCGGCTCGCCTCGCCCACGAAGCGGGCCGATGGATCGGCCACCTCGACCAGCCCACCCGCCCTCATCTCGAACACCCCGACCTCGCTCGTCGCCCCAAAGCGGTTCTTGAGCGCCCGGAGCGTCCGAAAGCTGCGCTCCCGCTCGCCCTCGAACAGCAGCACCCCGTCGACCAGGTGCTCCAGGACGCGCGGCCCGGCGACGCTCCCGTCCTTGGTGACGTGTCCCACCAGGACGACCGCCGTGCCCAGGCGCTTGGCCGCCTCCATGATCGCGCCGGCGGCCTCCCGCACCTGCCCCACGGAGCCGGGCGCTCCCGTCATGCCCTCGGCGCTGAGGGTCTGGACGGAGTCGATCACGCAGACGCCTGGGCGCTCGGCCTCGATCGTCGCGAGCACCGCCTCGACCGAGGTCTCGGCGAGTGCCGGAACGCCCAGGGCGTCGCCGCCGAGCCGCTCCGCGCGAAGGCGCACCTGGGCAGCCGACTCCTCCCCCGAGACGTAGAGGACGCCGTGTCCGGCCGCGCAGAGGTTCCCCAGCGCCATCCCGGTCAAGGTGCTCTTGCCGATCCCGGGTGAGCCGCCGAGCAGGATCAGCGAGCCGGGCACGAGCCCGCCGCCGAGCACCCGGTCGAGCTCCGCGATCCCGGTCCTCAGTCGATCGACCTCGGGCGCCTCGACCTCGCGCAGCGGGACGGGGCGCGCGGCGTCGCGGCTCGCGGAGACCCGTGCGGCGCCCCGGCCCCGCTTTCGCGGCTCGCGGCGTCTGGACTCAACGAGGGTGTTCCATTCCCCGCACCCGGGGCAGCGTCCCGTCCAGGCGAGCGCCACGTGCCCGCAGCCTTGGCAGACGAACTCGGAGTCGCGACCGGACATCCTCCGAGACTACGAACCGCGCGGGACGAAACCGCGCCCCGCATCGAGGGCCGCGGATGGTCTCGACAGTCCGGCCGACTCTGGGCGCCTCACCGATCGGTTGGTCTTTTACGTGCGAGCAGGAACCGCGGGCCTGAAGCGCGGAAAACGCGGTGAAAGCTGCTGCAACCCAGGGTCGGTCGTCTAGAGGATCTAGAGCCGTGTGCCCCGGCTCGCGGTGACGCGCGGCCAGATCAACAGCACGAGACCGATCAGGATGCAGACGATTCCCAGTGCGTAGTTGACCAGGATCGCCAGGGCGATTCCAATCACGATGAGCAATAGGGATAGTTCCATGGTCGCGCTCGTACCCCGGCTAACCCAGGGCAAACGGTTTCGCAAGGATTCCCGCCCCGCCGACGCGCCCGCGTCAGCCGTCGAGCGTCACCGTCACGTCCCTCAAATGGAGCGTCCCCGTGGCTCCCGTCGCCTTGCACGCGAATCGGAGGTTCCCGCGCCGCTGAGCCCACGTCATCACCTTGTGGCCGAGGGGTGCATCGATGATCTTCACGGGGCCGCAACCGGGAATCTTGACCGAGCCGCCAGGCAGATGGGAGGCGGTTCCCGTGGGCCTCTTGTACCGGCTGACCTGGAACCAGCCGATGGAGCGATGGTGGGCGACAGCACCCGCCGTTACATCGGTGCAGTCGTGCGGGTCACAGACGCCCCAAGCGTTCGTCTGCGGCCACATCACGCTGGACGAGGTGTAGCCGAGACCCCCTCCGATCTTCGCGATTTCGCCGTTGACCTCCCACCTCTTCCTTCGCGCTTCGGCGGGCGTGAGCTGCTTCTTGGGTCGGGCCTCGGCTGTCCTGTTCGTGCGGTCCGGGGGGAGGGCAGGGGCGTGGGACATGAAGTGGACGCCGAGGGCGATTGCAGCCAGCATCCCGACCCCTGCCAAGCCCGCAAGCGCCCGCCGTGCGCTGGTCCTCGGCATGCCGGCACCTTACCCAGGCGGTTGGTCCCGGATCCCGTAGATCTCGACGGCTCGCTCGCGCAGCTGGCGCAGGTAGGGAGCGACGTCGATCGGCCCGCCGACCAGCCGCTCGAGCGTCTCCTTCGGCATGAACTTGGCGCCGTGCCGATAGAGGCGGTCGCGGAGCCAGTCCCCCAGCGGGCCGAAGTCGCCCGCGGCGATCCCGTCCTCGAGCTCGGGAACCTCCTGGACCGCGAGGTCCCAGATCTGGGCGGCGATCACGTTGCCCAGCGAGTAGGTCGGGAAGTAGCCGAACGCCCCGCCGGCCCAATGGACGTCCTGAAGGACGCCGGCAGCATCGTTCGGCACCTCGAGGCCCAGGTACTCGGCCATGCGAGCGTTCCACGCATCCGGCAGGTCCGCGGGCGTGAGCCGTCCCTCGAAGAGCTCGAGCTCGAGCTCGAAGCGCAGCACGACGTGGAGGTTGTAGGTGACCTGGTCGGCTTCGACACGGATCAGGGACGGCTCGATTCGGTTCGCGGCTCGAAAGAGCGCCTCGGCGCCAAGGCTCGCGTACCGCTCCGGGAAGAGCTGGCGGAGCCGTGGAAGGAGGTGGTCCAAAAACGGCCGCCCGCGGCCCACCCAGTTCTCCCAGAGGCGGCTCTGAGATTCGTGAAAGCCCAGCGAGGGCGGCGAGCAGAGGGGAGAGCGCCACAGCTCGCTCGCGATTCCGTTCTCGTACAGGGCGTGGCCGGCCTCGTGAATGGCCGACCACAGGGCGGTGCCGACGTAGCCTGGGTCGAACCGGGTCGTGATCCGGATGTCGGCCGGGGAGATCGCGGTGGCGAACGGATGCACCGTGGGATCGAGCCGCCACGCCTCCGCCTGTAGCGGCAGTCGGCCCACGATCTCGCGCACGAGCGCCTCCTGCGCGGCCACCGGGAAGTCGCCGTGCAGGCAGGCGTCGTCCACCGAGTCGATCCGGCTCGCCACGTCGGCCACCAGCGGGCGAACGCCGTCGCGGAGCTGGGTGAGGACGCCGCGCGCCTCCTCCGTCGTCATCCCCGGCTCGAAATCGTCGAGCAGTGGGTCGTAGGGGTGCTCGAAGCCTTCGAATCCGTCGAAGCACTCCGCGTAGCGTCGCCGCAGCTCGACGTTGCGCTCCAGGTATGGGAGGAAGCCGGCGAAGTCGGAACGCTCCCTGAACCCCGCCCAGGCGTGTTCGGCCAACGACGCCGCGCGAGTTAGCTCAGCCCGCAGGGAGGCGGGGACCCGGCGCGCCTTCTCCCACTGCCGTCGCGCCACCCTGACCAGGCTCGCCTCGTTCGACTCGTAGGGGCGCCCCTCGACCTCCAACGCGGCCTCGTCGAGCACGGCTCCGAGCTCCCCGGAGACCAGGCGCTCGTGACGGATTCGGGCGAGCGTCGCCACCTGCTCGGCGCGGATCTCCGCGCCGGCCGCCGGCATCTGCGTGCGCTGGTCCCAATCGAGGAGCGCGCGAGCGCGTCCCAGGTCGCTCACCTCGGCCAGGCGCGCGCGAAGGTCGTCGAGCTTCGAGGGCACGGGGTGCACCGTATCTGCGTCCGTTGTCGGGTTACTCGGCGTAGAGCCGAGTGAGGCGACAACGAACCTCCGAACCGGGGCTACAGATGGAACCTCCGGTGGTGCTGGTGATGCGGGAGTTGATCGGGCGGCGGCGAGCCGGCCACCGCCGGATCGGGCGGCGTCGCGGGGACGGAGCGCACGAACATCCAGGTCAGCACGGTGCCCACCGCGACCAGGCCCACGAGGATCCAGCTCGAATGACCAAGCGCAACCGGGAAGCCGTCGGGGCCGAGGAGGCTTTGGAAGACGGCCCCGGTCACCGCCAACCCGATGGCCCCGGCGAGCACCCTGTCCATCGCCAACACACCCGAGGCGATGCCTGTCTTCTCGGGGGGCATCGCGGCCATCGCCGCGCTGGACATCGGCGCGTAGACGAGGCCCAGTGCGACCCCGAAGAGCAGGTAACCGGGGAGCACCAGGCCGTAGCCGGAGGCCTCGTCGATCCGGGTGAGGAACAGGAGTCCCCCCAGGCCGCACAGCATCCCGACGGTCATCAGGGGGCGGGCGCCGAACCGGGCGATCAGCCGTCCGGCCAGCGGGGAGATCACGACCATCGGGGCCGTCACCGGGAGGATCAGGAGGCCCGTCGCCGTCGCCGAGTATCCGAGCGAGTCCTGGAGGTAGGTGGGTTGGAAGAACATCAGGCTCCAGTAGGCGCCCACGAGGGCGAAGGCCGCCGCGCTGGCACCGAAGTACGGCCCGTTGCGAAACAGCGGGAACTCGACGATCGGCTGCGCGACCCTGTGCTCGACCACCCAGAAGACGGCGAGCAGCACGACTCCCAGGCCGAGCACGCCGAGGGTGCGAGCGGATCCGAAGCCCCATTCCGCCGATTCGATCAACGGCAGCACGACCCCGGTCAGCCCGAGGGCGAGGACCACCAGGCCGGCGACGTCGAGGCGGTGGGTCGCGCTCTCGTCGCGCGTTTCGGGCACGACCGCGATCATCACCGCCGCGCCGAGGGCCAGCACCGGGACGTTGATCCAGAAGATCAGCCTCCAGTCCAGGTCAACGAGCAGGCCGCCGACCAGCGGGCCGATCGCGAGGGCGAGCGCGGAGATCGCCGCCCAGATCCCCAGCGCCCGCGGCTGCTCAGCCTCATCGAAGACGTCGCAGACGATCGAAAGCGACAGCGGCAGCATGGCCGCGGCGCCGATGCCCTGGACCACCCGACCCGCGACGATCGCCCCCTCGCTCCACGCGGCCCCGGATAGCACGGAGCCGCCCGCGAATACGACCAAGCCGACCGTGAAGATCGTCCGGCGCCCGAACATGTCCCCCAGGCGCCCCCCGGTGACGACGAGAGCGGCGATGACGAGCAGGTAGCCGTTCATCACCCATTGCAGCCCGGCCGCCGACACTCCGAGGTCGTCGCGGATCGCCGGGAGCGCCAGCGCGACGACCGTCGAGTCCAGCATGAGCACGAACAGCCCGGTGCAGGCGCCCCCGAGCGTCCACCACGCCCGGCTCGTGTCGCTGAGCCGGAGCGTCACGCGCGCTCGAGGACGGCGGATAGGGGATCCCGCGCCACGCGGGTGACGTTAGCCGCGGGTGCGGGCGGAACCTATTCGGGCTCGGGCTCGGAGCCGGAGGCAGGCGCGTCGGAGGGCGGCGGCGCGTCGGCCGGGCCCTCGCCCTCCCCGGAGGGGTCGGGCATGGGCTCCTCGGGCGGTGCGGAGGGCCCTTCCTCGCCCGACTTGGCGGCGACCCCAACGGGCTCGCGCTTCTTGGCCGGGCGCTTCTTCGGCTTGACGAGCTTCATCTTCAGCGGTCGCTCGTTCTCGTCGCCGGAGGGATCGCGCTCGATCAGCACGGTCGTCCCGGGAACGATGTCGCCATGTCGCAGCACCTCGTCGGCCAGCGGGTCCTCGATGTAGCGCTGAATGGCGCGGCGCAGCGGCCGGGCGCCCATGGCCGGATCCCAGCCGCGGTCCACCAACAGGTCCTTCGCCTCCGCGTCGAGCTCCAGCTGAAGCTCGTGCTCGGCGACCTGCGCGCGGACGCGGCCGATCATCAGGTCGATGATCACCTTGATCTCGTCGCGGGTCAGCTTGTGGAAGACGATCACCTCGTCGATCCGGTTCAGGAACTCGGGCCGGAAGACCTTCTTGAGCTCGCCCATGATCCGGTCCTTCATCTCGTCGTATGAGGTGCCGGTCTCGTCCGAGGTCCCGAACCCAAAGGAAACGTTGCGGGCGATGTCCTTGGCGC
>DATBFS010000022.1:0-6408 GCA_036558385.1 Solirubrobacterales bacterium | reverse complement strand
CGGAGCTTGGCCTCGCGGTCGCGATCGCCGCCGGGAGCGACGAGGCCTCCTGGCTCGCGGCGCTGCTTCTCGGGCTGTTCGCCGCGGCGCTCGTTGGCGCCATCCTGCGCGGCCGGGTGGGGGCCCCCTGCGCATGCTTCGGCTCGCGCTCGACGGTCGGCTGGACCTCGGTGCTGCGAAACCTGTTCCTCGCAGCGTGCTTCGCGGTGCTTCCGCTGTTGCCCGAGCGAAGCCTCTCGACCGAGCAGTGGCTCGGGACCGGGATCGTGGTCGCATTGCTCCTGTGCCTCGGGCTCGGCGTTGCGGTGCTCGCGCTGGCGCGCGAGGTCGGGATGCTCCGTCTGAGGCTCGGCCCCGCGGCGGCGCTGGAGATCCCCGAGGAGGGTCCGGGGCTCGGGGAGCAACCGGCCTTGATCGATCGCTTCGCGGGAGTGGGCGAGCGCTCGCTCGCGCTGGCCGTGTTCACGTCGGAGGGCTGCCGCGTCTGCAGGAGCCTCGAGCCGGCGATCGCCACGCTCGCCGACCACCCCGCGGTGGCCGTGGAGGTGTTCGACGAGGTGGCGGACGCCGACGTATGGAGCGAGCTCGGGATCCCCGGCAGCCCGTTCTCGATCGCGCTCGAGCCGGACGGGACGGTCCTCGCCAAGGGGACGTTCAACAACCTCGCGCAGCTCGAGAGCGTCCTGGCCACCGCCGAGGCGCGTCGAGACAGGCTCGTGGCCGGGAGATAGACGGATGGCCGGGGACCGAATCGGAGAGGCCCTCGAATCGCTGGCGGGAGAGACCTCGCGCCGGGGCCTCCTGGCCCGCGCCGGCGCCGCGCTCGTGGCGGGCGCCGCCGGAGGCATGGTGGCGAAGGTCGTGAAGCCGGGTGACGCGAGCGCCTACACGAACTTCTGCGGACACACCTACACGACCGGTTCCTGCATCCACCCGCTCGGCCTGCCCCGCGTGGACTCGCGGGGCTTTCCGATTCACCCCGGGAACGGGAGGCGGATCGACGACATCGGCCGGCTGGTCAACAAGCAAGGCCTTCCGATCCACCGGGACGGCAGCCTGGAGCGCGACCCCGACGGCCTCCCGCTCCCCCCTGCTCCGCGCACCAAGGTCTGCAAGCGGACCGCCCGCGAACACGGGTTCGAGGCGAACCTGCAGGGCGCCTGGTACCGGTGCTGCGGGGGAACGGTGCGAAAGCTCTGGGACTGCTGCGCCCATCACGACCGGCGGATCAACGGCGACGCCGCCCTGCACGGGTACTGCTACGGCGGTCGCAAGGTGTTCTGCGTCACCTACTACCAGACCCACGTCCCATGCTGAGCGGACGAACACGGCGGCGGACGCGGTGAGCCCGCTTGAGCTCAGCCTGGCCGCGGCCGCGCTGCTCATCGGCCTCACCGGGGCGTGGTCGCCGTGCGGCTTCTCCATGGTCGAGACGATCGGGCTGGCGGGCGACGAGGGGAGGCGCTGGACCACGGTCGCCGCCTGCGCCACCTTCGCTCCGGGCGCCATCCTCGGCGGGGTGGTCACCTTCGGCCTGCTGGCGCTGCTCGGGGAGGCGACTCACGGCGCGGGAGCCCGGATCGCCTATCTGATCGCCGCGGGCATCGCTGTCGCGGCCGCCGTCGCGGAGGCCCGCGGAGCGCGGATCGTTCCCCAGATCCGCCGCCAGCTTCCGGAGGGATGGCGCTGGACCATGCCGCTGCCGCTCGCGGCAGGGCTCTACGGGATCCTGCTCGGGCTCGGGTTCACCACCTTCGTCCTGAGCTTCGGCGTCTGGGCCCTGGCGGGGATCAGCGTGGCGCTTGGCGACCCCACCGCCGGCGTCGTGATCGGGGCGACGTTCGGCGTGGGGAGGGCGATCCCGGTCGTGGCGGTTGCGCCGCTCGTGGACAGGCCGCTCGGGAACCGGTGCATCGAGCTGATGGCAGAGCGGCCCTCCATCTACCGACTCTTCAGGCTGGGCGACGCCGTCACCCTGGGCCTGGTGGCGGTCGCGCTCACCTCGACGGCGAGCGCGACGGCGGCCCGGACCGAGGTGCCGCACGGCGCCGATCCGTCCGCCGCGGGGAAGGCGCTCGCCTTTCAGCGGGCGGACCGCGCGGCGTTCCTGCGATACGGGGGGCACACGTACAACCTGCCTGGGCGGGACCCGGCCGTGGGCGGCCCCTACGTGGCGGTGATCTCCGGAGGAGACCAGGTGAACATCCTGAGCCGCTTCACCCGCCAGCCCCTTGCCTCCGTCGAGACCCCGGGCGCCGTGGCCGTCGCGATCTCTCGCGAATGGCTCGCGTACCTGGCGATCAGGCACGGCCGCTACCTGCTGCGGGCGCGGCGGATCACCGACCCGGCCCACCCAGGTCACGTCAAGGGCATCGCGTCGCTTCCAAGCCCCAACCAGCTCGGCCATCCGAGCATCGACGGCAGCAGCGTCTTCTACACGGTCTCCAAGCGTCGCCGAAACTCGATCAAGCGCCACAACCTCAGGTCGGGCAAGGAGGGGACGGTGGTGCGCTCGCATACGGTCCAGCTGCTCAATCCCTCGGCGCAGCGCAAGCACCTGCTGTACATGCGCGTGAGCCGTGGCTCGGAGCCGCCGCTGGCGATCCGTCCGCGGCGTCTGCACCAGACGCTGATGATCAAGCGACGGGGGCGCGGGGGCGCGGGCCACAGGATCTACCGACGCGGCCGTCGGGGAACTCTCTGGACTACGGCGCTGGCGGGGCGTCACGCCCTGGTGACCGTGCTCGGGCACGGCGGCCCGAGGATCATCTCGACTCACCGCTAGCCCTACCCGGGTGGCGCCAGGACCTGCGGCGGGATGTCGCCCACCCCGATCGCGCGATAGAGCGTCGCGCTGGGCTTCGCCACCAGCCATCGCCCATCCGCCTGGCGAAGGTAGATCAGGTCGTCCTCGACCGAGGGCTCCCTGTTGTCGGCGAACCGGGTGACGGTGGTCGCGGTCACCCGCGCCTCCACACCAGTGATCGTCACGGCCGCGATGCGCGCGACGCGGGCTCCGGCGAAGACGGGGAATCCGCGAGGGTCCCGGTAGCCGATCGACGCGGACAGCGTCGCCCCGCAGGTCCCTCGATCCCGCGGGAAGGAGACCCCGGAGAGGGCGCCGGGGGCCAACAGTCGGCAGGCTCGGACGCCGTCTCGCGCATCGAGCGCCGCGACGTAGGACCGAGCGACCCTCGCGACCCGGCGCTGCGCCGGATCGAGTCGTGGGACGCTTGATTGCTCCACCGCGGCGCGGACCTGGCGGCGGGTGGTGTCCTTGCCCGAGCTCTCCCTTGGGCGAGGCCGGGAGCCTGCGGGGGGTGCGGGGGAGGACCTCGGGGCCGACGCTCGGCTCTCCGACGGCCGATTCGCCGGAGCGCCGTGGTCGTCGCCGGAGAACAGGAGCACCGCGGCGGCGGCGATCGCCGCGACGAGCACCAAGCCGAGCGCAGTCCAGCCGATCCTCCTCACCCCGGCGTTATAGCGGGCGGGGGGTCGCGCTCCGTTCTGGATCGTGCGGATCTTTCCGTCCAGGCGCGCGCATAGCCTCGCAACTGGATGGCCGGGCAAGCTAATCTCGCCGCAGTGACCCATCTGAGGCCCGTGCCCGATCCCAAGCCGCCCCCGAGGCTGGTGGAACGCGGGGAGGCGAAGCCGAAGGTCGGGGAGCTCGAGCGCTGGGCGACCGTCCTACGGCTGGACTGCGTGCGGATGCTCGCGGTCGCGAAGTCCGGGCACCTCGACTCCTCCCTCTCGGCGGCGGACATCGTCGCCGCCCTCTATTACCGGGTGCTGCGCCACGATCCCGAGAATCCCGACTGGCGCAGCCGCGACCGGTTCGTCCTCTGCAAGGGCCATGCAGCGCCGATCCAGTACGCGGCGCTCGCCCAGCACGGCTATTTCCCGATCCAGGACCTCACCGGAGTGCGGCAGATCGGGTCCCAGCTTCAGGGACACCCGGACATGCGCCGAACCCCGGGCATCGAGGTCTCGACGGGTTCCCTCGGTCAGGGCCTGTCGATGTGCGCGGGGATCTGTCTGGCGCTGCGCCTCGACGGCCTCGACGACACGGCGCAGGTCTTCGGGCTGCTGTCGGACGGCGACTGCCAGGAGGGCCAGACGTGGGAGGCGGCCACCTCGGCCGTGCACTACGGGATCCCGAACCTGACGGCGATCGTCGACTACAACCACCTCCAGACCGACGGGACCACCGAGGAGGTCATGGACATCGGCGACCTTCGCGCCAAGTTCGAGGCGTTCGGATGGGACTCGGTCCAGATCGACGGGCACGACATGAACCAGGTCGTCGAAGCGCTCGAGCGCAGCCGCACGCTCCGGAAGCCCGCGGCGATCATCGCCCAGACGAAGAAGGGCAAGGGCGTCTCCTCGATGGAGGGTCGGTTCGGCTTCCACGGCAAGCCGCCGACCCCCGAACAGGCCGCCGAGGCGCTCGAGGAGCTGATGGCGACGCTCGACGAGCAAACCGCTGCGCTGCAAGAGTCCGGTCCTGACGGAGGAGGCGAGTAGGCGGTGCCCTCCGCGCCCGAGCCCAAGACCGAGCCGGTCGCCACTCGCCACGCTTACGGCGACGCGCTGGCCGAGCTCGGCGAGCGCCACGAGGACGTCGTTGCGCTCGATGCGGATCTCGCCGTTTCCACCCAGTCCATCAAGTTCGGCAAGCGGTTCCCGGAGCGGTTCTTCAACGTCGGCGCGGCGGAGGCGAACATGATGTCGATGGCCTGCGGCCTGGCCGCCACCGGCAAGGTGCCGTACTGCTCGACGTTCGCGATCTTCGCGGCCGGCCGGGCCTACGACCAGGTTCGCCTGGGCATCGCCCACAACGAGCTCAAGGTCCGGATCGGCGCGTCGCACGGCGGCGTCTCGTTGGGGGAGGATGGGGCCTCCCACCAGATGATCGAGGACATCGCGCTGATGAGGGCCATGCCCAGGATGACCGTGGTGGTCCCCGCCGACTACAACCAGGCCTACCGGGCGACGCTTGAGTCGTATGAGCGCAACGAGCCGATGTACCTGCGGCTCGGTCGCCCAGCCACCCCCATCGTCTACGACGAGATCCCGGAGACCATCGACGGCGGCGTGGACGTCCTTCGCGCCGGACAGGACATCACCCTGATCGCCACCGGTCACATGGTCTGGCGCGCGATCGAGGCGGCCGAGGCCCTCCAGCAGGAGGACGGGGTCGATGCCGAGGTCCTCAACGTGTCGGTCGTGAAGCCGCTCGACTCCGAGCCGGTGCTCGAGTCGCTCAGCAAGACGGGTCTCGCCGTGACCGCCGAGGAGCACCGCGTCGTAGGCGGGTTGGCCGACGCGATTCGCGAGGTGGCGGCCGAGCAGCACCCGGTGCCCATCTTCGCGGTCGGCATGGGGGACGAGTTCGGGATCTCCGGCACCGGCGAGGCCTGCATGGAGCACTTCGGGCTGACCTCCCGGGCGATCGCCGATCGGGCGCGCGAGGCGCTCCTTTTGAAGCCCATCGTGTCGCGCCCGCCGCTCCTCGGTCCCGACTGGACCTAGGGCTTCTCCCGCTTGGCGCCCACGCAGCGAGGCGGTTGTGGATAGGCACGGCTCGCCGGTAGTGCCAGGCGGGACGGCTTCGGCCGGGACAACGTCGCCCGCGCCCGCCGGGTAGTCGCGCGGGTCACGTTAACGCCGTATATCGTCGTCAAGTGGACACGCGCCGCCCGCGTCAAGGCGCAGGCCACGTTATTTCGGCGCCGGGCGCGGCCGCCGGCGGCCGGAATGTGAGTGGTCCCTCACAATCTTCGCTACCCTTGCGCGGACGCCCAGCTCGTCGCGCGGCCGCGCGGGGCCGGCGCAGGATTGGGGCGGGCGTCGGAGAAACACGCTTCGCATGCCCTTGCTCAGAACACGTGCCCGGCGCCGAGGCGGCGCGCAGGAGCATCCGCGCGGCGCCGAGCCGTCCCGGCCGCCCGGCCACCGCGCGCCGATCGTCGAGCTTCGTGACGCTACCGTCGTCTATCCGGGTGGCCATCTGGGGATCGAGCGCGTCTCGTTTGCGCTCAACCGCGGCGAGTTCGCGTTCATCGTCGGGCCAACCGGCTGCGGTAAGTCAACGCTCATCAGGACGCTGATCCGCGAGGTCGAGCCCGCGAGCGGGCAGGTGCTGATCGCCGGCCGGGACATCAACAAGCTCCGCAAGTCGCGGGTTCCCCACCTGCGCCGAAGGATCGGCACCGTCTTTCAGGACTTCAAGCTGCTTCCCAACCGAACCGTCTACGACAACGTCGCCTACGCGCTTCAGGTGATCGGCGCCGGCCGCGGAGAGATCCGGCGCCAGGTGCCCGAGATCCTTCGTCTGGTCGGCCTCCAGGGGAAGATCAACAGCTATCCCGACCAGCTCTCGGGCGGGGAGCAGCAGCGGGTCTC
>DATBFS010000021.1:0-45275 GCA_036558385.1 Solirubrobacterales bacterium | reverse complement strand
CCTGAGGGCCGGGCCGGGCGCGGCGCTGTGTGGCGTCTCGGGTGTGCGGAGCTCCCCCGCGGGCGCCGCGAGTTCGATCGAGGTGACGAGGGCGTCGAAGCGCCCGTACCCGCTCGACGCCTGCCCCGCGGAGCGCGTCGCCGCGAATCCGCCGATGGTCGCGTACTCGAACGACTGCGGAAAGTGGCCCAGCGTGAGCCCCTCGGCGGCGAGGGCAGCCTCCGCCTCAGGGCCGCGAAGGCCCGGCCCAAGCGACGCGGTGAGCGATCGACGGTCCACGCTCACGTCGCGGAGCCTGCCCAGATCGAGTGAGACGAGCCGGTCGAACCGGCCCCGAGCGGGGTCGACACCGCCGACGACGCTCGTGCCGCCGCCGAACGGGACCACGGCGATCTTCTCTTCCGCGCAGACCTCCAGCACGCGCGCGACCTCGGCCGGGCTCCCCGGCAACACCACCGCGTCGGGGGCACCGTCAAGGCTCCCGGAGCGAAGCCGGATTAGATCGGGATAGCTGCGGCCGGCGGCCCGAAGGAGCCGCTCCACGGCGTCGGTAAGGACGGAATCCGTTCCGACGGCCTCGGCGAGCGCCGGCGGAAGCGGCGTCGGCTCAGAGAGCTTCACCTCCTCGAGGGCCGCCCGCTGGACCGCCTCCGCCGGGCCGAGCTCCTCTCGCAACGCCGCCAGCGCCTCCTCCCCCAGCTCCAGCCGCTTGGCCGGGTCGCCCCAGCCCCACCATTTCATCCGCGTGCGTTCCGGGGCGTTCATGTCAGCGCCCGCTCGATTCCGGTGAGGGCCTCGTCGAGTCGCTGCCTGGTGGCGCGTCGCATCATCGGCGAGCCCAGTCGCGACAATCCGCGCAGCCCCTCGCTGCTCGCGAGCGTGACCACCGTGCTCCCGTCCTGGCCCTCGAGCCGGATCTCGAGCTCCGCGAAGCGGAGGATCTTCTCGAACGGCGTCCCCTCGATCTCCTGTTCCCAGACGTAGCGCTCGCCGACCGTCGCCCCGCTGCAGCGGAAGTCCGCCCTCACGCCCCTTCCCCTCTGCGTCCCCAACACGGTGGTCCAACGGCTGCGCTGGCCCCCTTTCACGTTCCGGACGTCCTCCACCCTCACGGCTTTCGGCCACCACCGCGGCAGGTGGTGTGGATCGGCGATCAGGTCCCAGATCCGGTTGCGAGGCGCGTCGATCAGCCGCGTGCGGGTCACCTTTGGCATTGGCTGGGTATTGCGACGAAGTCGCGGTAGGTGCGTGTCCGACCTGCCGCCACGCCTGCACCCTAACCCGGCGGAAGGGGACGCGCAGCGGAGCAGCCGCCGGAGTGGTTCCTAGTCGCCCTTGAGGCGACGCAGGTCCCTCACCAGGAGCAGGTGCTTGAGGTGCCCGCAGACCGCGGCGAGGCTCTCGAGGTTCTCGATCGCCTCCTTGCGTCGGGCGTGGCTGCGGGAGCGAAGCGCGGGGCCGACGAGCTGCTGGAGGAGCGCCGCCTCCCGATCGGCCGAGGTCCTGAACACCCGCAGGTTGCGACCGGCGACCCCGAACTGGGAGAGCTCGGAGGCGGCCCGCACGATCTCGAGGTCCGTCTCGTCGTACAGCAAGCGACCGTCGCGCCGCTCCGGCTGCACGATGCCGAACTCCTGGAGCTCGCGCAGGAGCCCTTCCGGGACCCCGGCCTCGTCGAGGAGCTCCTCCAGCGTGAGCGTCGACACCGGCGCGTCCACCGACGCCGCGCGGCGCGTGGCCGCCGCCTCGCTGCCGCGCCTGGCCCCGGTGAAGTCCCCGGTGGCGAGCTCCTGGCGGATCACCCTCAGCGGGAGGAACTCGTCCCGCTGCATGCGAAGGATCGCCCGGAGGCGCTCCACGTCCGCCTGGCTGTAGAGCCGGTAGCCCCCCTGCGTCCGGCGCGGGGCCAGCAGCTTCTGGTCCTCCAGATAGCGGATCTTGGAGATCGAGATGTCGTCGAACTCCTGGCTCAGGATCTTGGCGACGGCGCCGATCGTCAGCGCCTTGCGGGGCCGCGAGGCGGAGCCGCTGTCGGAGGCGGATCGGCGGCCCCTCTCGGCACGCCCCGCGTCACCTTCCCCCCTGTGGGTCGCGATCGCCATCGTCAGCGCTCCAGGTAGCTCAGCTTGTACTTGCCGACCTGGATCTCGTCGCCGTCCTCGAGCTTGTGGGACTCGATTCGCCGACGATTGACGTAGGTTCCATTCAGGGACCCGAGGTCGTCGATGTAGAGCCCGTCCCGGCGGCGGACGATCAGAGCGTGATTGCGGGAGACCGTCACGTCGTCGAGGAACACGGCGGCATCGGGGGTTCGTCCGATGCTGATCCGGTCGCCCTCGACGGTGAAGCTCTCGCCGGCCCGCCCCCCGCCGGATCGGATCACGAGGGCCGCCCCGGCCTTGTCGACCTCGTCGGCGACCTCGACCGGCTCGTACTCGCCTGTCTCCCCCACCTTGTAGGCCATCCTCGAGGCGTCCTCGCCCTCCGGCCGGGCGAGGAACGCGCCGCACTTCTGGCAGTAGTTCGCCCCTTCGGGGTTGACGAACCCGCACTCCGGGCAGTGCAGGGCCATCAAGCACCGTCCCCCATTACGACTCCTCGTCGTCCTGAGCGGGCACCTTCCCGAGCAGGATGTCCGTGAGCTGTTGGACGTCCTGGCCGCTGATCAGGGCCTCGCCGGCCTCGCGGTGGGCCTTCAGGCGGTTCACGAGCTCGGCCCGCAGGATGTCGATCTTGCCGTGGAGCAGTCGGCGCTTGTATGAGATCTCGCGCTCCTCGTCGGTGAGCTGGTCGATCAGCTGCTTGAGCTCCTCATCGCTCATCGAGCTGACGTCGGGAAAGGTTTCCTCCACTGCTTTGCTCCCTCTCGTGCTTGACCGGCCGCACGATTATAGGCGCGCCGCAAAGGTCAAGTTGAGGTTGAGGGACCTTGCAGGAATACTGCCGGGCGGCTGCTCCGCCGAATAGCCTCCTCGCGGAGGTGCCTCCGGGTCAGGTCGGCGCCCGAACCCGACGACACCGGACGCGGAGCGGAGGATGTCGGCGGAGTTATTCTCGGCGGGCCTGCCTCAGGGCCGTGTTGACGTACAGCGCCGAGGCGAGCAGGGAGCCGACGAGGCCGACGAGGAACATCGCGGTGGCGATCCAGGCGCTGGTCGCGAGCGCCAGGAAGATCCCGCCCATCGTCAGCCAGACCGAGGTCCGCCCGACCCAGTTGATCTCGAGGTCCACCCCCCGGCGAAGGGCTGCCTGGGCCAGCACCAGCGTCAAGAGCTCGCGCGCGGCGAGCACCGCAAGGGCCCATCGCGGCAGAAGCTCGAACCTCCAGCAGACGACGACGCCGGCGAGGATCGTCAGGCGGTCCACGACCGGATCCAGCAGCGCGCCCATCCGGCTGTACTGGCCCGTCACCCGGGCGAGGAAGCCGTCCAGATAGTCGCCCGCCGAGATCGCGAGGTACAGGATCGCGGCAGCGGCGGTGCGGCCGTCGCCCGAGCCGAGGGCGAGGTACAGGAACACCGGGATCCCGGCAAGCCTCACGTAGCCGACCAGGTTCGGGATCGTCAGGGGGCGCAGGGGCTGCCCGCGGCGCGTCTGGACCGGCCTGGGGCCGGATCGGTCGAGGCCGAAGAGCCTCCTAGTCGATGCCATCGAGCAGCTCGACGGCGCGCGCCGCGGCGTCGGCCACCGGGAGGCGCTCGGTTTCCCCGCTGCGGCGGGCCTGCGCCTCCACCGCGCCCTCGGCCAGCGTCCTCTTGCCGACGACGACCCGAAGCGGGCAGCCGAGCAGCTCGGCGTCGGTCAGCTTCTCTCCGGGGCCGGCGTCGCGGTCGTCGTAGACGACCTCCACACCAGCGTCGCGAAGCTCCTCGTAGAGCCTCTCGGCGGCCACCATCGTCTCGTCCTCGGGCCTGCCGAGCCCGACCAGGTGGAGGTCCCACGGCGCGATGGAGCGCGGCCACACGATGCCCTTGTCGTCCGCCCCCTGCTCGATCGCGGCGGCCACCACGCGGGCGGGCCCGATCCCGTAACAGCCCATGACGATCGGCCGCTCCTTCCCGTCCTCGTCGAGATAGGTCGCCCCCAGCGCCTCCGAGTAGCGGGTGCCGAGCTTGAAGATCCCCGCGACCTCGATCGCGCGCTCGAGCTCGATCTTTCCGCCGCCGGGGGCCAGGTCCCCGGCCTCCACCGAGCGGATGTCGACCTCCTCGAAGCTGAAGTCCCGCCCCGGCGCGACGCCGATCAGGTGCGCGTCCGCCTCGTTGGCCCCACAGACGTAGCCCTCCCCCTGGATCGCGGCGTCCTTCAGCACGGGCAGCTCGGCGCCGACGGGCCCGATGAACCCGGCGGGGCCGAGCTCGGACGCGATCTCCTCGGGACGGGCGGGCCGAAAGCCCGCGCTGAACGCCTTTCGAAGCTTCAGCTCGTTGAGGCGGTGATCGCCGCGGACCAGGACCAGCACCATGCGCTCGTTGACGATCACCGGCATCGCCTTGATCAACGCGCCGGCGGGCACTCCCAGCGCCCCCTTGACCTCCTCCACCGTGGTCAGCCCCGGGGTCGGCACCTTGCGGGGCTCGTCGAGGGGCGGCGGGAGCTCGACCGGCTGGGGATCGGCCACCGCGACCTCGATGTCGGCCGCGTATCCGGGTGCCAGCGCGATCTCGTTCTCTCCCGCCTCGCAGGGAGCCATGTAGTCATGGGCGGCGGATCCGCCCATCATCCCGACGTCCGACTCGACCCGATACCACTCGAGGCCGCAGCGGTCGAAGATCCGATCGTAGGCCTCGACGTGGAGCGCGTAGCTGTGGTCGAGCCCGTCGGCGTCCCGGTCGAAGCTGTAGGCGTCCTTCATCGTGAACTCGCGTGCCCGCAGCACGCCGGCGCGTGGCCGCGGCTCGTCCCGCTCCTTGGTCTGCACGTGGTAGAGGATCATCGGCAGCTCGCGATATGACCTCACGTCCTGGGCGACGTGATGGGTGACGCTCTCCTCGTTGGTCATCGCGAGGACGTACTCCGTGTCCTTTCGGTCCCGCAGCTTGAACAGCTCGTCGATGTCGTAGCGGCCCGTGCGGCGCCACAGCTCCGCCGGCTGGAGCACCGGCATGAGCATCTCCTGGGCGCCGATCGAGTCGAGCTCCTTACGGATGATCCCCTCGACCCGCCGGACGACCCGGTGCCCGGCCGGCAGCCAGGTCCACAGCCCGGCGCCCAGCTGCCGGACCAGCCCCGCCCGGACCATCAGCTTGTGGGACGTCCACTCCGCGTCCGCCGGGTCCTCTCGAAGGGTTGGCAGGAAGTAGTTGTCCAGGCGGGTCACGGGGCGCGAGACTAGCGCGGTCCGGCGTTTTCTAGGATGCCGCGGGTGGGAGGGGGATCCGAGACTCCATCGCGATCCGCGCTGGCCTGCGGCGCGCTCGGAAACTACGACCACGAGCTCGTTCGCCGGATCGCGACCCACGTGGCCGAGGAGATGTCCGTCGCCCACGAGGACGACCACTCGATCCTCATGCTGGACCGCCCCGCCATCCGTTGGCGGGGGCGCGGGCGAGGCTTCGCCTGGAGCGAGGGCGGCCTCCGCCATGACCGAGTGACCCTCTGGAAGGGTGCGTCGGTGAAGCTCGCGGCATGCGGCCTCGTCGTGCAGGACCGGCGCCGTCGCGTTCACTCGAGTGTCTCGGGCATTGCCCCGGTCTACCACCTGGAGCACGACGGGGCCGTCTACTTCGCCTCGCGCATCGACCCGCTCGTCAGGGCGCTCCCCCCGCGGCTCACGATCGACTGGCGCGCCTGGGCGTCGATCTTCTACCTGCGCTTCCCGCTCGGTGAGCGAACTCCGTTCCTGGAGGTCAAGCGGCTCCGACCCTTCAGCACCCTGGAGTGGGACGAGACAGGCCAACGACGCCGCACGGTGGAGCACCGGTGGCCGTGGGCGCAGATCGAGCCGCACCTCGACCTCGACCCTGGCGCGGAGGCCGTGACGAGCGCCATTCGGGAAGCGATCGCGCCACTCGAGGCGGGCCCCGTGACCTGCACCCTGAGCGGCGGGTGGGACTCGCGCCTGTTGCTGTGTCTGCTCGCGGAACACGGGAACGACGTCCGGGCCCTCACGGTGAAGCCGGACAACGGGCACGATCGGGAGCAGGAGCTAGCGGCGGGCGTCGCCGCCACGCTGGGCGTCCCCCACTCGACCGTCGAGGGCAGGGTCGAGGAATTCTGGGCCGACACCCGCGAGCGGGCGCTCCGGGTCGACTATCAGCTCGCCGCTCCTCCGTGGGCGATGCCCCTCGCCGCCGCCCTCAAGGGCCTACCGGGCCAGGCGACCGACGGCCTGGGGCTCGACACCCTCGCCCAGGCGGGCACCACCCACTACTCCGAGTCCATGATCCGCCCGGATGGCACCGCCGCGATCGCCCAGGCACTGTGGACCAGGCTCCTCGGCCAGGTCATGCGCCATGCCACGGGCCGCGTCCTCGCACCCGCGCTCGACGAAGAGCTGAAGGCACTGGCCAGACGCCAGTTCATGGCCGAGGCGAACCGGTTCCGGGGCCATCCGGCCGAGGTCGTGCTCACCTTCTACGCCACCAGGACCGTTCGGGGGATCTCCCTCACACCCAACGCGATCCTGGGGGCCGACATGGCCACGGTCACTCCCTGCACCGATGACCGAGTCGTCACCGCCCTGCTCGAAACGCGTCCGTTGGAGAAATTCCACGCCAGGATCTATCGGGCGCTGTTCGACCAGGTGAACCCGACGGTGGGCGACCTCCCCTCAACCCACGAAAGACAGCCCGCCCCTGCGATCACTCGCCCCCGCAGGGGCCTGTCGCGCTCCGCCGTTCGCGGCTACGAGCGGGTGCTCGTAGACGGACCCCTCGAGCGCATCCTGGGCGACGAGGTCAGGGAGCGCCTCGCGCAGGGGACCCTCGCCGAGGGGCTCGCCGAGCCCGCGTTTCACCGTGGGGTGCTTGCGGTGACCCTTCTCCATCTGTGGCACGAGCGATACCGCGATCGACTCGCCGGCGACGATCCCCTCGGCGAGTTGGCAGGGGCCAAGCCCGGCGCGGGAGCCAGTCGCGCCGCGGCTACGTCGTCCGTGTGAACCGCCGACCGGTGACGGGGGATGCCTCCTCGTCCACCGCCGGACGCTTGACCGGTTGCAGGAAGGGCTCCGCCGTGACGTCTTCGCCCCTATCCTCGGCGGCGGCAGCCTCCATCTGAGCGATGCGCTCGGGGGTCAGCTCGTCGGCGTTCTCGTCCTCGATTCGCTTCAGCCAGGCGGCCCCCTCGGCGGCCTTCCGCGTGTCGACCTCGACATCGCCCCGATCGAGCGACTTGTCGATCTCGTCGAACAGCGCATCGACGAGCTCGGCCTGCGGGACCTTCCGCAGGGGCTTGCCGTGGGCGAAGATCAGGCCCTCGTTCTTGGCCCCGGTGATCCCGAAGTCGGCATGCGAGGCCTCCCCGATCCCGTTGACGGCGCAACCGAGCACCGCGACCTCGATCGGCTCGGCGTATCGCTCGAGACGGGTCTCGATCTCGGCGACCACCGTGTCCATGTCGAACTGAAGCCGGCCGCACGTCGGACAGGCGATCAACACCGGCCCGCGCTCGCGGAGCCCGAGCGCCTTCAGGATCTCCCACGCGACCTTCACCTCCTCCTCCGCGTGGAAGGTCGAGAGGCTGATCCGAATCGTGTCGCCGACGCCGTCGGCGAGCAGCGTCCCGAGCCCGACGGCCGACTTCAACGAACCGGACCACTTGGTGCCCGCCTCGGTGATGCCGAGATGGATCGGGTACTCGATCTTCGACGCCAGCAGGCGGTTGGCGGCGATCGTGTTCGGGACGTTCGTCGACTTGATGGAGACCTTGAAGTTCTGAAACTCGAGCCGCTCCATCAGCTCCACGAACTCCACCGCGGCCTGGACGAGGGCCTCGACCGGACTGGAGCGCTCCAGCTCGTGGAGATGCTTCGGAAGCGAGCCGGAGTTGACGCCGATTCGCATCGGCACGCCGGCAGCCGTGGCACGCTCGGCCACCTGGGCGACCTTGTCCGGACCGCCGATGTTGCCCGGGTTGAGGCGAATGCAGTGGGCGCCGGCGTCGATCGCCTTGAGCGCCAGCGTGTAGTTGAAGTGGATGTCCGCGATCACGGGGATCGGCGACGAGGCCACGATCGTCTTGAGGGCCTCGACGTCCGTCTCCCGGGGAACCGCGACCCGAACCAGGTCCGAGCCCGCCTCCGCGACCCGCTGGATCTGCTCCATGGTCGCCTGGAGGTTGGCGGTCTCGGTCTTGGTCATGGTCTGGACGGCGACCGGGGCCCCGCCCCCGATGGGCACGTCCTTGACCCAGATCTGACGCTTGGAAGCCACGTCAAGAGGGTACCTGGGGTGAACCTCGGTCTCCCGGGGCCCGTATGACCTCGTGCATGCGGCTCCCCAGGGAGGAGATCCACCGGCGCGGTCGCCGTACTACGACTCACGAGGCAACAAGATCGGCACCTCCTCCCCGAGCGATGTCGCCAGCAAGGCGCAGGGGACGATCCTGTTCGCGACCACCACCCCAATCCTCGGCGTTGCCCGAGACTTCCCCGCACGCCCACCTTCAAGTTCAAGTCCACTCTCACGCGCGCCTCGTTCAAGTGCCAGCTCGATGGCGGCTCGCTCAAGCCGTGCTCGCCCCCGGACACGCTCTCCAGGCTCAGCCTCGGCCGGCACACCTTCAAGGTTCGCGCCACGCATGGGGGTGCGACGGACCCGACGCCGGCCGCCAGGACGTTCAAGGTCGTGAACTAGGGCGACCCGGCGGCCCGCCGCCGCGCCTCAGCCGTCGTAGAGGGCCTCGACCTCCGCGGCGTACTTCTCCAGGATCGGCTTGCGCTTCAGCTTCATCGTCGGCGTGAGCTCGTCGCCGCCGGGCTCCCAATCGCGGGGCAGGATCGCGAAGCGCTTCACCTGCTCGACCCGCGCCAGGTCCTCGTTGGCCCGGTCCACCCCGCGCTGGATCTCGGCGATGAGCTCCTCGTTGCCGGCCAGCGCCGCCAGGTCGCCGTCCACCTCGTGCTCACCGGCCCAGCGGGCGGCCGCCTCGGCCTCGAGGGTCAGCACGGCACTCACGTACTTGCGGCGGTCGCCGATCGCGATCGCCTGGCTGACCATGGGGATCTGCTTGAGCCGCGCCTCGATGTTGGCCGGCGAGAGGTTCTTGCCGGCCGCGGTGATGATCAGCTCCTTCTTTCGGTCGACGATCCTCAGGTAGCCGTCCTCGTCGAACTCGCCGATGTCGCCGGTGAGGAGGAAGCCATCGTCGGTGAATGTCTCGGCGGTCTTCTCGGGCAGGTTCCGGTAGCCCTTCATGACCACCGGCCCCTTGATCATCACCTCGCCGTCCTCGGCCAGCTTGATCTCGACGTTGGGGGCGGCCGGTCCCACGGTTCCGATCTTGATCTGGTCCGGTGGATTGCAGGTGCCGGCGCCCGTCGTCTCGGACATGCCCCAAAGCTCGGCCAGCGGGATGCCGAGCGCGTGGAAGAACTCGATCACCTCGGGCGGAGTCGGCGCGGCGCCGACGTTGCATGCCTGCAGCTCGTCCAGGCCCAAGTGGCCCCTGAGCCCAGAAAACATCTCCCGGTCCGCGGTCTGCACGGCCGCCGCGAGCTCGGGGGGCACCGGCTCGCCGCGCTGCTCGAGGCGGACCTTCTCGATCGCGGTGGCGAGCGCCTTCTCGGCAGTCGCCTGCTGGTCGGACGGCGCCGACGCGATCGTCTGCTCGAGCCCCGCCTTGAGCTTCTCCCAGATGCGCGGCACGGCGAAGAACCAGGTCGGCTTGACCTCGGGCAAATAGGAGATCACCTCGCGAGCATCCGGGCAGCAGGTGATCGTGAAGCCGCACAGCATCGGCAGGTAGTGGCTGACGTTGCGCTCGGCGACGTGAGCCATCGGGAGGTACGAGACGATTCGGCCGCCGTCGGGAAACTCGATCAGGTCGTCGTAGGAGCGAACCGTCTCGCAGATGTTGGCGTGCGTGATCTGAACCCCCTTGGGAGGCCCGGTCGTGCCCGACGTATAGATGAGCGTCAGGACGTCGTCGGGCTCCACCGCACGCCAGGCCGTCTCGAAGTCAAAGGCCGGGTCCCCGCGCGCGGTCAGGTCGTCCAGCGAGATCGCCACGCCCCGGGGCTCTCCGTCCACTACGACGACGTGCTGGACGGAGTCGAGCTCGTCCGCGACCTCCAGGATCGTGTCCAGGTGCCCCTGCTCCGTGATGACGACGCGGCTCCCGGCGTCGCTCAGCAGGTGCTCGATCTGCTCCTTCGTGTAGGTGTTGTAGATCGAGAAGGGCGCGGCGCCGAGGTGCATGACCGCGGCGTCGGCGAGGTGGAACTCGGGCCGGTTGCTCAGCATCAGCGCGACGGTCTCGCCGCGCTCCACCCCCATGCTCGCCAGCCCGGCGGCCAGCTGGGACGCCCGTTCCGCGTACTCGCCCCAGGTGCAGCTGAACTCATCGTGCCGGGTTCGGATCGCGGTCCGGTCCGGGTGTGCGGCCGCCGTAGCCTGGAAGGCTTCGCATGCCGTGCGAGCGTCCAAAGCGGCTGGCCGCTCGGTCGTCCTACCGACGGTCTCCACCTGCATCCCGCAGCGAAGCCTAACGCGTGTTGAAGCCCGAGCCGGTCAGCCTGCCGATGTCGTTCGAGAGCCCGACGGCGAACAGCACCATCACGAGCACGAACCCGATCGCGCCCGCCCGCTCCATGACGCTGAAGGGCACCGGGCGGCCGCGGACCTTCTCCACCAGGCTCCAGAAGATGTGGCCCCCGTCGAGCGGGAGGAACGGGAACAGGTTGACGATCGCGAGCGAGAGGCTGATCAACGCGATCAGCGTCAAAGCCTCGCGAGCCCCGAACTCGAATGCTTGATGCGTCACGTCGGAGATGCCGACGATCCCGTGGATCTTCTTGCGCTCCTGTTCCTGGAAGATGCGGCTGAAGACCGTGAGGGTCCCCGTCGTCACCCGCCACATCTCGCTCACGGCCTCGCCCGCGGCCTGCGGTACGGACAGCCCGGCGGGCACGGATCCGTAGGTGAAGCCGAGCCGCATGCGCCCGACGTCGCCGTCGTAGACGGGGGTGATCGAGAGCGTGCGGATCTGCCCGCCGCGGTCGATCGTCACTCGCACGGGCTCGCTGGCGCGGCACCCGTCGGCCAGCCTGCCCGCGCACCGATCCTTCGCGACCACGTTGCTGAAGCGCACCAGGCGATCCTCACGACTGGCGTCGGGAAAGCGCTTCCCGTCGACGGCCACGATCCGATCGCCAGTCTCGAGGTGCTGCGCGGCCGGCGTGCCGGGAGAGATGTCACCGACCTCGTTGACGAAATCGCGCACGCCCAGCGAGAGGCCGAACAGGATCAGGAACGCGATCAGCAGGTTCATGGCCGGCCCCGCGGCGATGACGACGATCCGCTTCCAGACGGGCTGGTGGTAGTAGGCGCGGGGCGCGACGTCCGCCGGCAGGTCCTCGTCCGGGTTCATGCCGGTGATCTTCACGAACCCCCCGAAGGGCAGAGCGCCGATTCCGTACTCGGTCTCGCCTCGTCTAACGCTCACCACCTTCGGCGGGAAGAACAGGAAGAAGCGCTCCACCCTCATCCCGGTCGCCTTGGCGGCCGCGAAGTGGCCGGCCTCGTGGAGGATGATCAGCGCCGCGAACCCGGCGATGGTGAGGACCCAGCTCATCGGGTGGCTCCCACCCGGCCGATCAGCTCCCGCGCCCGCTCGCGCGCCTCCGCATCGAGCGCGAACAGGTCCTCGAAGTGTCCCGGCGTGGTCGCGGGCAACGCCTCGAGCGTCCGCTCCACGATCTCCGTGATCGCCGTGAAGGGGATCCGGCGATCCAGGAAGGCCTCCACCGCGACCTCGTCGGAGGCGTTCAGCACGCACGGCGCGGTACCCCCCGCCTCGCCGGCCTCGCGCGCCAGCCGCAGGCACGGGAACGCGTCGAGGTCAGGCTCCTCGAAGGACAGCTCGCCGACGCCCGCGAGGTCGAGGCTCGGCAGGTCGACGTCCGCCCGCTCCGGGTAGTGCAGCGCGTAGGAGATCGGCACGCGCATATCCGGGTATCCGAGATGGGCCAGCGTCGCGCCGTCGTTGAGGTGGACGAGCCCGTGGACGATCGACTCCGGGTGCACGACGACGTCGATTCGCTCGTACGGAAGCCCGAACAGGTGGTGGGCCTCGATCAGCTCGAAGCCCTTGTTCAGGAGCGTCGCCGAATCGATCGTGATCCGGCCGCCCATCTGCCAGGTCGGATGCGCGAGCGCCTCCTCCGGCGTCACGGTCACCAGGTCGGCCCGGCCGCGAAACGGCCCGCCGGAGGCCGTGAGCACGAGTCGCTCAACGCTGCCGGGAGCGTCCGCGCGCACGAGCTGGAACAGCGCCGAGTGCTCGGAGTCGACCGGGATGATGCGGGTGTCGGTGGCCTCCGCCAGCGCGGTGACGAGCTCGCCGCCCACCACCAGGCTCTCCTTGTTCGCGAGCGCCAGCTCGATCCCCTCGGTGAGGGCGACGATGGTCGGGCCGAGGCCGGCCGAGCCGACCACCCCGTTCAGCACGAGATCGGCGCCCGAGCCGGCCACGAGCTCCCTGATCCCCTCCTCTCCGCTCAGGACCCTGCCGTTCCAGGCCGCCGCCGCCGCGCTCGCGGCCGCAGAATCCGCGAAGGCGACCGCCGGCACGCCGTGGTCGCGCGCCTGGGCGACCGTCCGCTCCCAGCGGCGCCCCGCCGCGAGGCCGACCACGGCCAGCTCGTCCGAGCGCGAAACCACCTCGAGCGCCTGCTCGCCGATCGACCCCGTCGCGCCGAGGATGACCACCCGCTTCACCGCAGGCAGTGTAGGGAGGCCCCTCAAGGCGGCCTGAACCGCGACCACCTCGGCCCGATGGGTCGCTCGAAGCCGCGGACAGGAGCGCATGTGGCGCCTCAGCGCCCGCTGGAGGAGGCCGCCGCGCTTGGCGCGGACTGCGTCCAGGTCCCTTGCTCTCGTCGATCGTCTTCCACAGCCCCGCGAGGATCCGCGCCGCGAAGGCCCCGGTCGTCTGCGAGACGCCGGGAACCGCCGAGGACATGCGCGCCGACCTCGATACCCAGCCCGTCGACGTCAGTACACGAGCGCGACCGCGAGGTAGTAGCCGACGACGATCGTGAACAGGAGCGCGTCGAGGCGGTCGAGCAGGCCGCCGTGCGGTCCGAAGACGTTGCCCGAGTCCTTGATCTGGAGGTCGCGCTTGACCATGGACTCGAAGAGGTCGCCGATGACGGCGAAGATGGCGATGCAGATCCCCATGGCCAGGGCATCGACGCCTGACAGCCAGTCCTGGTACAGCCCCGCGAACCAGAACCCCATCGTGCCGCCCGCGAGCCCGAAGGCGAGGCCCTCCAGCGTCTTGTTGGGCGAGAGGCTCGGCGCGAGCTTGCGGCGGCCGAAGAGCCGACCGCCGGCGTAGGCGGCGGTGTCGGTGACGAAGGTCCCGACCAGCACGTCGATCACCAGCGCCCCCCCGTGATCCGGCAGCTCGCGCAGAAGCACCGCGTGTGCGAACGGGAGCCCGATCCACGCGATGCCGAAGACCGTCACCGCCATCGAATGGGTCACCCCGGTCCACCTGTCGCGCCGTAGGGCGCAGGCGAACATCACCGGGAACGCCGCGACGATGACCAGCACGATCTGAAACTGCGTCCCGTAGTAGGCGGCCGCCACCATCGCGGCGGACGCGGCGAAGGCCACCGGGACCATCGGCCGGTAGCGCCTCGTCATCCGGAAGAGCTCCGAGAGCCCGATCACCGAGAAGCCGACCATCGCGACCGCGAACGGGATCCCCCCAACGGCGACGATGAAGACGGCGAGGGCGATCCAGGGGATCGCAACCGCGATCCGGGCCATCGTCTCGCGCCTGGGGCGCCGGCGGCGCGGGGGCTCGGCCCTGGGCGGCCCGGGGGGCTCGGTCGGAGGGCCCGGGTCGCGGCGCCTCGGCCGTCCCCGCAACCCCGGCTCGGGTGCGGCCTCCCGAGGGCGTGGCGGGAAGTCCATCAGGCCGCGACCTTAACGCCCGCGCTCGGCCCCGGGCGGGCGGCGGTGCCCACTAGTTGCGGGCACCGAAGCGCCGCCTACGGGCCTCGAACTCGCCGAGCGACTCCTCGAAGGCCTCTCGGGTGAAGTCGGGCCAGAGCTCCTCGCGGAACACGAGCTCGGCGTACGCGCACTGCCAGAGCAGGTAGTTGGAGATTCGCTGCTCCCCGCTGGTCCGGATCAGCAGGTCCGGGTCGTGCATCTCCGGCGCGTAGAGGCGTTGCCTGAATTCCTCTTCGGTCGCGCCCGCGAAGCCGGTGGCGGCATCGACGATCTCGGCCCTCCCGCCGTAGTTGAAGGCGACGAACAGCGTGATCCGGTCGTTGGCGGCGGTGAGCTCCTCCGCCCAGTCCATCCGCTCTCCCAGGCCCGGCTCGACCCCCGCGCGCCGGCCGATGAAGCGCATCCGAACGCCCTCCGCGTGAAGCTCCGGGGTCTCGCGATCGATCCGCTCGCCGAACATGTGCATCAGGCCCTCGACCTCGTCGGACGGGCGCGACCAGTTCTCGGTGGAGAACGAGAACACCGTGAGCTCCTCGACGCCCAGGTCCACGGCGTCGCGCAGCCGTTCCTTGACCACGTCCGCCCCGGCCCGATGCCCCTCGATCGGGGGTAGCCCCCGCTGCTCCGCCCAGCGGCCGTTGCCGTCGGTGATGATCGCTACGTAGCGTGCCCGATTGGGCGCGCTCACACCTCCAGGATCTCCTCTTCCTTGCCCTTCAGGAGCGCGTCGATCTCGCCGATCGCCCCGTCCGTCTGCTTCTGGAGCTCCGTCTCGGCCCGTCGCTCGTCGTCCTCGCCGATCTCGCTCTCCTTCTTCAGCTCCCTGAGGTCGTGCATCACGTCGCGGCGAATGTTTCGGACCGCCACCCGACCCTCCTCAGCGACCCCGTGGACCACCTTGACCAAGTCGCGCCGCCGCTCCTCGTTGAGCTCGGGGATCTGGAGCCGGATGACGTTGCCGTCGTTGGATGGCGTCAGCCCCAGGTCCGACTCCAGGATCGCCTTCTCGATCATCTTGATCGCGTTCTTGTCGTACGGGGTGAGGGTCAGCAGCCGGGCATCGGTTGCCGCGATCTGCGAGAGCTGGCGCAGGGGGGTCTCGGTCCCGTAGTAGTCGATGACCACGCGGTCGAGCAGGTGGGGCGACGCCCGGCCGGTCCGCACCGTGGCGAGCTCGTGACCGCACGCCTCGACGGACTTCTTCATCCGCTCCTTCGCATCGGCGAGCAGCTCGTCGGTGAACTCTGTCATCGCCTGCCGGCAGCCTCCTGCTCGCGCACGCCGAAGCCCGCGCCGTCCGACGACACCAGGGTGCCCACCCGCTCGCCGGAGACGATTCGGTCGATGTTGCGCTCGTCGGCCATGTTGAAGACGTAGATCGGCAGCTCGTTGTCCATGCAAAGCGACAGGGCGGTCGAGTCCATCACGCGCAGGCCTCGCTCGATCGCCTGGCGGTGCGTGATCTCCGGGAGGAACTTGGCGTCCGGCACCTCGGAGGGATCGGCGTCGTAGACGCCCTCCACGCCGTGCTTGGCCATGAGGATCGCCTCAGCCCGAATCTCCAAAGCACGCAGGGCGGCCGCGGTGTCCGTGGTGAAGAACGGGTTCCCCGTGCCGGCCGCGAAGATCACGATCCGGCCCTTCTCGAGGTGCCGGATGGCGCGGCGGCGGATGTAGGGCTCCGCCACCTCGGTCACCTGGATGGCCGACAGGACCCGGGTGTGCGCGCCGCGCTTCTCGAGCGCGTCCTGGAGGGTCAGGGCGTTCAACACGGTGGCCAGCATGCCCATGTAGTCGGCCGTGGCCCGGTCCATGCCCTGGGCGGCGGCATCGAGGCCGCGGGCGATGTTCCCCGCCCCCACCACGACCGCGGCCTCCACCCCGCGCTCCGACACCTCGTGCACCTGGGCGGCGATCCGTTCCACCCGCGCCGGGTCCGTCCCGTAGTCGAGCCCACCCATCAGGGCCTCGCCCGACAGCTTCAGCAGAATGCGGTTGAACGACGGTTCGGCCATCGTGCAGGCGCAAGCCTAAGGGACGCGCCAGCAACGGCGTCGTAAGCGCTCGGCTACTCGGTCTCGCCCACCACGAACCGCGAGAATCGGGCGACGCGCACGTTCTCGCCCGTCTTGGACGCCAGCTCCGCGCGCAGGTCGTCGATCGACTTGCCCTCGTAGCGATCCGTCCGCACGTGCTCCTGCTCCAGCAGCGTGACCTCCTTGGCCCACTTCGCGACCTGCCCCTCGACGATCCGCTCGATGACGTCCGCCGGCTTGTCCTCCTCGCGGGCCTTGGCCTCGAAGACCGCCCGCTCGGCGGCGCGAACGTCCTCGGGGATCTCATCGGCCGAAACGTAGCTCGGGGGCGGATGCGCTCCGGCGATGTGGATGGCCACCTCCCGGGCGAACTCCTGGAACTCGTCGCTGCGGGCCACGAAGTCCGTCTCGCACTGGACCTCGACGAGCACCCCGACCTTGCCGGTCGCGTGGATGTAGGAGGCGACGATCCCCTCGCTGGTGGTTCGCCCGCTTCGCTTCGCGGCCGAGGCCTGCCCCTTGACGCGCAGGACCTCGATCGCCTTGTCGACATCCCCCTCCGCCTCCGCCAGGGCCACCTTGCAGTCCATGATGCCCGCGCCGGTGCGCTCGCGGAGCGCCTTCACGTCGGCCGCGGAGACCTCGGTTCTCATCAGCTCGCCTCCGCGGTGCCGGCGCCCTCCGCCGGCGCCTGGGCGGCCTCCGCGGCCTGGCGGGCCGCCGCCTCCTCGGCCTCCTTGCGGGCCCGCTCCTCGGCCTCGCGCCGCTCGCGCTCCTCGGCCTCGCGCCGGCGCCGCTCCTCCTCCTCGGCCTGGCGCTTGGCTTCCGCCTCGCGCCATGAGGTCGCGGACGCGTACACCGCCTCGCCGACGGTCTCGACCACGAGCTTGCAGGAGCGGATCGAATCGTCGTTTCCCGGGACCGGGAAGTCGATCGGCACCGGATCGACGTTCGAGTCCACCAGCCCGATGATCGGGATTCGCAGGCGCTCGGCCTCCCGCACGGCGATCGCCTCGGTCTTCAGATCGATGATCAGCGCCGCCTGCGGAAGCCGCTTCATCCCGCGGACGCCGCCGAGGTTGTACTCGAGCTTCACCAGCTCCGCCTCGCGCGCCATCCGCTCCTTGGTCGGCAACAGCGCGAGCTGTCCCTCATCGCGAAGCGAGGTCAGCTCGTGCAGGCGGTCGATCCGCGCGGACATCGTGTGGAAGTTGGTCAGCAGCCCGCCCAGCCAGCGCTGGTTCACGTAGGGCATCCCGCAGCGCTCGGCCCACTCCTTGACCGAGTCGCGCGCCTGCTTCTTCGTGCCAACGAACAGGATCGTCCCGCCCTTGCTGGCCACATCGGCGGCGAACCTCGTGGCCTCGGCGAGCAGGTGCTCGGTCTGCAGCAGGTCGATGATGTGGATCCCGTCGCGCTCCCCGAAGATGTACGGGCGCATGCGCGGGTCCCAGCGGCGCGTCTGGTGGCCGAAGTGCAGGCCGGCCTCCAGCAGCTCCTTGATTCCAGGCTCGGACATGAGGCTCCCTTGTGTCGGTTGGCGTTGCTTGCCCAGCGGCGCCGCGGGGACCCAGCGCCTGTCGCCGCTGGGCAGGGCCCCGTGCCTTCCGCTGGGGGTCGGTTACGGGTCGGGCCGGGATTCTAGAGGGCGCGCCGCGACGGCCACGAACCAATGCCCTCGGTGGAGCACCTCGCCGCCACCGAGCTCCTCGGCCAACGAGCGGGCGTCGAAGTAGCGCTTGTAGACGCGGTGGCGCGATCCGTCGCTCAGCCGTCGTTCTTGCCAGGCCTCCGGCTCGACCCCCTCCCGCTGCGCCGAATCCACCACGACCAGCTCGTCGGCGACGCGCCGCGCCTCGGCCAGGAAGGCCTCGCGCTCGGGCGGCAGCAGATGTCCGTAGAAATGGCCAGTGAAGAGGCGGCCGAACGCACGATCGCCAAACGGCAAGGGCACCGCCTCCGCCCGAAAGACCGTTGCGTCGGGGAGCCTGGCGCCTGCGATCTCCACCATCGCATCGCTTTGGTCGATCGCCGTCACCTCGCCTCGGAGGCAGCGGGTGAGAAACCCCGTACCGCACGCCACATCGACGACCCGCGTCGGAGGCAGCCTCTCCAGGGTGGCGATGAGGTCGCGAACCTCACGGACCCAACCCGGGCGCTCGACGCCCCTGAACGAATCGGACCCAACCCACCAGTCGTCGTACTCCTGTGCGCGGCGGTGGTAGTAGCGGCGCATCTCCTCGGCGACAACTCGCACATCCCAAGGGTGACACCGCGGTGGTCGATTGTCGCCTTGATCGGCTTATGGCCGAGTGAGCGAACAGACGAGCCCCCCTACCCAGCGAAACCCACTCCTCCCGCTACCTGACCTCGCGGGCTCGCGCCAGCGCCCGCTCGAGATCCCGAGGCAGCTCAGAGGCGAACTCGAGCTCCTCGCCGGACAGCGGATGCCGGAACCCGAGCCGGGTGCTGTGGAGGAACTGCCGGGACAGGCCGTGGCGCCCCGGATGCCCGTAGCGCGGGTCGCCGGCCAGCGGGTGCCCGATCGCCGCGAAGTGAGCGCGGACCTGGTGGGTCCTGCCCGTCTCCAGGCGCGCTTCGACCAGCGCGTCGGCGGGGAGCAGCTCGAGGACGGTGAATCGCGTCAGCGCCTGCCGCGCCGCTCGGCCGCCGACCGCCCTACGCTCGGGCGCGCGGTAGTCGCGCCCCAGAGGTGCGTCGATGACGCCGGTACGCGACCGCGGGCGACCCTCGACGAGCGCGAGGTAGGTCCTTCGGACCTCGCGCGCCTTGATCTGGGCCGCGAGGAGGCGGTGTGCCTCGTCGGTGCGGGCCACGATCATCAGCCCGGAGGTGTCCTTGTCGAGCCGATGGACGATCCCGGGACGACGCGGGTCCGGCCCGCCCTCGAGCAGGTCGCCGAGCACGTCGACGAGGGTTGGGCCGAGATGCCCGGGAGCCGCGTGCACGATGAGCCCGGCCGGCTTGTCCACCACTGCGAGCGACTCGTCGGCATGGACGAGACGCGGCGCGGTCATCACGGGCTCGGATCTCGCCCGCCCCGCTGATCGGCCTCCCCACCGAGGGACGCGATGACCAGGGCGATCGCCCCGAGCGTGATGGCGACGTCGGCGAGATTGAAGGTCGGCCACAGCGGCGGATCGATGAAGTCGGTCACGGCGTCGGTCCGGACGCGGTCTGCCAGGTTGCCGAGCGCGCCGCCGGCCAACAGACCGACGGCGAGCCACAACCCGGGTCGGGTCGGGTCGAGGGCGAACCAGATCAGCACCAGCGCGAGGGCGGCGACGGTTACCGCCAGCACGAGGCCGTGGCCGCTGCCGATCCCGAACGCGAGGCCGGGGTTGGGGGTGTTCGCCAGCTTGAATCCGAGCGCCAACGTCTCGCTCTGGCCCACCGAGAGCGACGAGACGACGACGGCCTTCGAGGCCTGGTCGGCCAGGACGACCGCACCGCAGACGATGAGCGCCCGACGCCAGGCGTCGAACGCGGCGCCCAGGCGGGCCGAGCTCACCCGCGAATGGCCCCGACGAGGATCGACCCGACCACGTACAGGAGGATCATCGCCAGCATCGGGCTCAGGTCGAGGGCGAACCCGCCGCCGCCCAGGGGAGGGATCACGCGGCGGAACACGTTCAGGTAGGGGTCGGTCACTTCCTCGATGAACCTCACGACGGCCCGCAGGGCGCGGTTGTACGGGATCCGCGGCACCCAGGCGAGCAGGATCCGCACGAAGATCAGGATGAAGTAGACGATGAAGACGGCCTCGACGTAGTCGGCGACGGTGCCTCGGCCGATCGCGCCAAAAGCGATCATCGGAACCGCTCCAACGAGGCGTTCACGGCGTCGACGAACGCATCTTCGACGACCCCCTCGAGCTGGGCGAGCCCCGCCTCGGTGGCCCCGCCCGGCGACGCGACCGCGTCGCGGATCGCCGATGGATCACGCTTCCGGAGGAGCTCGGCTGTGCCCGCCAAGGCCCCGGCGACCAGCTCGCCGGCTAGCTCCGGATCGAGACCCTCGCGCTCCCCGGCGCGCGCGAGAGCCTCGGCCATCAGCGCGATGTAGGCGGGCGAGCTGGACATGATCGCCATCGCGGGATCCATGAGCTCCTCCCGAATCGCGATCACGTCCCCAAGCGGCTCGAGCAGCTTCAGCAGCCTCGCCAGCAGCTCGTCTGGCATCCCCTCGACTGGCACGTGGCACAGGACCCCCCGGCGCACCTCCACCGGCTGGTTGGGCATCAGCCGCAGCGCCGGGACGTCGGGAAACGCCTCGGCGATCCTCTCGGTCGGCGTTGCCGCCAGGATCGAGATCAGCGCCGGAGCCTTCCCACCCAGCTCCTCGGCCACCTCCTGCAGCGCCCCCGGCTTCACCGCGAGCACCAGGACGTCGCAGTCCTCGGCCAACTCGGAGAGGCTTTCGCGCGGCTCCCCGCCAACCTCGCGAGCGACCGAGGTGGCGCGGTCGCGGTCCAGGTCGCAGAAGAGCATCGCCTCCGGTCCGCCGTCGCCGGCGGCCCACCCGCGGGCCATTGCCGCGGCCATGCTTCCGGCTCCAGCGAATCCGACCTTCATGGTGGAAGCGTATGGGCTGGGCGGCGGGCGCCCCTTGTCGCCGTCCCGGGGGCTGGGCCGGGCTGGGCTTGGAGCGACGCGATGTCGAGCCTCGGAGCCGGTTGTCGCCTTACTCGGCTCTGGGCCGAGTAATCCGACAACGGACGGGTATGGCCTGGCGACGAAGTCCCGGTTCACGCGGCCACGGCCTGCCGCCACGCAACAGGCCCCAACCCGCCGGCAGCGGGACGCGAAGCGGAGCAGCCGGCGGAGCTATTTCAGCTCTGGTTGAAGAAGCCCTTCTCGACGAGGCGCGCCTTCTCCTCGGCCGAGACCTCGACGTTGCGGGGGGTGAGCAGGAAGGTCTTGTCGGCGATCTTCTGCATCCCGCCGCCGAGGGCGTAGGTGAGGCCGGAGGTGAAGTCGATCAGGCGCTTCGCGAGCTCGGAGTCGGTCGTCTGCAGGTTGAGGATGACCGGGACCTCCTGCTTGAACTTGTCGGCCACCTCCTGGGCGTCGTTGAAGCTGAAGGGGGTGACCAGGTGGACGCGCACGTCGGCGCCCCCGTTGCCCACCGGGCGCAGGCTGCGGGTGCGCGTGTCGGCCACCGGCTCGTCGTCGGCGAAGATGTCGTCGATCTCGTCCCGCGCGCGCCGTCTGGACCTGATCGGGCTGACCGTCGCCGACCGGGCCGCGGGCGACTCGTAGACCTCGCCCTGGGTTCCCGTATCGGGGTCGTACAGATCCGGCTCCGGGTACTCGGGGTCCTCGGCGAGCCCGAAGTAGACGAGGGCACGGTGCCATGTGTCGCGAAAGGCCATCGCTCAGCGTACGTTCGCTTCCCCAATCGCTATTCCTGTACGGATTATTGCGGTTCCCGCGGTGGGAGCGCTCACGCATAGAGGGTCGTTCCCAGCCTGACGATCGTGGCCCCCTCCTCGATCGCCACCTCCCAGTCCTGGCTCGTGCCCATCGAGAGCCGCTCGAGGCGGTGCTCGGCGGCCAGCTCCGCGAGGCGGGCGAAGAACGGCCGCGAGGCCTCGGGATCGGTGCTGAAGGGCGGCATCGTCATCAATCCGACCACCCGAACGGGGCACCGCGCGATGAACCCGCCGAGCTCCTCCGGCGCCAGCCCCCCCTTGCCGGACTCGCCCGCGACGTTCACCTCGACGAGGACCTCCGTCTCGGCGGGCGCGTGCCGTTTCAGCTGTGACAGAGCCGAATCGGTCGCCACCGAGTGGATCAGGCGCACGATGGGGACGATGCTCTTCACCTTGCGGCTCTGGAGGTTGCCGATGAAGTCCCACGTGAACGCGTCGGCCCAGCGGTCGCGCTTGGCCTCAAGATCCTGGAGGCGATTCTCGCCGACCAGGGTCACGCCGGCCTCCGCGAGGGCGCCCATCTCGTCCACCGGGACGTACTTGGTCGCCGCCAGGATCTCGACCGAGGTCCCGGCGCGCTCCAGCGCCCGCTCGAGGTTGCGCCGGATGCGCTCCACATCCAGGCCGTGGATCAGCCCGGGCATCAGGCGCCTCCGCCGAAGGCCTCGCCGGCCCCGATCAGGCCGGCCTGCCTTCCCGTCCATCCGTGGTCTCGCCGGTGCGAGAAGAACAGGTCCGGGTTGCAGCTCGTGCAGAGCTCACAGACCTCGATCTCCTCGACCCCGGCGCGCTCGAGCAGCCGGCGAGCGACCGTCCGCAGATCGAGCATCCGGCCCGTCGCGACCTCGGGGCCGAGCTCCTCGAATGCCGCGAGCACGGGCTCGTCGACCTCGTAGCAGCACCCGCCGATGCCGGGGCCCACTGCCGCCGACCGCGCGGCCGTCGCCTTCACCCCCCGCCCCACGATGCCGGCGGCCAGACCGCGCCAGCCGCAGTGGATCATCGCCAGGCCCTCGTCTCCCGCGAGCGCGACCGGCAGGCAGTCCGCGACGAGGACGAGCGGCACCAGCCCGTCGTCCGCGGCCACCTGGCCATCCGCCTCCGGCAGTCCGGGCGCCGGTTCGGCGAAGGCGCCGCGACGCATCGGGCCTCGGTGCAGGGCAACCTCGCTGCCGTGGACCTGGCGCCCGATCAGCACCCGCTCGGGGTCGATCCCGAGCGCGGCGGACAGCCGCCGGCGGTTCTCCCGGACCCCTGGGTCCCCGGTGAGCAGCCCGAGGTTCAGGCTCTCGAAAGGCGGGGCGCTGACCCCGCCCGCGCGAGCGCTGAACGCTGCTCGGGCCCCGGGCAGCTTCGCCTCGAGCCACCGCACGCCTTCTCGCTCCCGCCAGCGCAACCGGCTAGACGGCTCCGGCCGCCCGCAGCTTGTCGATGAAGCCCTGGAGCCCGTCGTCGAGCTCGACCTCGATCCGGTTGAGGATGTAGGGGTGGGAGGCGGTTGCCATCCCGGGCACCTCCGATTGGGCGCCCACGTAGCCGGCCGCGCGGACCGCCTCGATCACGGCGTCGTCGTAGGAGCCGGCCGGATAGCAGAAGTTCTTCACGGACACCCCGAACCGCCGTCTGAGGACCTCGCGCGAGCCCGCCACCTCCTGCTCCAGTCGGGACGAATCGACGGTCGTCAGGTCCGCGTGGGTGGTCGTGTGCGAGGCCAGCTCCCACCCGGCATCGAGCATCTTCTTGACGTCGTCATCCGGCAGGTCCGACCCCTGGACGACCAGGTTGATCACTCCCTTCCAGCCGAGGTGCTCGAGCTCCGGGAAGGCCGCAACGTACTGGCTCAGGTATCCGTCGTCGAAGCTGACGACGATCGGCTTCGGGGGAAGCTCCCCCTCCTCATACCAGGCCGTCTCCACCTGGTCGAGCGTTACCGCCTCGAACCCCTCGTCCTTCAGCCACTGCATCTGGCGCTGGAAGTCGGCCTGCGGCACGAACAGCTGCGGGAACTGGGCGCCGGCAACGGGCGGCTGGATCGCGTGGTACTCGAGGATCGGCACCGGCCCAGGGTGCGGCTTCCAGCCGGCGGGGTAGGCCGGCGTCGTCGCCTGGGCCGCGGTGGTCGAGGGCTGCTTCCTCTCGCCGCCCCCGCCGTTCTCGTGACCGATGCTCGTGACGACGAGCGCCACGACCGCCCCGATCACGGCGAGCAGCCCGAGAATCGCGAGGCGGCGGCGCCAGCGGCGGCGTCGGGCCGCCTCCCGCCGCTTGTCCCTGAGCTCCTCCGGCAGCTCGGTCAGATAGGTGTAGTCGTCGCGGAACGGGTCGGTCACGAAGGCGAAAGTAGCGAATGCAGCTACCGGCTCGTACGTCTTAGCGCTTGGGGCTCTCGCGCGCCGCCCGGAGCGCCGCCGCCAGCTCCTCCTCGCGTCCGTTCACCTCGCCGTCCAGCTTCGCCCTCATGGCCTCGGTCAGGCCGCGACCGATCGCCGGGCCCTCGGAAATACCCTCCGAGAGCAGGTCGTCGCCGTCGATCTCCAAGCGGACCCGGCGCCATTCGGAGACGTAGGGGTCGAGCCACTCCGCGCCCAGGGCGCGCGCCAGCGCCAACTCGGCGCCCGACGCGCCGCGGGCCAGTGCCACCGCCTCCGACGGGCGCGAGGGCCTCGTCTCCGCGAGGCGGCGCGCCTCGTCCAACCCACGGCCTAGTGCCGCCTCGAGGATCGCCTCGTCACGATCCGCCATGCCGGCCCACGGGGGAGCGCCAAGGAGCGCGGAGACGGCCCCGATGAGCTCACGGACATCCGGCTCGAGCGCGAAGAGCCCCCAGTCGGCGAGGAGCGCGAACCCCTTGGGGGCCTCGGGCTCGGCCGCGAGCTTGCGGAGCTCGGCCACCCGACGATCCCGCGACACCGCCCCGAGGTCGGCCTCTTGCAGGCGCGCGGCGGTGGCGGGCTCGAGCGTGAAGCCGTACCGGGCCGCATACCTGGCGGCGCGAATCGCGCGGGTCGGGTCATCCACGAACGATTCGTCGTGGAGGATGCGCAGCCGTCCGCGCTCCAGGTCGTCGAGCCCGCCATGAGGGTCGACCAGCTCGGACGGCGTCGCGAGCGCGACGGCCATCGCGTTCACGGTGAAGTCGCGCCGGGCAAGATCGTCTCGGAGCGGCGCGGGCCTGATCTCTGGAAGGGCGCCCGGGCGAGGGTACGACTCGGCGCGAGTCGCGGCGAGATCGATCTCCAGGCCGTCCGCGCGAACGGCCGCGGTGGCGAACCGCTCGTGGGTCCGCGCGGCTCCTCCGAGGCGCCGGGCCAGCTCGTCTACGGCATCGCCCTCCACCGCGATGTCGATGTCCGCCCGCTCGCGTCCGAGCAGCAGGTCCCGCACCGATCCCCCGACCAGAAAGGCTTCGAATCCCGTGGCCGCCTCCCGCACTCGGTCGAGCCCAGCGAGCTCGCTCATCCGCTCCGGAAGCAGCGATGGGTCGATCTTCGGCCGTGGGGCGTTCATGGTGGCGCGTTTACCGAGCCTTCGGAGGCGTTCCCTACCATGACGGGCTTCGCGGATGGCTCGCGCACTGAAGATCTGGCGCTCCTGGAGCGTCCGGCGCCGGCTTGCCGTCGCGGGGGGCGCCGCCCTCGTGGTGGTCGGAGCGATCGCGATCGCCGCCTATTTCGCGCTGAAGCGCCCCGGCGACGTGACCAATCCGAATGCCGCCTTCGACGTGCAGAAGCAGGTCGTCAAGACCGTCGATTGGCCGCTCTATGGCCGCGACCGCGGGCGTACGCGCTACCTACCCGCCAAGCACCTCGACCCCCCCTTCGGGTCGAACCTCTGGAGCTTTCAGGCGGGCAAGCTGCTCGAGTTCCAGCCCATCGTCGTCAAGGGCCGGATCTACTTCATGGACAAGGACGGGACGTTCTACGCCCTCAACTCCGGCTCGGGCCACGTCGAGTGGAAGCGCAAGATCGGCACCTTGAACGCCTCCTCGCCCGCCTACTGGCACGGTCGCCTGTTCGCCGTGAACCTCGAGCCCGGACAGGCGGTGGCGATCCGCCCGCACCCGCACGGAAGCAAGGTGCTGTGGCGCCACCCGCTTCCCGGGCGCAGCGAGTCCTCGCCCCTCGTCCACGGCGGCAAGGTGATCTTCGGCTGCGAGTCGGGCGACATCTTCGCCCTGGACGCCAAGACGGGCAAGACCGACTGGACCGTCCACACGGGCGGCGCGGTCAAGGGCGCGCTTGCGTACGACCGAGGGACGCTCTTCGCCGACAACTACGCGGGCGAGGTCTGGGCGCTCGACGCGGGCAACGGCAAGGTGAAGTGGACCGCGCACACCCAGGGGGGTGGCTTCCTCCGCGGCGGCGGGGCCTACTCGACCCCGGCGGTCGCCTGGGGGCGCGTGTACCTCGGCGGGCTCGACGGTCGCGTCTACAGCTTCGTGGAGAGGACGGGGGAGCTCGCCTGGAGCCACTCGACCGGGGCTGAGGTCTACCCGTCCCCGGCGGTCGCCAAGACGCCGAGCTCGCCGCCCACCGTCTACGTCGGCTCACAGGACAAGCACTTCTACGCGCTCGACGCCCGCACCGGCGCGGTGCGCTGGGACCGTTCGGTCGGAGGGATCGTGCTGGGGTCGGCGAGCGTGGTCGGCGAGACCGCCTACGTCTCCGTGATCGGGCCGAACATCGGCACGTTCGGCTACGACGTCGGGACGGGCAAGAAGGTCTTTCACAACGACCAGGGGGAGTACAACCCCGTGATCTCCGACGGCAAGAAGATCTACCTGACCGGCACCTCCACGGTCCGTGCCTTCAAGCCCGAGCCCCGGCGGCGCGTCAAGCGCCACCACGGCGGCGGGCAGCATCATGGGGCGTCGGGATCCGGGTCATCCGGGGGCAACGGAAGCGCCTCGGGCGGCTGAGGCCTCGCGTTCGCCCCGAGCGTCCACCAGCGCCGACGATCGCTCGTGGAGGACGCGATCGCCCGAGACCTGCTCCACCCGGACCCGCTCGAGGCGAACGGCGCGAAACCGTCTGAGCACGAACAGCGGAGCAAGGCCCTCTTGGTCGACGAGCCGGAATCCGTGTCCGGGCGGGGTGATCTCATAGCTCGTGCTGAGGACGTCGATCTCCCGCACGCGCAGGCCGTGCGGGAAGCGCGGCGCCTTCAGCTTGTGGGCGTCCAGGTAGTAGGCGAGCGGATCGTCGCCGTTGTGAGGCACGACCAGGATTCGCGGCTCCGCGGCTGGACCGATCGCCTCTGCAGCCCCTCGCCAATCCGGCCGCTCCATCTGGGCGCTCGCGTAGACGGCGGTCAGCACGCCGGAGAAGATCACGCAGCCCGCCAGCGCGCCGACCACGCCCGCGCGCCCCGCCCGCTGGGCGCCGAAGCCGAGCGCGGCCACGACCAGCAGCGGAACCACCGAGCCGATGAGGTTTCGCGGGTTCAGGAGATCGGCGCCCGCAAAGGCCAGGAGGATCGGGAGGACGAGCGCGGCCCCGCCAACCGCGCCCAGCGCCAGCGCCCCAAGCCTTTCCTCGGGTGAGCCGCGCGCCGCGACGAGACCGACGGCGAGGACCAGCAGGAGAGCGCCGCCGGCCCCCGCGCCGGCCTGCACGAGGTCCACCCAGTCGGTGCCCGAGAACGGTTCCGGCTCCTCGCTTGCCGCGAAGTTCAGCAGCGTCTCCCCCGTCCGCCCGGCGACCGCGAGCTGCGTGAACCCGTTTCGACGGTCGTTGCCCTCCTGCGTGACGGCGAACGGCGTGAGGGCGAGGCCGAGCGCGGCGATCGCCGCGACGGCCGCGACCGTCCGGCGACGTCGTCCGCTGGCCAACAACAGGAGCACCGCCTCGGGACCGATCAGGAACGCCGCGAAGTAATGGGAGAGCAGGGCCAGCCCGGAGGCCACCGCCCAGAGGGCCAACGATGCCCTCGACGGGGAGCGCAGCGAGCGGGCGAAGTACACGAGCGCCAGCGTGGAGAACAGGACGAGGAGCGCGTAGGAACGAGCCTCTTGCGAGTACCAGACCAGATACGGATTGAGGGCCACGAAGGCGGCCGCGATCAGCCCCGCGCGCGGCCTGGCGAACTCGACGGTGGCGCGATAGGCGAGCGGGACCGTCAGCGTGCCGAACAGCGCCGAGAGGGAGCGGAGCCCGACGGCACCGGTGCCGAAGGCCTTGGACCAGACCCAGGCCAGGAGGTAGTAGAGAGGGGGGCTTCGCTCTCCGTGGACGACCGCGTTCCAGGTTCCGGCGAGGCCGGGCTGGAGCACCCGGGCGGCGGTGACCGCCTCATCGTGGTCATAGCTCTGATGCCCGAGCGTGAGGAAGCGGATCAAGGCGGCGATCACGGTGATCAGCGCAAGGGCCCACGCCGAGCGATGCGTCATGGCGGTGCACGCATCAGCGGGGCCAGAGGTCGCGATCCGCGATCTCGAGCAGGTTGTCAGCGGGATCGCGGAAGTAGATCGAGCTCGCGCCGCCCGGCCACGCGGCCTCGTGGTCGATCCGCACCCCCTGGTCGACGAGACGCTGCTTCCAGCCCTCGTAGCTTCCGGGGTCGGCGGTCAGGCAGACGTGGCCAGCGCCGCTCGCACCGTGTCGCGAGTGCGGCTCGGTTCGCTCGCTCAGTCTCTCCGTGTCGAAGAGCAGCAGGACCCCCGCGCCCACCCGGTAGGCTGCGCCGTCTGCCCACTCGGCGACGGGTCGCAGGGAGAGGATCTCCGAGTAGAAGCGCTCCATCGGCGAGCGCTGCTCGGGCTCGTAGTAGAGGACCGTCTCCAGCACACCGCCAAAGCCCGGCGCGGGCCGGGTCATCGGTCGAGCCTGACGGGGATGCCCGCGTCCCGAAGCCGCTGCTTCGCCTCTTCGATGGTGTACGTGCCGTAGTGGAAGATCGAGGCGCAGAGGACGGCGTCCGCCCCGCCCTCGAGGATGCCCTCCTCCAGATGGCGAAGGTCCCCGGCGCCGCCGGAGGCGATCACCGGCACGGCGACCGCCTCGGCCACGGCGTGGGTCAGCTCCAGGTCGTACCCATCGGTCGTGCCGTCACGGTCCATGCTCGTCAGGAGGACCTCCCCCGCCCCCCGGTCGGCGGCCTCGCGCGCCCACTCCACCGCGTCCCGCCCCTCCACCAGCCGCCTTCCGCCGTTCACGTACGGGGCCCAGCCACCGTCGCGCCGCTTCGCGTCGATCGCGATCACGACGCACTGGGAGCCGAAGACCTCGGCGAGCTCGGTGAGCAGCGCCGGGCGCGCCAGCGCCGCGGAGTTCACGGACACCTTGTCGGCGCCCGCGTCAAGCACCACCTGAGCGTCCTCGACGGAGCGGATGCCGCCGCCGATCGTGAACGGGATGAACACGTTGTCGGCGGTTCGCCTCGCGAGCTCGACGATCGTGTCCCGACGCTCGTGCGACGCCGTGATGTCGAGGAACACGAGCTCGTCGGCTCCCTCGGTGTCATAGCGCGACGCGAGCTCAACGGGGTCGCCGGCGTCGCGAAGGCCGACGAAGTTGGTTCCCTTGACCACCCGCCCGGAGTCCACGTCGAGGCAGGGGATGACCCGCTTCAGCGCCATCACGCGAGGGTAACGCCCGCGAGTGGGTGGATCAGCCCTTGCGGGCTGCCTGAAACGCCTTCAGCCCGAGGCCGCGGAGCCGCTCGAACTCGGAGCCCGTGAGGTTTCCCCGGCGCCCCTTGGACTTCCTCAGCAGCCGCCCGAGCTCGGATCGGTCCGCCTCGCTCAGCCCCCCGTGAGCCGCTCGCCCCTTTCGGTACGCCCACTCGCTCAGGAAGTAGATCCGTGCCCAGGGCAGCGCCTTGCCGCGCGAGAAGAGCTTCGCGATCGTCCCGGTGCCCGGCATCAGCCCGCGCCTTCGAGGACCGCCTGGCCCTCGGCCACCGTGAAGCGGCCCGTGTAGAGCGCCTGGCCGACGATCACCCCGTCGAGCGCGTCGAGGCCGAGTGACGCCAGGCGGTGGAGGTCGTCCAGAGAGCCGACCCCACCGGAGTAGATCCACCGGACCCCGGCGTCGTTCGCGGCGCCGGCGAGCTCCGACAGCCCGTCGAGCGCCGGGCCGCGAAGCGTCCCGTCGACCTCGATCGGCGTATGGAGGAATCGGCTCACCCCCCGGTCGGCCATCGCCGAGAGGAGCTCGGCGGGCGCCGCCTTCGATTGCTCCAACCATCCGCCAACCGCGATCCGGCCGCCCTTGCTGTCGAGCGACACGACCACTCGCTCCCCGTGCGCGTCCACGAGGCTCGCCACCAGGTCGGGGTCCCTGACCGCGGCGGTCCCCACCACCACCCGGTCCGCCCCGGCCCGGAGGGCCGCGTCGACGGCCGGCGCGTCTCGAAGCCCGCCGCCGAACTGGACCGGGACGCCGAGGTCGGCCACCTGACGGACCAGGTCGAGGTTCTCCGGCTGACCGGAGCGGGCGCCGTCGAGGTCCACGACGTGCAGGGCGCGCGCCGCCTGCGCCTTCCATCGGCGCGCCGCGTCGACTGGGTCCGGATCGTGGGCGACCTCCCGCTCGTAGTCGCCCTGGGTCAGCCGGACCACGTGGCCCTTGCGAATGTCGATCGCCGGATAGAGGATCACGCGGGTACCGCGGCGCAGATCCGCGCGAAGTTGGCGAGCAGGCGGAGGCCGGCGGCGCTCGACTTCTCGGGGTGGAACTGGACTCCATAGAGCGGTGGCCGGGCAATCGCGCAGACGAATCGCTCTCCCCACTCCGCGGTTCCGAGCACGTCCGGGGAATCGGCCGGCCGGACGCCAAACGAATGGACGAAGTAGAAGGGGGTCTCGCTCTCGAGCCCATCCGTGAGCTCCGAGGACCGCTCCCAGCGCACCGGCTCCCAGCCGATGTGCGGCACCTTCAACCCGCGAGCCTCGAGGGGGGTCACGCCGCCGGGGACGAGGCCGAGCCCTTCGGCGCCGCCCCGTTCCGTGGATCGCTCGAACAGAAGCTGAAGGCCGAGGCAGATTCCGAGCACCGGCGTTCCGAAGCCGAGGCGCTCCGCCACCAGGACGTCGAGCTCCAGCTCACGGACCCTCCGCATCGCGGCCGGGAACGCCCCGACGCCGGGCAGGATGAGGCCGTCCGCCGCGCGGGCCGCCTGCGGATCGCTGGTCACCTCGGCCCGGGCTCCGACGCGCTCGAGGGCCTTCTCGACCGAGCGCAGGTTGCCCATGCCGTAGTTCAGGATCGCGATCGATGCCATGGGCTCAGTATGCAGCCCGTGCCCCGGCGGGACGTACCCCGCGACCCGCTATTACGCGAGCGTCCCCTTGGTGGAGGGAACCCCGGACTCGTCCGGGTCGATCTCGACGGCTTGGCGAAGGGCCCTCGCGAACGCCTTGAAGCAGGCCTCGATCATGTGGTGCGCGTTGGAGCCATAGCGCGTCCCGAGGTGCAGGGTGAGCTTCGCGTTCGTGGCCACGGCTCGAAAGAACTCCTCCGCGAGCTCGGCGTCGAAGCCCGCGATCGAGACCGGGGGCAGATCGGCCTCGAACAGGCACAGCGGGCGACCCGAGACGTCGATCGCGCACATCGCGAGCGCCTCGTCCATCGGCACCGCCATGTAGCCGTAGCGACGAATCCGGGCCCGGTCGCCGAGCGCGCTGTCGAGAGCCTGCCCAAACGCGATGCCGACGTCCTCGACCGTGTGGTGCGCGCCAGTTTCGAGGTCGCCCTTCGCCTCAACCCCCAAACCGAGCTGACCGTGTCGCCCGAGCAGCTCGAGCATGTGGTCGAAGAACCCCACCCCGGTCGCGGTCGAGACGGCGCCCCCGTCCAGGTCCACGGCCACGGTGACGTCCGTCTCTCGGGTCTCGCGGTGAATCTCGGCTGTGCGGCTCATCGGCTCCGTGAAATTGCCTGCAAACTATGTATCTTCGCGGATCACGAGCCGGCTCGAGCCTCCGCCGACTCCCCGTGCACGGGAAAGCCCTCGGCCCCGGCGAGGGCGGCGACGTACGGGGCCAGTACGGTCGCCGCCGAGGGCGGGATCGTCACCACCGAGGTGCGACGCCGGAAGGCCCCCGGGCCCAGCGGCCCGCCGAATCGGGCGGCCCCACCGGTCGGGAGCACGTGATTGGAGCCGGCGGCGTAGTCGCCGAACGCCGTCGCGCCGCCTCCGCCCACGAAGACGCAGCCGGCCACCCGAGCCCTCGCGGCGATCGCGTCCGCTCCCTCGAAGGCGAGCTCGAGGTGCTCCGGAGCGACGGCGTCGGCGAGCGACAGCGCCGCCTCCACGCCCGTCGTCGCGACGAGAGCAAGGGGCGCCTGAGCGACGCTCGGGCGCTCCGCGACCATCCCCTCGATCAGCTCGGCGATTCGCTCGAGCAGCGCCGGGTCCGGCGACGCCACGATCAGTGGACTGTCCTCGCCGTGCTCCCCCTGGGCGCAGAGGTCGAGCGCGATCCATTCCGGGTTCGCGGTCCCGTCCGCGACCACCATCAGCTCGCTCGGGCCCGCGATCCCGTCGATGCCGACCGCGGGCGAAACCTGCCGCTTGGCCTCCTGCACGTAGCGGTTGCCGGGCCCGGCGATCAGGTCCACCCGACCGATCGACTCGGTGCCGAATGCGAGTGCCGCGATCGCCTGCGCGCCGCCCACCGCGTACACCTCTCGCACGCCGGCGATCGAGCAGGCGGCGAGCACCGCCGCGTTGGGCCGGCCCGCGGCGCCTGGCGGGCTCGCGACCGCAACCCTGGCGGCGCCGGCCACTCGCGCGGGGATCGCGCACATCAAGACGGAGGACGGGTAGGCGGCCCGACCGCCCGGCGCGTAGATGCCGACCGCCGCGATGGGCTCCTCCCGGACCTCGACGGTCTGGCCCTGGGGAAGCTCGACCGCGGCGGGGCGCGTCCGGACATCGAGCTCCGCGCTGGCCACGGCGTGGATGTTCTGCGCGGCGAGGCGGAGCGCCTCGCGCACCTTCGGCTCGAGCAGCCCCGGGGCGGCCTCGATCGCGTCGGGATCGACGGCCAACACCTCCGGCACCTCCTCCCCGAGGCCGGCGGAGATCTCTCGAAGCGCCACGTCACCGTCCTTTTGAAGCCGCTCCACCATCCGCTCGACGCCGGCGGTGACCTCGCTGAGGGGCGGTGCCAGCAGCCGGAGCTGTGCCGCCAGGGCGGGCGCGTCTCGACCGTCCCACTGAACCCATTCGGCCCTCACGCCGGAGCCGCCTGCTTCATGCGCTCCGCCAGCGCATCGAGCTCGGCCGCCCGGAGCTTGTGAGCCACACGGTTGGCCACCAGCCTCGCGGTGCACCTGGCGATCTCCTCGCGGACCTCGAGCGCGTTCTCGTCCAGGGTTCGACCGGTGTCGACCAGGTCCACGATCCCATCCGCCAGCCCGACCAGCGGGGCGAGCTCGACGGAGCCCTTGACCTCCACCACCTCGGCCTGGCGACCGCTCGTCTCGAAGTATCGGGTCGCGATGCGGGGGTACTTGGTCGCGATCCGGATCGACCCGAGGCGGCGCTCCGCCTCGCCCAGGCTCTCGTCCCCCTTGCGCCCGGCCAGAACCATCCTGCAGGCCCCGTAGTGAAGGTCGAGGAGCTCGTAGACGGCGCGGTCGCTCTGCTCGAGCAGCACGTCCTTGCCGGTGATCCCGAGGTCGGCGGCGCCCGCTTCGACGTAGGTGGGCACGTCGGAGGGACGCATCGTGACCAGGATCAGGTCGCCGACGGCGAAGACGAGCGAGCGGGACTCTCCGCGGACCTCCGTCGTGTCCACCCCGATCCGGTCGAGCAGGTCGAGCGTCCCGGCCAGCAGCGCGCCGCGGGGGACCGCGAGCTTCAATGCACCCGTCTCCCGGGCGCGAGAACCGGAGACCTCCGCGAACCTCATCTCGCTCCGCCTCGGCCCGCGTCTCCCCGCGCGCTGCTCAACCGCTCCTCCTCGGCCTGGGCTAGGTGCACCCGTTCGAGGTAGAGGGCGAAGCCCATCGCGGGCAGGCCCCAGCCGAACCGTCCCATCAGCTCGTCGTAGCGCCCTCCTCCTCCCAGGACGTGACCCAGCGCGGGGTCATAGACCTCCACGATCGCCCCGGTGTAGTACCCGAGGTCGCGAAGCAGCCCCAGGTCGAGCTGAACGCGCTCGGCCACCGCGGGGGCGAGGGCTTCGTACGTCGTGGCGAGCCGCTGGATCGCGCGGTCGACCGCCGCGCCACCGGCCTCGCGCGCCCGGTCCAGGATCTCCGGCCCGCCTCGCAGAGCCGGCAGCCGGCGCAGCGTCTCGCGCTCACGCTCGTCGATCTCCAGGCGCTCGACCTCCGCCTCGAGGCCCACCAGGTCGTGTCGGGCGAGCACCTGCAGGATCGAGTCCCGGGGCTCGCCCGAGACGCCGTGCTCGGCGAGAAGCTGGCCGTACAGGTCCGCGTCCCCGAGCCCGATCACGGCCCTGGTCAACCCGACCGCGTCCAGGGCCGCCGCGAGGACCTCGATCACCTCCGCCGTCCCATCCGGTGCGTCCACGCCGATCAGCTCGACCCCCGCCTGCATGAACTGCCGCATCTGTCCTCGCTGCGGCCGGATGGCCCGGTAGGCGTTGCCCACGTAGCAGAGCCGGAACGGGGGCTCGGAGTCTCGAAGGCGGGTGGAGACGAGGCGAGCGATCGGCACGGTCATGTCGGTGCGCATCGCCAGCAGCGCGCCGTCCTCGTCGAAGAACCGGTAGGCGGCCGGCGCGCCCCGCTCGTCCCCGCGGGCGAGCACGTCGTGGTACTCGATCGTGGGCGTCGCAACCTCGCCGTACCCGAACCGCTCGAAGGCCTCCGCGAGCGCGCCCTGGACGCGCCGAAGCTCGCGCATCTCGTCGGGCAGCACGTCGCGCGTGCCTGGGGGGATGCGGTGAATCATTCCGGCGGCATGCTCCGCTTGGCGTCCGTTGCCGCCGGGTTGCAACGCGATCGGGGCGGCAGGTTCACACTCTCGATCCGCGACTTCGTCGCCAGCCCAGACGTAGGCCTAGGCGGGAACTGGTTCCACGGCGACCCGTTCGATCCTTGCGCCGAGGTCGCGCAGTCGCAGGTCGATACGCTCGTATCCGCGGTCGATCTGCTCGACCCTGCCGATCTCGGAGACGCCCTCCGCGGCCAGCGCCGCGATGAGCATCGCCATCCCGGCACGGATGTCCGGGCTGTCGACTCGCTCCCCGTGAAGACGGCTCGGACCGTTGACGATCGCCCGGTGGGGATCGCACAACGTGATCCGAGCGCCCATCGCGACCAGCTTGTCGACGAAGAACAGACGGTTCTCGAACATCTTCTCGAAGATCAGGACCTCCCCGCGGGCCTGGGTGGCGAGGGCGAGCGCGATCGACGTCAGGTCGGCCGGGAACGCGGGCCACGGCCCGTCGTCGATCTTGGGCGTCATCTCGCCGACGTCGACCTTGATCTCGAGCGGCTGCTCGGGCGGGACCAGCACGTCGCGCCCCTCGATCATCGACTGCAGGCCCAGCCGGCGGAACTGGCGACGGATCATCATCAGGTCGTCGGGCTCGGTGTCGCGGATGCGCAACTCGCCGCCGGTCGCCGCCGCGAGCGCCATGAAGCTCGCCACCTCGATGTGGTCCGGGCAGATCGTGTGCTCGGCGCCGCCCAGCTTGTCGCGCCCGTGGACGGTCATCACGTTCGAGCCGATGCCGTCGATCTGCGCTCCCATCTGGACCAGCAGTCGCGCCAGGTCCTGCACGTGAGGCTCGGACGCGGCGTTCGAGATCGTGGTCGGCCCCTCGGTCAGGGCGGCGGCCATGAGCGCGTTCTCGGTGGCCATCACGGATGGCTCGTCCATGAAGATCCTGCAGGGCGCGAGGCCTCCCTCCGGCGCGGCGATCTGCATCCAGCGGGAGCCCCGGATCAAGGCGCCCATGTCGCGGAAGGCATCGAGGTGGGCGTCCAGCCGGCGGCGCCCGATGAAATCGCCTCCCGGCGGGGGCATCCGAGCCTCCCCGAAGCGGGCCAGAAGCGGGCCGGCCAACAGGAACGAGGCGCGGATCGCGGACGCCAGCTCCTCGTCCACCTCGGCGCCGGTCACGGCGTCGGCCTGGAGCCGAAGATCGTTGTCGCCGGTCCAGGCCGCCTTCACCCCGAGTCGCTCGAGCAGGGCCACCTGCGCCTCCGTGTCGCGGATGCGCGGCACGTTGGAGAGCAGGAGCTCCTCGTCGGTGAGCAGGCAGGCGGCCAGGATCGGGAGCGCCGCGTTCTTGTTGCCCGCGGCGGCGATCTCGCCGGACAGGGGGGTCCCCCCCTCGATCACGAACTTCTCCATCAGATGGGGCGATGGGTGGCCATCGGATCTCGGCGGCTAGGGTAACAACGGGTCATGGACGGGCCGACGCGTGACGATGCCTGGGCTCTCGTTTGCGAGTGGATCACCTCCGATTCGCTTCGAAAGCACGTGCTCGGGGTCGAAGCGGCGATGCGAGCGTACGCGCAGCGTGAGGGCGAGGACACCGAGCTGTGGGGGATCACCGGCCTCGTCCACGACCTGGACTACGAGCGGTACCCGGATCCGGCGACGGGACACCCGCGCATGGCGCTCGAGGAGCTGCGCCAGCGCGGCTACCCCGAGGAGCTGCTCGACGCGGTGGCCGGCCACGCCGAGTACCTGGAAGTGCCGCGGACGACGCCGCTGGCCAAGACGCTCTTCGCCGTTGACGAGCTGTCCGGCTTCGTGGCGGCGTGCGCCCTCGTCCGCCCCACCGGCATCGAGGGACTGAAGCCCAAGTCCGTGCGCAAGAAGCTGAAGCAGCCCTCCTTCGCCGCCAAGGTCGACCGCGACCAGATTCGTCGCGGCGTCGAGGAGCTCGGAGTCGACGAGGCAGGCCACATCCAGCTCGTCATCGACGCGATGGCGGCGCGCGCCGAGGAGCTGGGGCTCTCGCCGGAGCCCGACGCCGATCCGTGAGGCGAGGCGCCAAGATCGCCGTCGCGGTCGAGGACGGATACGAGTCCGCGTTCGCCCCGGACTATGACCTCGGGCGGTTCGGAGATCAGGTCGTCGACGACTTCAGGGCGATGACCTACACCTCGTACGACGACTCCGAGGCCGAGCTCAACGACTACGAGGACGCGAAGCCGCTCGACGCGCGCGTCCGTGACGCGGCCGTGCCGCTCCTGGTCCTGTTCGGCGCCGAGGATCAGCTCTAGGAGGACCCGGCGGCGACCGCGAACGCCTATCGGTCGGTGCCGAGTGCTCGGGTTCGGATGATCCCGGGCGCCGGGCACTCGCCCGAGGTCGAGAGGCCGGGCCCAGACCGCTCGCCTCATTCTCGGTTTCGCGGAGGCCGCGAGCACCCCGACGCCGTGAGAACCGAGTAGGTCAAGGACGCAGCTCGACCGGCGAAGCGAGCGTAGCCGGAGGCTACGTGAGCGAGATGATCGAGCGAGGACGCCGACATGCGTGTTTGCAACGGTCTCACCGCCATCGACCCCCGGCCTTCGCCCATTCGAGCAGGTGGTCGACCGAGCAGAAGTCATCCGGGATCCGGGCCTCCCCACGCCCCCGCACGAGCAGCACATGGACCTCGCCGAGCTCGCGGCCGCATTGGGCGCAGGTGATCGCGGCGCGGTCGATCGAGGGCTCGGTGAGCTCGCCCGCCTCCCAGTGCGCACCCTGGATGGCCCAGGGGACCACGTGCTCCAGGCGGCAGAAGGCCGCTCTTCTCGAGCCCGCGGGCTCATAGAGTCGAAAGCCGTCGTCCTCCTCGACGTCGGCTCCGCACCACGTGCATGTGTCGGTGATCGGCGGAATATGTTCCATCCGATGGCGGTGATCAGGATAGTCGCGCTCGAGGGCGATCAGACCGGGCAGGAGCTTCTCGAGCAGGCGCTCCGGGTGCTGGATCCTGACGTTCTCGGGCTCGAGCTGAAGCTCCGCCGATTCGACCTCTCGCTCGAGAACCGCCGCCGCACTCAGAACGCGGTCTGCCACGAGGCCGCCGAGGAGATGCGGGCCACCGGCCTCGGCTTGAAGGCGGCCACCATCACGCCGGAGTCCGCCGACGACGTCGGCAGTCCCAATCGCATCCTGCGCGAGGCGATCGACGGCACGGTCATCCTGCGCACCGGGCGCAGGATCGCGGGCGTCACCCCCGTCGGGGGCGTGCACCACCCCATCTCGGTTTGCCGCCTGGCCGTCGGCGACGCGTACGGCGCGGAGGAGTGGCGAGAGGGATCCGACGGCGGCGAGCTGGCGCATCGGACGGAGACGATCCACCGCTCCGCCTGCCGGGCGGTCGCCGAGTACGCGTTCCGGACGGCGGAGCGCTTGAGCGGTCGCGTCTACGGCGGGCCGAAGTGGACGGTGAGCCCGGTGTACGAGGGGATGCTCAAGGAGGAGATGGACGCTGCCTCCGAGCGTCACCCCCGGATCGCCTACGAGCCCGTGCTGATCGACGCCACCCTCGCCGGGCTGATCGGCGGGGCGGCGTCCGAGCCGCTGGCGATCCCCTGCCTCAACCGGGACGGCGACCTGCTGTCCGACCTGGTCCTGCCCCTCTTCGGCTCGATCGCGGGAGCCGAGTCGATGCTCCTGTCGCTGGACGACGAGCTGCGGACCACCGTCGCCATGGCGGAGGCGCCCCACGGCACCGCGCCGGCGCTCCAGGGGAAGGACGTGGCCAACCCGATGGGGATGATCCTCGCCGTGGCCGCGCTCCTGCATCAGGCCGCCGAGGCCGGCACCGACGACGCCGAGCCCCGGTCGCGCGCAATCTACGACGCGGTCTTCGCGGCGACTGCCGCCGGTGTCCGGACGTCGGACCTGGGCGGCCACGCCGGGACCACCGAGTTCACGGACGAGGTGATCTCGCGAGTGCGGGCGAAGCTCTCGTAGCTCAAGCCGACTGGCTCGGGGCCGGCTGGCCGCCCGCGCCGGCGCCCACCCGCCGCCACTGGACGATCTTGCCGTCCCGGATCACGAACGAGGTCTTGGCGAACCCGCCGGCGCCCGTCCCACAGGCCCCCGGGCCCGGGCGCTCGGTGAGGCGAAAGGTCGCGGTCGTGAACTCGCCGGCCGTCTCTGCCCGGACGAGCACGGCGCCGCAGGGGAGCGACCGGTTGAAGCTGCGCGCGTCCCGAGAGCTGCGGATGTGGAGCAGGACGGGGCCGTTCTCGGCCACGCTCGGGATCGCGAAGTAGCCGGCGGCGGCGCCGACCTCGCCGTGCCGGAGCGCCGTCACCCAGCCGTCGATCACCTGAAGGTCGCCGGGCTTCGCGTTGCCGGCGATCCCCTGGGCGGAGGCGCCTGAGCCTGAGTCGCCGCTCCCGCACCCAGCGAGGACGACCACGATGCCGATGCTCGCCAACAGCGCGCGTGCCACCCATCAAGTATGGCCGGAGCGCCGATGGCCGAATAGCGTCGAAATAGACGACGTTTCTCGGCCATCGATGCTTGGGGGCCTGTCCCTACACAGCCCGAAACCCGCTGCGATCCGAAGCCGACGCTCGAGCCGAAGCCGACGCTCGAGCCGAAGCCGACCGCTCGAGCTCGCGTCCAGCCCGCCCTTGACATCCTGTCGACCTGATACGAACATGTGTTCGCATGTCCCGAGAGAGTGGCAACCGCGTGATCGCATGCGCCCTGATCCCCCGCTTCGCCCTGCTGGCGACCCTGGAGGGGCGGCGAGAGCTCCTCTTTCGGCCGCTGGCGCTGGCGCCGGAGCCGGGCGGCCCACAGGTGATCGGGGGGGCGTCCGGGCCGGCTGAGGCGTTCGGCATCCGCGCCGGGATGCGCCTGGGCGAGGCGCTCTCCCGCTGCCCGGCCCTGACCCTGGTGCCGCCCGACCCCGAGCGCGCCGAGTCGGCCTGGGAGAGGGCGCTGCGGCAACTGGAGGGGATCGGCGCCGAGGTCGAGCCGGCACGGCCGGGAGAGGCGTTCTTCGAAGCGGCGGGTCTCGTCGGGCTGTGGGGGAGCCTGGAGCGGGTGCTGCAGCGGGCGGGAGGGGCGGTCGGATCGGGCGCGCGGCTCGGGGCGGGTCAGACCCGGCTCTGCGCCTATGCGGCCGCGCGCAAGGCGCGAAGGCGCCGGGCGCCGACGATCGTCCCCGGAGCGATGACGCGCTCCTTCCTCGCCGGCCTTTCGGTGGATCTCCTTCGCGACCGGTTGCCCGGTGATCGCGGCGGAGGCGGAGCGGCGGAGGCGGCCCGCACCGGCTCCGCGGACCTTTCCGAGAAGCTGGAGCGGCTCGGCGTCCGCACGCTGGGCCAGCTCGCGGCGCTCCCAGACGCCGCGATCGCCGACCGCTTCGGCGCGGTCGGCCTGCGGGCGCTGCGGATGGCGCGCGGCGAGGACGAGCCCCTGCGGCCGCGTCGCCCCCATGAGGCCCTGGTCGAGCGGCTCGACCTTCCGGAGGCGATCTCCGGCCCGTCGCTCGAGCGGGCGCTGGAGCTGCTGGTCGACAGGCTCCTCGCCAACCCCCTGCGAGGGGAACGAAGCCTGCGGCGCCTGAAGCTCTCCGCGCGGCTGGCGGGGGGCGGAAGCTGGCGGACCGTGGTGGCCCTGCGCCGGGCCAGCGCCGACCAGGAGCGTCTCCTGTTGGCGCTTGACGGAAAGCTCGCCGAGCTCCCCGGGCCCGCCGCATCGTTGAGCCTGCGGGCGCTGGAGACGGGGCCGCCCGCCGGCGAACAGGAGCCGCTCACCGGGCTGACGAGAGGCGAGCGTCGCAAGCGACTCGCGGAGGCGGCTCGCCAGGCGCGGGCGGTCGCCGGCAGGGACGCGGTGATGAGGGTGCTCGACGTCGACCTCGAGTCGCGCGTGCCCGAGCGACGGGTGCTCCTGACCCCCTTCGAGGAGGAAGGCCGTTGGAGCTAGAGACGAAACCCCGCATCCGGCTTCGCTGGATGACCGGTTGCCTTCGGCCCCCTGACCGGAGGTGCCTGCCGCCACGCCCGCGCCCGAACCCGCCGCCCCCGGACGAATCCGAGCAAGCTCGGATCACCGGTCGCCTTCGGCTCCCGCGGAGGAGGCGGCGGTGAATATCTACTGGCCGCGGCCCATCGAGGTGCGGACCGAGGCGGACGGTGTGCCGAGCGCGGTCGAATCGGTGCCGGTGGACGCGGTGCGGGAGGAGTGGCTGATCGAGGACCGTTGGTGGACGCCGAAGCCGCTTCGCCGCCGCTACTTCGAGCTCGTGTTGGCTGACGGGCGCAACTTGGTGGTCTTTCGCGAGCCGGCGGACGAAGGCCGCTGGTTTCTCCAGAGGGCATGAGCTACGTCGAGTTGCACTGCCACTCCGCCTACTCCTTCGGCGACGGGGCATCGGCGCCGGAGGAGCTGGCGCAGGCGGCGGCCGCGCTGGGGCACGAGGCCCTCGCGCTGACCGACCACGACGGAGTCTGGGGGGCGATGGAGTTCGCCCAGGCCTGCGAGCCCGTCGGGGTTCGCCCGATCGTCGGCGCGGAGCTCACGGTTACCACTCCGGCGCGGCCCTCGGGCGACTCGCTGGCGCCAGGGGCGAAGTCCCGGTCAGAACGTGTACGACCTGCCGCTTCGCCTGAACCCGAACCCGGCGGCAACGTAGCCGCAGGCGAGGCTGCCGCCGGAGGTGAGTCGTTTCATTTGACGCTGCTCGTCCAAAGCCAAGAGGGGTGGCGGAACCTCTGCCGGCTCATCACCGAGGCTCATCATGGAACGCGTCCCGTACCCGGGCGGGAAGCGCTCCCCCCCACCCTGCCGCTGAGCTCGCTCGAGGAGCGGTCCTCGGGGCTCGTCTGCCTCTCGGGATGCGCCCGCGACGGGGTGCTCGCGGGAAGCTTCGAGCGAGCGGGAGGGCGGCCCCGGGCCGCCGATGCGGCGGCGACGGAGGCGCTCGGGCGGCGGCTCGTCGGCGCCTTCGGCCGCGACCGCTTCAGGGTCGAGCTGCAGCGGCCGTTCTGGCGCAACGACCGGGCGCGCAACCGCTGGCTGACGGCCCTCGCGGAGCGACTCGGGGTCGACTGCGTGGCGACGGGCGACGTCCACATGCACCACCCCTCGCGTGCGGCGCTCCAGGATGCGCTGGTCGCGGTCCGTCTCGGGGGGACGCTGGAGGAGAACGAGCCCGGACGGCGCGGGAACGGCTCGGCCCATCTCCTCTCGCCCGCGGATGCGGCCGCCCGGTTCGCGGACCATCCGGAGGCGGTCGCCGAGAGCCATCGGATCGCCGAGCGGCTCGAGTTCGACCTCACCCGCGACCTCGGCTACAGCTACCCGGGCTCGGAGGACCCCGACGCCGACCGGGCGCTCGCGGAGATCTGCCGGGCGCGCCTCGAGCACCGCTACGCCGGCGAGCGGGAGTACGGGGAGGCGCATGGGCGTCTGGAGGACGAGCTGCGGCTGATCCGCTCGCTCGGGCTGTCGGGGTTCCTGCTGCTCCATTACGACATCCTCGAACTGGCCCGCGAGGTGGCGGCGGAGGTCCGGGGGCCGGATTCGGTGCGCGGCCTCCTCCCCCCGGGCAGGGGTCGCGGGTCGAGCGTCAGCTCGATCGTCTGCTACCTCACCGGCCTCTCCCACGTCGATCCCGTGCGCAGCGGGCTGTTCCTGGGGCGATTCCTGAACGAGGAGATCACCGAGGCGCCCGACATCGACCTGGACTTCCCGCGCGACATCCGAGAGAAGCTGATCCCCCGCGTGCACGAGCGCTACGGGGCGGACCGGTCGGCCCTGGTCGCGGCCTTCGCCTGCTACCGGTCGCGTGGGGCGACCCGCGACTTCGGCAAGGTGCTCGGCCTGCCGCCGGGGGAGATCGAGCGGGTGGCGCGGACGGTGGACATGTTCGATCGGCCGGACTCGGTACAGGACGAGCTCGCCGCGGCGATCGGGGGGCGCAGGGCCGCCTCGGCGCGCTGGCGGGCGCTAGCACGCCTTGCCCGCGAGGCGTGGGGGCTCCCGCGCCATCCCTCACAGCACCCCGGGGGGATGGTGATCTCGACTCGACCGCTGATCGACATCTGCCCCGTGCAGCCGGCGGCGATGGAGGGGCGCCAGCTCGTCCAGTGGGACAAGGACTCGTGCGCGGACGCCGGCTTCCTCAAGATCGACCTGCTCGGGCTGGGGATGCTGTCGGCCGTGGAGCGCTGCGTGGAGGAGATCGCCCGCGTGCGCGGCGAGCGGATCGACCTCTCCCGGATCCCGATGGACGACGCTTCCACCTTCCGGGCGATCAGGGCGGCGGACACCACCGGGACCTTCCAGATCGAGAGCAGGGCGCAGATGCAGATGCTCCCCCGCACCCTGCCGGAGACCCTCGACGACCTCACGGTCCAGGTTGCCTTGGTGCGCCCGGGGCCGATCCAGGGGGGCGCCGTCCACCCCTACCTGGAGCGCCGCGAGCGATTGCGAAGGGACCCCTCGTTTCGCGTCCCCTACGAGCACCCCTCGCTGGAGCCGATCCTGCGGGACACGCTGGGGACGATCGTCTTCCAGGAGCAGGTGATCCAGGTGGCGATGGGGCTCGCGGGGTTCAGCGCCGGAGAGGCGGAGGGGCTGCGCCGGGCGATGAGCCGCAAGCGCTCGGAGGAGGCGATCCTCGCCTATCGCGAGCAGTTCATCGCCGGGGCGAGAGAGGGCGGGGCGACGACGGAGGTGGCGGAGCGAGTGTTCGAGCAGATCCGTGGCTTCTCGGGGTTCGGGTTTCCGAAGGCGCACGCGGTGGCCTTCGGGCTGCTCGCCTACCAGTCGACCTGGCTTCGGGTTCGCTACGGACCGGAGTTCCTCTGCGCGCTCCTCAACGAGCAGCCGATGGGGTTCTACCCGCCCGACGCGCTGGTGCACGAGGCGCAGCGCAGGGGCATCGAGGTGCTGGCGCCGGACGTGAACCGAAGCGGGGTGGAATGCGCGGTCTCCTCCACGGCGGTCCGCATCGGCCTTGGTTACATAACCGGCCTCAAGGAGGAGGACGCCCGGGCCCTGGTGACGGAGCGCGAGGACCGCGGCCCCTATGCCGACCTCGCCGACCTCGCCTCGCGTTCCGGCGCAAGCGACGCCGCTCTCGAGCTCCTCGCCTGGGCCGGCGCGTGCGAGGGGATCGGGGGACGCGACGGCCTGCGGCGGCGCGAGGACCTGTGGCGGCTCGGCGTCGCGCGCGGTGGGGAGCGGCTGGGCGGGCCCGTTCAGCTCGCCCTCCCCCTCCCCATCCCCGCGGCGCCGTCCCTGCGCGAGCTGGACTCGTGGGAGCGGCTGGTCGCCGACTACGCGTCCACCGGGATGGCGATCGCCGAGCACCCGATGTCGCTTCTGCGCTCCGGCCTCGAGCAGGGGATCCTCACGAGCGCGGACGTCGAGCGGGCGCCGGATCGAAGGCGGTTGGAGGTCGCGGGAATGGTCGTGGCGCGCCAGCGCCCGGCGACGGCCAACGGCGTCGTCTTCATGCTGCTCGAGGACGAGCTGGGCACGGTCAACGTGGTCGTGCCGCCGCCGGTGTACAAGCGGGACCGTCTGGCCGTGAGGACGGCGTCCTTCGCCGTCGTCAGCGGGCGCTTGGAGCGCCGCGATCGGGTGATGAACGTCGTCGCCTCGTCGATTCGCCCGCTGCTGGTGCCCGACGGGGTCGCGGCCGACGTCCGGCACATCGAGCCGCCCGTGGAGCGCGAGACGGGACGACGGGTGGACGGAGCGCGGGATCCGGCACAGGAAGCCGCCGATCTCGCCGCCGTCATGCCGGCCGCGCACAGCTTCGGCAGGCGTGGCCGATGACCGAGGTGCAAATTCCGTTGCAGAACGTATGTTCCGTCTGAGGCCCCCCGTAGCTTCACGGCCATGTCGCACGGGCGAAACGACCTCGGCCAGCAGGTGATCAGCGGCGTCGACCTCATGATCGACTTCGCGACGCTGGGCGAATATGGCCTCGAGCCACGGCCCGGGGCCGGGTCTTGTCGCGAGCGGCCCGACCGGCGGCCCAGACCAAGCCGCCGGCCCGGATGGGAGGCGCTCGCGACGGCCCGCCGCGGCGCCTGTGCGACGTCGAGTCCACCCAGGGCACCGGGTCCCCGCGAGACCGCCACCGCTCGCGAGGCGACCTACGACTTCCGCTTTCCGGACGGCGCCCGCCGCGCGGACTTTCGATCCGCGGTCGCCCGCTACGCGGCGTAGGCAAGGCCTCATCAACGAGCTAAAGCCGCCCGAAGGCGGCTTTAGCCGTAGTCGTAAAAGGCCGGCGGCGACCTACTCTCCCAGGCGGTTGCCCACCAAGTACCATCGGCGCTGAGGGGCTTAACGGCTCTGTTCGGAATGGGAAGAGGTGTTTCCCCCTCGCTATGGCCACCGAAATCTGTTGGGACCTACCGCCCCCGGCGAAGCTTGAAAACTGCACGCAGGCCAAAAAAAGATAAAACCGTCAAGCCCTCGACCCATTAGTACCGGTCTGCTGAGCACGTTGCCGTGCTTACACAGCCGGCCTATCAACCTGGTGGTCTACCAGGGGTCTTACTCCCTCAAGGGGATGGGAGAGCTCATCTCGAGGTTGGCTTCCCGCTTAGATGCCTTCAGCGGTTATCCAGTCCGCACGTAGCTAACCTGCGATGCCCTTGGCAGGACAACAGATACACCAGAGGTGCGTTCATCCCGGTCCTCTCGTACTAAGGATGACTCCTCTCAACTCTCCAACGCCCGTGGCAGATAGGGACCGAACTGTCTCACGACGTTCTGAACCCAGCTCGCGTA
>DATBFS010000020.1:0-13718 GCA_036558385.1 Solirubrobacterales bacterium | reverse complement strand
GCTACACCGTGGGCTTCAGCGAGGAGGACCTCGCGCACGAGATCGTTCCCGACGACCTCGGTTACGCGCGGCGCCTGAGCCGGGAGCTCGACCTCGACAACCACGAGCGCATCCTCAAGCCCGAGATCGTCGACCTGTTGCCGAAGCTCGTCTGGCATCTGGATGAGCCGATCGCCGACCCGGCCGCGATCACCACCTACCTGATCTGCTCGGCGGGCAGCGAGCGCCTCACCGTGATCCTCAGCGGGATGGGCGCCGACGAGATCTTCGCCGGGTACCCGCGCCACCTGGCCGCGCAGCTGACGCGCCCCGCGGACCTACTGCCCCGGGGGGTCCGCAGGGCGGTTCGCACCTCGCTCGACGGGCGCCTCACGATGGGGAAGCCGGGGCGCCTTCGGGGGCCGCGAAGAAACGCGATGAAGCTGCTGCGAGGCCTCGACCAGCCGTTCATGGACCGCTACCTCACCTACTCGTCCTACTACCGGCCCGACGAGCTCTCGGGACTGCTGAGCGCCGACCTCCGGGCGGAGCTCCGCGACCACGACCCCTTCCACCGGCACCGGCAGTACATGTCGCGCCACGCCGACGAGCACTGGCTGAACCGGCTCCTCTACCTGGACATCAAGACGTTCCTGCCCTGCCTGAACCTGGCCTACACGGACCGGATGAGCATGGCCGCCTCGACCGAGGTCAGGGTCCCGCTGCTCGACGACGAGCTGGTCGAGCTGGCCGGACGCGTCCCCCCCACCCTCAAGCTGCGCCGGACCACCCGCAAGTACGTCCTCAAGAAGGCGATGGAGGGAGTCCTCCCCGAGGAGGTCATCTGGCGGCCGAAGGCGGGCTTCGGGGCGCCGCTCCGCGCCTGGATCGACGATGACCTTCGGCCGCTCGTCGAGGACTGCCTCTCGCCCGCGTCCGTCCGCGAGCGCGGGCTGTTCGAGCCGGCGGCCATCCAGCAGCTCGTCCGCGACAACGAGGCCGGCACGGCGGACAACGCCCTCAGGATCTGGGCCCTGTTGGTGCTCGAGCTGTGGCAGCGGACCTTCGTGGACTGAGCCGGTCGTGATGCACGAGCGCCGGCAGAAGCGCGAGTCGGCGCGATCCGTTGCTTGAGCAGGATCCGGCTGCGATGAGGAGTTTTCCCTGGACACCTCAGGCGAAGCGTCGAAGCTCCGGCAACGGGGCGAGCGGCGGCCCCTGCAACGACGCGCCGTATCGCCTGATCAACGAGGCGACATTCGGCGAGGACGTCTTCGTGCACTCGTTCACGAACCTCTACGGCTGCCATGTCGGCGACCGGACGCGAATCGGGCCCTTCGTCGAGGTCCAGCGCGGCGCCACGATCGGCTCCGACTGCAAGATCCAAAGCCATGCCTTCGTGTGCGACGGAGTGACGATCGGCGACGAGGCCTTCGTCGGCCATGGCGTCATCTTCATCAACGACAACCTTCCCCGAGCGACGAATGACGATGGCCGGCTTCGAGCGCCCAGCGACTGGGAGCTGAGGCGAACCACGGTGGGGCGGGGGGCCTCGCTCGGCTCGGGGGCCGTGGTCCTCGGAGGTCTGCGAATCGGCGATGAAGCGGTCGTCGGGGCGGGCGCGGTGGTAACCCGCGACGTTCCGCCTGGCGCCACCGTCGCCGGGAACCCGGCTCGGGTCCTGAAGGCGGGGGACGAGCCCGGGGTGGAGCACCTCGTTGGCGACTCGCGCTGAGCCAACCGAGCGCCCGTCGTTCCGAAACGCCTTCGGGTTCGGGGCGCTTAGCTTCGGCGTGAGCGGCGTGCTCGCGCTCGGCTCGAGCATCCTCACCGCGCGGATCTACGGCGTGACGGTGATCGGCGAATTCGCCCTCGCCTACGCCCCGACCGGCGCCGTTTGGTTTTTGTCGAGCGTTCGGGAGCAGCCCGCGTTGATCAGGCTTCTCGCGCCGCTGCCGCCCCGAAGCCCGCGGGTGACCGGCCTATGGGTCCCGGTATTCATGTTCTCGACCGGGCTCACGCTGGTCGCCTGCTGCATCGCGGCGGTCGCCACCTACTTCCTGTTTCAGGGGCCGATCGACCATCCGGAGCTCTTCGGGCCCGCCGTGGTGAGCCTGGGCGGCTATCTCGTGTTCACCAACCCGGCCTGGAACATCGATGGGGTCCTGTCGGCCTTTCGCGCGGGACGAGACCTGTTCTGGATCCGCACGCACCAGCTGGCCGCCTACCTCGCGATGGCCGCGGGGCTGAGCCTGGTCATGCCCACCGTCTGGGGGCTGATCCTTGCGACCATCGGCTCCTGGATCACCTCGCTCGCGCATCGTCTCGTGACGGCGCCCAAGTGGATCCGCTGGCGAGTGCCGCTGGCCGAGATCCGGAGCGGCTTCCGCGCGCTTCCCGAGATCCTGCGCTTCGGCCTCAAGGTGACGCCCGGGTCGTTGGCCACCGGGGTCAGCGACCAGGTGGGGACGTGGGTGCTCGGCGCCTACGGGTCGCTCGCCGCGGTGGGTGCCTGGAATCGTGCTTGGGCACTGGCTCAGCGCTTCGTCGAGCTCAACTTCCGTCTCGGCGAGATGGTCTTTCCCACCCTCGTCGAGCGCCACGTGGACGAGGACCGAGCCGGCTTCGACCGCGCGCTCGTGGATTCGCTTCGCTACATCGCGGCCGGCATGCTGCTGCCCGCGGCGGCCGGAGGCGGCGCCGCCGTCGGGATCATGGGGCTCTTCGGACCGGGCTTCGAGCGCGCGTCCACCGCGCTGGCGATCGTGCTCGTCCTGCCCGCGATCGCGGCCATGTCGAACATCCAGGTGGATGCCCTGCTCGCGGTGGGCAGGCCGGTGGCCACGACCGCGCTCTCCGTTGCACGGCTGGCGGCCACCGTCCCCTTGACGATCGTCCTCACCCTCTCCATGGGTGTGACCGGCACCGCCCTCGGCGTGACGCTCGGGTTCGCCGTCCAGCTGGGCGTCCAGGTCGCCGTTCTGCGCCGGCATCTCTCCCAGCCGATCCTGCGGCTGTGGCCGGTCCGCCAGCTGACGGGACTCGCCCTCGCCTACGCGGGGGCCTTCGCCGCCGCCCACCTGCTCGATCACGCCGTGCCAGGGGTCGTCGGGCTGCTCGCGGGACTCCTCGCGGGCAGCCTCGTGTACGCCCTCGCCCTGTTGGTCATCGGCGGGCTGCTCCCGCGCGACCGCGTCCGGGCGTCCGCCATGGTTCGCGCGGTGGCGCCCAGCTCGAAGTGGGTGACCCGCCTCGCCCCGCGACCGCAGCCGTCCACGTAGCGAGGCGGAGATGGCGTCCGCCCCTGAACGCTCCCGCCCGACCGGCCCTCGAACCCGATCCTCGGGTCCGAGCCTGCGGGCATGTAAGGCGGTGTCAAATTTACGCAAATTGCACCAATTTCGGGTCAGGCGTAACAAGTTTGAGCGGTTTGCGGAGGTTTGTGAACGTGCATGCAGCTCGAGGCGGAGCACACGCTTGCGACCCCCCCGTCCGCCGAGGCCACGATCCCGGTCTCGGTCGTCATTCCCGCGTTCAATCGGGCGCCGCTGCTCGAACGCGCGCTGCGAAGCGTCAACGCCCAGCGCCCTTACCGGGCCGCTCAGGTGATCGTGGTGGACGACGCCTCCACCGATAACACCCCGGAGGTCGCCGAGACGCTCGGGGCGGAGCTGATCCGACACCCACGAAACCTCGGGGGGAACGCCGCGGCTCGCGACACGGGCCTGCGTGCGGCGCGCCACGAGTGGGTCGCCCTCCTGGACGACGATGACGAGTGGCTTCCCCATCATCTCGAGACTCTGTGGTCGCTCACGCGCGAGACCGTTCTCGTGGCCACCTCCTGCATCGAGAGCGCCCCCGACTCGAGCGAGCACGGCTTTCACGGGCCGCTCACCGATCGGGTGACGGTTCTCGAGTCTCCCGAGACCGTCCTTCACCCGGAGAACCCCATCCCGGCCAGCGCCGCGATGGTGCATCGCGAAACGGCCCTCGCCGTCGGGGGGTTTCGCGGAGTCCTGCGAAAGCCGAGGATCGGGGCCGGGCAGGATCTCTCGATTCTCGGCTGTGAGGACCTCGACATGTGGTGTCGCCTGCTGAGCCGGGGCAGGGCCGCCTTGTCGCCGCGCGTGGGCGTCCTCTACCACACGCACGCCGGCCAGATCTCGGGCGATTGGGAGGCGATGCACGAGGCGCACCTCAACGTGGCCCGCTCATTCGCCGGAGAGAGCTGGTGGTCGAAGAGCCTGGTCGAGCGGCGCGCGGGCGTCACCGCCTGGGATCTGTTCAGGGCGCGCCGCCGCAACGGCTCAAAGGGCGCCGGCAGGCGCTTCGCGCTCGACTTGCTCAAGCACCCCGCGCGGGCGCTCGGCGTGGCCGAGGTGCTGCGTCACCGAGTTGCCGTTCGCCGGCGGACCAGTCGACTGGCGCCGAGCGGGGAGCCATCCGTGGCGGTCTTGCCCGGGGTCGATCCCTCGGCGGTCCCGCCTCCGGAGCGCTACGAACAGGATCTGAGCGACGCCGGAAGCCTCAGGGCGTTCATGCGGCTCGCGCAGCGCCCGAGTGCCGCTGCGGTGGTCCGATCCCGACCCCAGGCCGCGCTCGTCCGGCTTGCGGGAGTCAAGTCGATTCGCGGCCTGGACTCGGCCACGAACGGTGGGGAATAAGGCGGACATGCTGCACGACACCGCAAACCGGCTGCCCGTCTCGGTGATCATCCCAACCTTCAATCGGGCGCCTCTCCTGGAGCGGGCCCTGCGGAGCATCAACTCGCAGCGCCCGCGGCGCCCAGCCCAGGTGATCGTCATCGACGACGGCTCTACGGACGACACCGCTCGCGTGGCGGAGGCGCACGGCGCGGAGTTGATCAGGCACGACTGCAACCTCGGCGCGGCGGTCGGCTACGAAACCGGGCTGAACGCCGCAGACCACGAATGGATCGCCCTCCTCGACGACGACGACGAGTGGCTCCCGCATCATCTGGACCTCATCTGGTCGCTGATTCCCGGCAGCGTGCTCGTCGCCAGCTCATGCGTCGAGCGCAGCCCCGACGCGAGCGAGCATTTCTTTCACGGGCCGCTGACCGCGGGCGAGACGACGGTCGAATCGCCCAGCAAGCTGCTCCATCCGGAGAACCCGATTCCGTCCAGCGCCGCGATGTTTCGGCGCGACGCCGCGCTCGCCGTGGGCGGCTTTCGCCCCGTCCTCTGCGAGGACCTCGACCTCTGGTGCCGGCTGCTGAATCGCGGCACGGCGAACTTGTCGCCTCAGGTCACGGTCCTTTACCACACCCACTCGGGACAGATGTCGGAGGACTGGGAGGCGATGCACATGGCGCACCTCGACGTCGCACGCTCCTTCGCGGGCGAGCCCTGGTGGTCGCGGGCGCTGGTCGAGCGCCGCGCCGGGGTGACCGCCTGGGACCGCTTCCGGGCCCAGCGCCGTGCCGGCCTCGACGGCGCCGGACGGCAATTCGCGCGTCAACTCCTCGAGCACCCGCTTCGAGCGCTCGGAGTGCTCGAGGTCGTCCGCCACCGGGCCGCGGTCCGCCGCCGCACCAGCCGCCTGGCCGTGAGCGGCGAGCCCTCGGTCGCGGTGCTGGCGGGAAGCGACCCCGGCGCCGTACCGGAGTCGGACCGCTACGAGCCCGACCTGAGCCCGACGACCTAGTGCTGCAGGCAGGGTCGCGACTGATCTGAGCAGAGGCTCATCTTCAACACCTGGAGCCTCTCCCACGGGAAGGTCGACAGGATCTGGCTCGGCAGCTGTCCATGGAAGATCCCCCTGGGACCGTTGTACGGATCGACCTTCCAGCCGACCGGATCCTGAGCGTAGAAGCCGACCGCGGTGCCGGTCTGGTCGCGAACGATCATCCCGCGGCGCTTCACCGCCCTGGCGATCTTCAGCGTCAGCGGCGGCAGGTGCAGGGTGCGCAGGTCGAGGTGGCCCGGAAGCCGCAGGCGGGCGCCCTCGGGAATCGATTCCGGGGGACCGTAGCCGTCGGTTCGCTGCGCGGGCCACGAGTACACCCCGGCGCGCGGCTGTGGCAGGTCCACGGCGAGCGCGTGCCTGATCCAGGGGGAGCGAAGCTCCTTGACGGTCATCGTCCCCGCGATGACCGGCAGGCTGGTCGCGGTGGCTCCCCAGTTCGGCTGCGAGAGGCCGGGCCACGAGTTGGTCGTGTAGTAGCCGCGGCTCCGCGAGACGTGCCTGATCGCCCCGCCCCAGCTGGCGTGCCATCCGTCGGACTGCTTGCTCGCCTGCCAGAACTCCCACAGGGTGTCCGTCTTCGGCTGCCAGATCGTCATGTGGCCGTCGCTGCCCTCGGCCGGCCGAGCCGTCGGCGGGATCGGCACCTTGGTGAACACCTTCTGGAGCCCCTTGCGCCAAGACGCGTTGGGATCGGACAGGGCGACCTTGACGCGCCGCTGCCTCGGACCCACGATGTAGAGGGGCGTGCTGTAGCTGTCGGCCTGGATCCAGGGCCCGATGTGGGCGGCCTGCTCTCTATCGATCTCCCGATTCAGGAAGTCGACCATCTGCTTTGAGTTCGGATCGAGGCGGGCGTTCTGGCGCAGGGGCTTGTTCCACACGCTGTGCGGCGCGAACAGTCGCGGCAGCCCGCCGTACCCCGGTGCACGCACCCTCCCGGCCGAGGCGGCGGCGGCCATGACGAGCATGGCGAGGCACACCGCGACGAGCGCGGTCCCGAGGCAGCGGAAAAGTCTGTCGTTGTGCCTGGAAGGGGCCATCTGCCCAAGCCTTTCGACCTTCGGGGCTCCGGACCTCTGAGCGACGGGGGCCCGAGCCGGAATGGACGGTCGTTCTATCAGAGGCCACGGTCAGCGGATCAACCCGGAACCGCCAAAGGACTAGTACTAGCAGTTGCTAAGAAAGCGCGATCTCGGCCTCGGCGCCGATGCTCAGCGACACGCCTCGCGGAACTCGGAACGTGCGTCGCAGCTCGGCGCCCTCGCCGATCACGCTCTCCTCGACGCGCAGGCCGAAGTGCTCGATCGTGGCGCGGGGGAGGATGATCGCGTTCTCGACCTCCGAGTTCTCGATGATCGCCTCCTCGCCCACCGACGTGTACGGGCCGACGTAGGAGTCGACGATGCGCGCGCCCGGGCCGATCACCGACGGCCCTCGAACGCGGCTGGATTCGATCGTCGCGGTGTCGTCGATGAGGACGCGGCCCTCGACCTGGGCGTTTCGCCCGTTGACCGCCGAGACGGAGTCGACCAAGCGGTCGAGCAGGATCCGGTTCGCCTCCAACAGGTCCTCGGGCCTGCCGGTGTTCTTCCACCAGCCGTCGACGCGGTGGGTCTCTACGCGACCGCCGGAGGCCATCAGCCACGAAACCGCGGCCTGCAGGTCGTCCTGGCCGGTGCCCCATCCCGCAACCGCCGCTGCGGCGTCGAAGATCCGCGGTCCGAGGATGCAGGTGCCCAACCCCGCGAGGTCGGGGCGGCCCGAGGCGACGCCATTCCGGGTCCCCACCAGGGTCAGGGCATCAAGCCCGGCCTCGACGAATCGATCCACGAAGGGCTGAATCGGCTGGGTGACGAGCGTGCCGCCGTCGAACACCAGCAGCGGGCTTTCGCCCACCAGCGTCTCCGCGAGGCCGACGGCGTGGGCGGGTCCCAAGACGTCGTCGTCCTCGAGGAAGCTCACCGAGAGATCCCATTCGGCCCCGTCGCCGACCGCCCGGCGCAGGTCCTCGCTCGCGGCGGGGCCGGCGGCGATGATCACCTCGTCGATCGACGCGTTCCGGATCGTCTCCAGCGCGTAGAACAGCATCGGCGTGTTGGCCAGCGGGAAGAGCTGTGGAGCGCGCCCGAGCAACTCGCGCCGGGCGGGCCCGTAGGCGTCCTCGGCAAGGATCAAGCCCTTGAACTTGTTCATCCTTGACTAAACGGTGCCAAAGCCGCACGCTTTCTCCACTTGTACGAAAACCATCCCGGCCGTGCCTGGCCGGGCGTGGCGGCGGCTAGTGCTGCTCGAGGGGCGCCATGGTCAGCCCCGCGTCCTCGAGTTGCTCCCAATAGAGCTCGGCCGTCTCCTTGGGCCCCGTCCAGACGACCGCCTGGCCCGAATTGTGGATGCGGTCAGCCAGTCCGAACCCGTCGTCCACGGTGAGCCCCGGAATCACCCGGGCGAGCGTCTTCGCAACGTGGTCGAAGGTGTTGTGATCGTCGTTCAGAACGATCACGAGCCAGTTGCCGCCGAGCCCCGAGTCGGGTCCCCCGGTTCGGGGACGCTCGAGCGTCTCCGTCGCCATGGGCCCAGACTAGCCGGCGGAGAACGCGATTATGGCGTCGGGACCTGAAGCTTGAGGTCGTCGACCGTGCCCGAGACGGTCTTGCCGGAGCGCTTGCCGCTGCCGATCGCCACCTCGAGCTTGCGCCCACCCACCTGCGCCGGGTTGCCGTCAGTGGCCCTGGCGACCTTGGTGCCGTTGACCCTGGCCGTCACCTTGGAGCCCTCGGCCTTCAAGCCGAGGACGTTGGCCTTGTTGAAGCCCTTGATCGCCGAGCTCTTTCCCTCGGCGGGAAAGTCGCCGCCGCCGCCCGAGGGCGTGCGGATCAGCCTGAACCTGTGCTTGACGGGGAACACGCGAAGCTCATAGCCCGACGTCTTCCCGGAGCGCACGGCAACCGCGACGTAGGCCTTCTCGCGGAGGCCCTTCGGCGTGCCCCGGAGGAACTTCGTCCTCGCCTGGAAGTTGTGGTCGGGCCCGTCGGTGTCGCCTTCGACCGGCGGCCGATACCCGCAGGTGTCGGGGCCCTTGGTGACGTTGATCTGGAGGTCCTTCGACTTCTTTCGGAACTTCCGCTTGCAGTGCTTGCCCTCCGCGTGCCGGAGCTCCTTCGCGTCCCCCTTGCGCGCGAAGCCGTTCTTGTACACGGTCACCCCCGCCAGGGCGGTCGCCGTGGCCACGCCGACAACGACCGCGGCCGCCAGCAGAACGGCCGCTCTCCTTCTGAGGCGATTCGATCCCATCCGAGGTCCGTGCAGGGTAGCGGCCCCCGCACGAACGTAGAATCCAGGGCGCATGGCCGACCATAGGCTCGCCGAGCACGACAAGCCCTGGGTGATGCGGACCTACGCCGGGCACTCGGATGCCCGCCGCTCGAACGAGCTCTACAGGCGGAACCTGGCCAAGGGCCAGACCGGCCTCTCGGTCGCCTTCGACCTCCCGACGCAGACCGGATACGACCCCGACCACACGCTGGCCCGCGGTGAGGTCGGCAAGGTCGGCGTCTCGATCGCTCACAAGGGCGACATGCACGCCCTCCTGGACGGGATCCCGCTCGACGAGATGAACACCTCGATGACGATCAACGCGACCGCCGTCTGGCTGCTCGCCCTGTATGTGGCGGTCGCCGAGGAGAACGGGGTCGAGCGCTCCAAGCTCAAGGGCACCACCCAGAACGACATCATCAAGGAGTACCTGTCGCGCGGCACCTACGCCTTCCCCCCGGAGCCCTCCATGCGGCTCATCGCCGACTCCGTCGCGTTCACCGTCAACGAAGTGCCGAGCTGGAACCCGATCAACGTCTGCAGCTATCACCTCCAGGAGGCCGGGGCGACCCCTGTCCAGGAGATCGCGTACTCGCTCTCGACGGCGATCGCGGTACTGGACGAGGTCCGCGATCGCGGGCAGGTGACGGACGAGGACTTCCCCCGGGTCTTCGGGCGGATCTCGTTCTTCGTCAACGCCGGAGTGAGATTCATCGAGGAGCACGCCAAGCTCCGCGCGATGGGGCGCCTGTGGGAGGAGATCGGGCGCCGGCGCTACGGGGTCACCGAGCCGAAGTTCCTGCGCCTTCGCTACGGCGTCCAGGTGAACTCCCTGGGCCTGACGGAGTCCCAGCCCGAGAACAACGTCCCTCGGATCGTGCTCGAGGCCCTCGCGGTCACGCTCGGCCGCAACGCTCGGGCGCGCGCGATCCAGCTCCCCGCCTGGAACGAGGCACTCGGCCTGCCCCGGCCCTGGGACCAGCAGTGGAGCCTGCGGATCCAGCAGATCCTCGCAAACGAGACCGACCTGCTCGACTACCCGGACGTCTTCGAGGGCTCGAAGGTGATGGATGGGCTGGTCGAGGAGCTGGCCGACGACGCGCGCGCCGAGATGGCCAACGTCGAGCAGCGGGGCGGCGCCGTCGAGGCCGTGCCTTACATGAAGGCGGGCCTCGTCGAGTCCAACCGGGAGCGGGTGGCGAGGATCGAGCGAGGCGAGATCAAGGTCGTCGGCCAGAACTGCTTCACGGAGACCGAGGACTCGCCGCTCACGGCGGGGGCCGACGGCGGGATCCTCACCCCGGATCCCGAGGTCGAGCGCGACTGCATCGAGGCGCTCGAGCGTTGGAAGGCCGAGCGCGACAGCGCCGCGGTCGAACGGGCCCTGGCCCGCCTGGCCGATGCTGCCCGAGACCCCTCGGCGAACATCGTCCCGGCGACGATCGAGGCGGCCAAGGCCGGGGTCACCACCGGCGAGTGGGCCGGTGTCCTGCGAGAGGTGTTCGGCGACTACCGGGCGCCCACGGGCGTGGGCGAGGCGCCCCAGAGCGTCGACGGCGAGCTCCTGGCGGCGGCCCGCCGGCGCGTCGCCGAGGTCTCCGAGGAGCTCGGGCATCGGATCCGGATCCTGGTCGGAAAGCCCGGCCTCGACGGGCACTCCAACGGAGCCGAGCAGATCGCCGTCCGCGCCCGCGACGTGGGCATGGAGGTGATCTACCAGGGGATCCGCCTCACGCCCGAGCAGATCGCGGCCTCCGCCCGCGATGAGGACGTCGACGTGGTGGGCCTGTCGATCCTCTCCGGGTCTCACCGCGAGCTCGTCCCCGAGACCGTTCGCCTGCTCCGCGAGGCTGGCCTCGACGTGCCGGTCGTGGTGGGCGGGATCATCCCGTCGGCTGACGCCCGGGCCCTCACCGAGGCGGGTGTGGCGCGCGTCTACACGCCGAAGGACTTCGAACTGAACCGGATCATGGGCGAGATCGCCGATCTGGTCAGCGAGCGCGCCCGAACCGCCGTCCAGCCCGCCTGAGGAGAGCATGGCGCGAGCGCCTCGCACCCGGTACGCGCAAAGCAGCGGCGACCACATCGCCTATCAGGTGTTCGGCGAAGGGGAGGTGAATCTCGTCTTCGTCCCCGGCTTCGTCTCGAACATCGAGCACTACTGGGAGATGCCGCGTGTCCCGGATCTCTTGGAGCGCCTCGGCTCCTTCGCCCGGGTGGTGATCTTCGACAAGCGGGGGACCGGGCTCTCCGATCCGGTTGCCGGGCCGCCTCCGCTCGAGCAGCGGATGGACGACATGCAGGCGGTCATGGACGCGGCGGGCGTGGAGCGGGCGGCGCTCTACGGGATCTCGGAGGGCGGCCCGGCCAGCGTGCTGTTCGCCGCCACGTACCCGGAGCGCGTATCGGCGTTGGTGCTCTACGGCTCGACCCCGCGGTTCCGGACCGACGCGGACATCTCGTGGGGCGCGACCGACGAGCAGATCGAGACGATCATCGGCGAGACCGAGCGCTCCTGGGGGGATGGCGCGCTGATGGGCGCCTTCGCGCCGACCGCCGCGGCGGATCCGGACATGCAGGACGTATGGGGCCGGTTCCAGCGGGCGAGCGCGAGCCCCGCGATGGCCAGGGCCGTCATGGCGGCGCTGTTCGAGATCGACGTGCGCGACATCCTGCCGACGATCCGGGTGCCGACGCTGATCCTGCATCGAAAGGGGGACCTGATCGCCCCTGTCGAGGGCGCACGGCTGATGGCGGAGACGATTCCGGATGCCCGGCTGGTCGAGTTCGAGGGCGACGACCACGTGCCATTCACGGGGGAGTACGAACCGGTCCTCGACGAGATGGAGGAGTTTCTGACCGGCACGCGCCAGGAACGACCGCTCGACCGGGTCCTGGCGACGGTGATGTTCACCGACATCGTCGACTCGACCCGCCGCGCGGCCGAAGCAGGAGACCGAGGCTGGCGCGAGCTGATCGACCGTCACGACGAGCTCACCCGGCGTCAGCTCGATCGCTTCCGCGGCCGGGAGGTGAAGACACTGGGCGACGGTTTCTTGGCCACCTTCGACGGGCCCGCCCGGGCGATCGAGTGCGCGTGCGCGATCCGCGACGGAGTCGGCCCCCTCGGCCTCGAGGTCCGAGCCGGCCTGCACACCGGCGAATGCGAGCTCGGCGGCGACGACATACGCGGGATGGCGGTCAACATCGGGGCCAGGGTGGGTGCGCTGGCCGCTGCAAACGAGGTCCTGGTCTCCAGCACGGTCAAGGACCTGGTGGTCGGGGCGGATCTCGACTTCGCCGACCGCGGGGAGCACGAGCTCAAGGGCGTCCCGGGCGCGTGGCGCCTCTATGCGGCGAGTGCCGGCTGAGTCGAGCTTGAGCTCGGCGATCGAGTTCCCGGTCGAGGGGATCTCCGACGGCGATTTGCGGCTTCGCCTCCACGCCGACTCGGACGTCCCGGCGATCGTAGCCGCGTGCCAGGACCCCGAGATCCCCCGATGGACCCGGGTGCCCGAGCCCTACGGCGAGACCGACGCAAGAGGATGGCTGGAGCAGGAGACACGAGGGCGCAGCGCGGGCGAGCTCCTCGGGCTCCTCGTGGTCGACGCGGCCGGCGATCGCCTGCTCGGGTCCGTGGGGATCGTCCACCTGGACGGCGACGAGGGCCGCTGCGAGCTCGGCTACTGGCTCGTCCGCGAGGCGCGAGGGCACGGGGTGGCGGCTCGGGCGGTCCGGATGCTGAGCGGATGGGTGTTCGAGAACCTGCCCGTCGAGCGGATCGAGATCCACGCCGAGCCGGACAACGCCCCGTCGCGGCGGGTCGCCGAACGGGTGGGATTCAGGTTCGAGGGAGTGCTTCGCTCCTACTTCGTGAACAAGGGAGTGCGACGGGATGCGGCGTCGTACTCCCTGCTTCGCGGCGAGCTACGCTGAACGTGGATGAACGAGGGCTTTCCCGAGGAGCGAAGCGCCTGGTTGCGCTGCTACCGGTGCTGGTCCCAGCGGCTGGAGGCCCAGGTGCACTACGACGCGATCCTCAAGGTCGATCCCGAGACGGGCGAGGCCGCCGACCGGATGGAGGAGATCCAGGAGGCCGTGGTGCAGTGCCTGGACTGCATGCACGACCAGCCCCACCTCACCGTCGAGGACGGCCGCGTGGTCCCGATGGAGGACCGGTGGGAGCGAATGGTCGCCGGGAAGCCGTTCGTCGCCTCGTGCACGGTGACGATCGACTCCGACCAGGTGGAGACCTGCTCCGGCCCTGAGGCCGCCGACAGCCTCACGTTCGGCTCGCTCGGCGAGTCGGGCACCCGGGAGTTCTTCACCCACGTCCGCTTCCACAAGCACGACGAGGAGCGGATCGTGGTCCACTTGCTGGTCGAGCTGTATGCCCGCTCGGAGGAGGAGGCGATCGATGTGCTGGAGGCGGCCGCCCGGGGAACCCTCGAGATCACCTCGCTCGCCGAGGAGTCCCGGCCTCCGGCCCACGCCGCCGACGAGGCGCACTAGGCCGCGCGAGATACTGCTGGGACGATGCGAAGCCAGCGACATGGGAGGCACTCATGCATGCAGTCGTCGTCAGGGTCACGATCAGCGACCCCGAGGCCGCCACAAGCCAACTGCGCGAGCAGGTGGTCCCGGGCGTAAAGCAGGCTCCAGGGTTCGTAGCCGGGTACTGGACACGGAAAGACGACTCGGGGCTGGGAATGGTCGTC
>DATBFS010000019.1:0-4414 GCA_036558385.1 Solirubrobacterales bacterium | reverse complement strand
GATCTCGGTGAGCTTGGTGACGCCGTCCACCAGCTGGGCGATCTCGTCGCCGAAGTCGTCACGTACCTGGTCGAGGCTCGCGCTCGTGTCCTCGACCGTGTCGTGGAGGAGCGCCGCACAGAGGGTCGCGGTGTCGAGCCGCAGCCCGGCGCAGATCCGCGCCACGCCGAGGGGGTGCGTGATGAAGTCCTCGCCGGACTTCCGCTCCTGGCCGGCGTGACTCTCGCAGGCGAAGGCGAAGGCGCGCTCGAGCTCCTGGCGGTCGATGGGCGCTGCCGCGTCAGCCTTGTGCTCCTCGATCACCGCGAACAGATCGCCGAGCAGGGCTCGCTGGTCGTCGGTCAGCTCGCGGGTGATCGAGTCCGCCCGAGGCGTGCGCGACTGACCGGCGGGCTCGCCCACCCGGGTATGGCCGCGGCGATCGCCGTCGCGAAGGGCCGGGACGCTGCCGGCCTGCTCGCCGTTCTCGGTGCTTGCTACGCCTGTGCTCTGCTTCGGAGAAATCGGATGGCCTCCTGGTGTCTGGCGAGACAGTCCGCGTAGGCCCTGGATCGCCCCAGATCGGTCCTCTCCGAGGATAAGACCCGCAGAGTCGAGCCGCCGCGATCGTGCCGCCACTCGCACAGTCCGACCTCGCTGAGGACCCGCACGCAGCGGGCGGCGGTCTCCGGGGTGCGCGGGAAGCCCGCGCTCCCTTCGAGCAGGGAGCGCAGACGGGAGCCGTCCGCCTCTCCCCCGGTTTCCGCGAGGGCGCGCCAGATCTCGGCGATCGCGTCGCGCAGCTCCCATTCCCGGGCCAGCAGCCGCTCCGTCAGCTCGAGCTCGGCGGGCCCCCAGGCGAGGTGGAGGTAGCCATGGCCGGTCCGGGCCAGGCCCTCGAGTGCCTCGCTCGGCGGGGGATCGATCACCACCACGTGGCTGAAGAGGCCGGCGGTGTCCGGGCGTCGCGCGATCGCGGTCCAGTCCACCAGCGCCAGGCCCGCGCCCGGCGCCTCGCGCAAGGTCTCGTCGAGCGACCCGCTCCCACAGCGACAGCAGGAGATCCGGGGCGGAGCGGCACCGAAGCGCCGCGGGTCGGCCGCCGAGGAGGCGAGCTTCGCCCGGCGGGCGGCGTCCGCGCAGATGGCGAGGACCGACTCGCCGCTCGAGATCAGCTCCGCCAGGGAGGCGACCGCGGCACCCCCGCGGCGATCGACGAGCTGACGCCGGGGCCCCTCAGCCCCGCGCACATCGAGCAGCGCGGCGGGCCGACCCTCGGCGACGCTCGCCAGCTCGTGCTCCAGGCGGGGCCACCACTCGTCGTCTGGGGCGGGGCAGCCCTCCCCGCAGGGAAGGGTGCCCGTCTCGGCCTGCTCGAGCGGGTAGAGCTCGCGAACGACCACCCTCGGTTGCTCCGCACCGTTCCAGCGATCGACCTCCAGCTCAACCGAGAGGTCAAGCGGCTCGTCCTCGCGGCGCGTGATCTCGCCGTTCATGCCGAAGGCCACCCCGACCGCGCGCCCGGCGCCGCTCTCGAGCTGGAAGCGGGAGTGCTTGCCCTCCTCGCCGAGCGGGCGCACTTCGCGCAGGCGGCCGGAAGGGACGAGCAGGCGCGGGCCGGGATTGCCCATGCCGAAGGGGCCGAGGCTCTCGAGCTGGCGGGCCAGGTCCATCCCGATGCCCTCGCGGCCGACTCCGACGAGCGCGTCGAGCTGGTCGGTGCGGACCAGGTCGGCGGGGTCGATCTCCGCCTCCGCATGGGCGATGAATGCCTCCCGGAAGGCGTCGAGGTTGGCGGCCTCGAGCTCGAGGCCGGCCGCGGCGCGGTGGCCGCCGTACCGACCGAGATGCTCGGAGGTCGCATCGAGCGCGGCCACCAGGTCGAAGCCCGGGATGCTCCGGGCGGACCCCTTGGCCCGGCCGCCCTCGACCGAGAGCAGGATGGTTGGCCGGAAATGGCGCTCCACCATCCGCGATGCTGCGATGCCGACGACGCCGGGGTGCCACTCCTCGCCGGTCAGGATCAGCGCGGGTGCGTCCCGCAGGGACTCCGGCAGTGCCGAGCGGGCGCGCTCCGCTCCCTCCACCACCTTCCGCTCCGCCCAGCGGCGCTCCGCGTTGGCCCGGTCGAGCTCCTCGGCGATCGCGGCGGCCCGGTCGCGGTCCTCGGTCAGCATCAGCTCCACGCCGGCATCCGCCCGGTAGAGGCGCCCGGCGGCGTTGATGCGAGGGGCGAGGCGGAAGCTCAGGGCGCCGGCGTCGATGGCCTGCGGATCGACGGCGGCGGCGGCCATCAGGGCGCGCAGCCCGACGCGCGCGCCGTCGCGCATCACACGCAGGCCGTCGCGAACCAGGCGGCGGTTCTCGCCGACCAGGGGGACCATGTCCGCCACCGTCGCCAGGGCGACCATGTCCAGCTGCTCGTCGCACGGGTGTCTCCTCCCAGCCACCGTCTCCACCCCTCTCTGTCCGGCGGCATCGCAGAGGGCGATCGCGAGCTTGTGGGCGACGCCGGCGGCGCAGAGCCCCTCGAACGGGTAGTCGCAGACGACCGGGTGGATGATCGGGCAATCGGGGAGCCGCTCCCCCGGCAAGTGGTGGTCGGTGACCACAACCTCGATCCCGGCGGTGCGCGCCGCCGCGACCTCATCCACCGAGCCGATCCCGCAGTCGGCGGTGATGACGAGCTCCGTGCCGCGGCGGCTCAGCTGCTCGACGCTCGACATCGTCAGCCCGTAGCCGTCCGAGAGCCGGTCGGGGATCAACCAGTCGCACTCGGCTCCGAGCCTGCGGAGCGTCGAGACGAGGATCGCCGTCGAGGTCACGCCGTCGACGTCGTAGTCGCCGTGGATGGTGATCCGGCCCCGGCTGCGCGCGACGGAGAGGATCTGCTCGCAGACCTGCTCCATGCCGCGAAACTCGGTCGGCTCGTGGGACTCACGGGCCTCGAGGAAGCGCCGAGCCGCATCGACCGTGCGGTAGCCGCGGCGGACGAGGGTCACCGCGACCGGCTCGGCCAGCTCCAGCTCCGAGGCGAGGCGGCGAACCTCCCCGTAGTCGTACGGGTCCGCCTGAAACGCCCGGGCGGGTCCTGTCGAGGCCATCCACCCAAACTAAGTTCGACCCCCGACGGAATCAGCGGCCCGTGTCGTCTTTCGTCCACATAGAGGACGTAAGACGACAGGTCAGCGAATCAGCAGCCGCGCGACGGTCGCCGCTACCGCATCCGACGAACCCGTCACCTGCCGCCAGGTGAAGCGGAGCACTTCGTAGCCGAGGACCTTCAGCCGGGCATCACGGTCGCGATCGGCCTCGAAAGCCGATCGCGACCGGTGGGCTCCCCAACCATACAGCTCCACGACGAGCAGCTCGGCACGCCCGAGGAAATCGACAACGAACTGGTCGACGGGCACGTTCACTTCCGGCTGAGGAAGACGACGGCGCCGAAGGAGGGAGAGGAACCGGGCCTCAAGCTCACTGCGCGTGTGATCGGTCGGCAGATCGCCGAGAGGCAGTCGGAGGAACTCCGCCTGTCGCAGGGCGGCGGCGAACTTCGTCGCGTGCAGTACCCGGCGCAGATCGTCGAGAGTGCGGGTAGGCCTGGTAACGGGGATACCCGATCGAAGCGTTACATCTGCTGGGGAGAGGGTCTGGGATCGATGCAGGCGAATGCCGCTTCGACGTGCCCGACCGCCGCCGCCGGGCACGGTCACCTCGACGAGATCGGAGGAGCTGACGATTCCCCAGAGCGCTGCGGCGCTGCGATGGCTGAGGACGGCGCCCGCGCCGTGAGCCAGTACGGCAGCGAGCCACCTGCCTTCATTGCCCAAGGCGGCGTGCCCGACGGCGTAGACGCCGCGATGAATGCGGTGGAGCCGGCCGGAGTCGAGCCGCACGGCGATCCCGCTCGAGAGCAGGCCGGCGTCGGCGAGCTGCGACCTCGTGATCAGGCCATGCTGGCGAGCCGCTATCCGAGCCAACTGGGCATCGGGCTTCGCCTTGTCGCCCTTCGTCCACATGGAGGACGAAAGGCGACAGGTCCACAAATTCTCCCCGGGGGAGGGTTAGATGTGCTCGGCTTCCACGCCGGAGCGCACGCCGATCGCGTAGACGATCGCCAGGCCGATGATGCAGCCCGGGATCGCGTAGAGGGCCGTGGCGATGCTGGTATCGCCGATGCCCTGGCCGAGCGCGATCTGCGCGACCGTGCCGCTCACCATCGCGCCGGCGGCGGAGCCCAGGAAGGCCCCCACGATCCCGCCCCAGAACCGGTCCGGGACGAACACCGTGAAGTGCCAGAGCGCGACGCCCATCGTGAACCAGACCAACGCGGCCATCAGCGATTCCTCCCGTGCTTCTTGCGGCGCTTGCGGCCGCCGCCCTGCTGCTCGCGCACGCGCCGGAGCGCCGCGGCCGACGCCTCGCTGAGCTCGGG
>DATBFS010000018.1:0-2220 GCA_036558385.1 Solirubrobacterales bacterium | reverse complement strand
GCGATCAGGATCGACTCCGGCTCGATTCCCGAGTCGAGGAGGGCCCGGTACGCCGCCAGCGCATCTTCGGTCGCGGCCGGATGCGGGTGCTCGGGAGCCAGCCGGTAGTCGGGGAGGTGGACCGGGGCGCCGCCGGCGATCGCGACCTGGGCGGCGATGCCGCGATGCGTCCGCCGCGATCCACCCACGTACGCGCCGCCGTGCAGGAAGAGGATGCCCCGGCTCTCGTCGGCGCCCTCGGGGGCGATGCGATCGCTGGGAATCCCGCCCAGCTCGCCCTCCGAGACCGTGACCCCGGCCGGGATCCGCGTTATTCGCGCCGCCGCGTCCTGAATCCCCCGCTGAAGGGGCAACGGGATCCAGGGCTGGTGAGGACCGCGCTGGAAGAGTCGAGTGACCGCCTTGGCCAGCGGTCGAGGCATGTACCGGCTCACGGTGAGAAGGGAGAATAGGCTTCCGCCGTGGCCTCCCACGAGACGGTCGACCTGACCACCGACGGCCCCGCCGCGCGGATCCTCCTCAACCGGCCCGAGGCGCTCAACGCCTGGAACGAGCAGTTCGGCCACGACCTGCTGGATGCCGTGACGACAGTCGCCCAGGACGACTCGGTCCGGGCGGTGCTGATCACCGGCGCGGGCCGCGGCTTCTCCTCCGGCGCGGACCTGAAGGAACAGCGGTCCAGCAGCGAGGACGGGCTCCCCGATCTGAGCGCCCGGCTGAAGGAGATCTACCACCCCATCATCACCGGCCTCCGCGAGATGCCGAAGCCCGTGGTGGCGGCGGTCAATGGCCCGGCCGTCGGCATCGGCTGCTCGCTCGCGCTCGCCGCCGACCTGATCGTGGCGGCGGAGTCCGCCTACTTCCTGCTGGCGTTCGTGAACATCGGTCTCGTCCCGGACGGTGGCTCCACGGCGTTCATCCCGGCCCGCATCGGGTACGCCCGGGCGGCCGAGATGGCGATGCTCGGCGAGCGGGTGCCGGCCGACCAGGCACTCGACTGGGGCCTGATCAACCGGGTGGTCCCCGACGACGATCTCGCGGGCGCGGGCGACGCCCTGCTGCAGCTGCTCGCCAACGGTCCCACCCGCTCCTATGCCGGCGCGAAGAAGCTGCTGAACCGCAGGATGTACGCCGATCTCGCCGGGCAGCTGGACGCTGAGGCCGAGGCCCAGAAGGGGCAGGGAAGCAGCAAGGACTTCATCGAGGGCGTCCTCGCCTTCGTCGAGAAGCGCCCGCCGAACTTCTCCGGCACCTAGTCGAAGCGCGCACCCAAGCGCGCCAAATGGCCGACTACGCTGAGCGAGGATGCTCTTTCGCCAGATCCTGCACGAGGACCTCAGCTGCGCCTCCTACCTGGTCGGCGACGCGAGCGCCGGCGTCGCCGCGGTGATCGACCCGCAGTGGTCGATCGAGCCATACCTGCGGCTGGGCCGCCTCCACGGCGTGAAGATCGAGCACGTCCTCGAGACCCACAACCACGCCGACCACGTCTCGGGGCACGGGCGCCTCGCCCACGCGACCGGAGCCACGATCCACATCCACGAGCTCGCCGACGCCGAGTACCCGCACGAGGCGTTCGCCGACGGCTGGAAGCTCACCCTCGGAGACGTCGAGATCGAGGCGATGCACACGCCGGGCCACCGGCCCGAGCACACCTCCTTCCTGCTCAGGGACGCAGATCGTGACGGTGACCCGTGGGCGGTGCTCACCGGCGACTCCCTCTTCGTCGGGGACGTGGCCCGCCCGGACCTCGCGATCGAGAAGCGTGAGGGGGCGGCGGGGATCTACCGCTCGCTGCACGAGCGGCTGCTCGCCCTGCCCGACGACGTCGAGGTCTGGCCAGGCCATCTGGGCGGCTCGGCCTGCGGGAGCGCCGGCATCGACCTGAAATCGACCTCGACCATCGGCTTCGAGCGCTCCCACAACCGGGCCCTGCGATTCGAGACCGAGGACGAGTTCGTGGACGACGCGGTGTCGACCCTCGGTGACCCGCCCCCGAACGTGGAGCACATCGTCGCCATCAACCAGGGGCCGCTGATCGAGTCGATGGGTACGCCGGTTCCCCTCGCGCCGCGCGCCGTCGAGGTCGGAATCGCTGAGGGTGCGCTGCTGGTGGATGCCCGCACGAACGAGCAGTTCGACGAGGCCCACGTCCCCGGCGCGATCAGCGCCTCTGCCTACGAGACGGGATTCGCGACCAAGGTCGCCAAGGTGGTCCCG
>DATBFS010000017.1:0-9073 GCA_036558385.1 Solirubrobacterales bacterium | reverse complement strand
TCCGGCACCGCCAGCGTGAGCGGGGCAGCGGTTGAGATGCGGGTCGGACATGTCTGGGCCTTGATTGACGGGACCGTGGTCCGTGTCACGCTGTATTCCGACCCAGCGAAGGCCCTCGAAGCCGCCGGGCTGCGGTAGTAGGGCCAACCCGACGCCGTCCGCTGGGAATGTGCCTAGACCGACCGCGTCTGCTTCGTTCAACACGACGTCCGGGTTTCTGAGAGGCTGCGCGTCGCCAGCGACAACCGGAGAGCTGATGCCCGACGCAGATGGACTTCCTGGGCCAGCTCGGCCTCCTCCCTGGCTAGCCCCACCACACCGCCCTGTTGTTCGCCCCCTCCATTCACGTGAACGGACACGCTGCGCTCGCCACGCGAGATACTGCGCGGGCGATGTCGAAAGAGAACGTGGAGGTCGTCCGCGAAGCTTTCGATGCGGCTCTTCGGGGCGACTGGGCGGTCGCATCGGCTGCGTTCGATCCCAGCGTTGAATGGGTGGAGATGCCCAGCCTCGGCCCTGACGCATCGACCTACCACGGAATCGAGGAGCTTCGGGGGGCGATTCAGAGCTGGTTGGGCAACTGGGGTGAGTACGCCGCAGATGTCGCCCGATACGCCGACTCTGGTGATGACGTCGTCATCTTGATTCGAGAGCGGGCCCAGGGAGGCGTCAGCGGGGCGGCTGTCGAGCGCGAATTGGGCGAGGTGGTCACCTTGCGGGAAGCCAAGATCGTGCGTGTTCGTCTGTACGGGGACTGGGCCGAAGCCCTCGGAGCCGCCGGCCTTTCGGAGTAGTCGATGTCGCAGGAGAACGTGGAGATCGTGGGGACCTTGGCGGAGGGTTTTCAGCGCCGCCAGCACGAGCGGGCGTTCGAGTTCTACGACCCGGACATCGAATGGGACGCGTCGCGGATCGTGAACCTCCTTCCGGACAATGCTGGCGTCCGGCCACGAGGGCGTCAGGACGTACTGGCGGAACTGGCTCTCCGCGTGGAGTGATTTGGAATTCGAGATCCAGGAGGCAAGGTGATCCGCTTGCGACACTATCTCGACCAGAAAGCGGCCATCGAAGCCGCCGGGCTTGAGGAGTAGTCGATAGCACCCGCGTCCGTGTCGACGTGCATGTAGCTGTGGTCGCCTTCCGCTAGCCCGCGCATTCCTGAGCTGCCCTTCACGAGCCTCCCGTCTCGCTCACTCCGATCGGCCCCCTCGGGAGTCGCGGTCTTCTTGGCGAAGCCCCCCGCACCGCCTCGTACCGGTGAAAATGTCTCTCGCCGTCCGCCACCCGGCGGTTATCGAGCGGGCCTAAGGGGGTTGCCCCTGCTAGACCTCACTTCGCTCTGGATATAGGGTCGCTCAGAACTATCGAGCCCAGGAGGGAAGCCATGCGTCGCATCCGACATCCAAGGCTGGTTGGCGTCGTAGGACTGATCGCAGCGACCGCATTCCTGCTTGCTGGCGTCTCGACGCTGTCGGCCCATTCCCGCGGGCAGGTAGTCCTTGGATCGAAGCGCTTCGCGCCATATGGCAAGGGCTGGGGCAAGGTGAAGCCCCGGCACTTGTACAACGGCGGCGATGCGAGCGGAGACATCACAAGGATTCATTGGAGGCATTGGGGCCACCGAGTCGCAAGGGGTCACGGGCGCAATTCGATCTTCAAGCCCCACGGCGGCTACTACCGGAAGTCGGTTCGCATCAAGCTCAAGGCCCATTCGCTGGGGCATTGCCCGCACAGCCACCGTCGCGCGTACAAGCACCTGAGCGTTCGAATCCCGAAGAAACCGGGCGGCCCGTTGGGGCCTTGGCGGAACTGGGCCGGCGGCCACAGAACGATCTGCGAGCCGCCGTATTAGGAGGGGTAAGCCATATCCGCAGTCCGACGAAGCCGCGTGAAAAGCCTCGCAACCCTGTCCATCTTCTTCGTCTGCGCGGGTGAGCCGTCTTTCGGAATCGCTAGGGACGCCGGGCCTCAGCGGCAAAGTGCTGTCCTCCCCGCTAGCCCCTAGAACGAGGAAAAGGGCTTAAGTAAGCCCTTTCGAAGCACCGCTACCGGGATTCGAACCCGGGTTTCCGGACTGAGAATCCGGCGTCCTAGTCCCCTAGACGATAGCGGCGTGTCGGCGGGGCAGGATAGCGTGGTCCCCGCGCTACGCCTTGCGGCTCAGCCAGCGTAGCGCCGACTGCGCGGCGTTGAATCCGTTCATCCCGTGCGCCCCCGCGCCGGGGGGCGTTGCCGCCGAGCAGATGAAGACGCCGGGGATGCCGGTCGCGTAGGGGTCGAGCGTCCAGCGGGGGCGGATCAGCACCTGGACCGGGGTGTTGGCGCCGGTGATGATGTCGCCGCCGAGGTAGTTGGCGTTGGCGGCCTCGAGCTCGGTGGGCGAGCGGACGGAGGTGGCGACGATCCGCTCGCGGAAGCCGGGGGCGAAGCGCTCGATCTGGTCCACGATGGCGGGCTCGGCATCGCCGGAATACCCGCTCGGGACGTGCGCGTATGACCAAACAGGGTGGACGTCGCCGTTCGAGCGTTCGGGATCGGCCAGGTACTGCTGGGAGACGAGCACGAACGGGCGCCCTGGCACGCGACCGCGGTTCACCTCGCGCTCGGCGGCGGCGATCTCCTCGAAGGTGCCCCCGCAATGCACGGTGCCCGCCCGCCGGCAGGCTTCGTTGACCCAGGGGACACCGCCCTCCACCGCGAAGTCGACCTTGAAGGCTCCCGGTCCGTGCCGGTAGCGACGGTAGGCGCGCGCCACCTTCGGGGGAAGGCGATCGCCGGCGATCTCCGCGATGCGGGCCGGCGCGAGGTCGAGGGCGACGACGTCGGCGGCGGGCAGCTCCGAGACCCGCACGCCGGTCTCGATGGTTCCGCCCCGCTCGCGCAGCTCGGCAACGAGCGCGTCGGCGATCGCCTGGGAGCCCCCCCGGGCGACGGCCCAGCCGAAGCGGTGGCAACCGCTGATCAGTGCCATCCCGACCGACGAGCTCATCGGACGGCCAAGCGGGCTGATCGAGTGGGCGGCCACGCCGCCGAACAGAGCCCGCGCCTGATCGCTTCTCCAGGCCCGGGCCAGTGCGGTCGCCGGGGTCGCCGCGCGGAGGCCGAAGTTGGCGAGTCGGAGGGGATGCCTCGGAACGTGCAGAAACGGGCGGAACATGTCGTCCGTCAGGGCGTCGAGCGAGCGCGCGGGCCGCTCGAAGACACGGCGCCAAGCGGGACCGTCGGATCCGAGCAGGCGGGCGGTCTCCTCGATGGACTGCAGCATCACCCCGGCGCTGCCATCGTCGAGCGGGTGGGCGCAGTCGACCTCGGGCCAGCGCCACTCAAGCCCCCGCCGCCCGAGGTCGAGCGACCGAAGGAAGGGTGAGCCGACCGCCATCGGGTGAACGGCGGAGCAGAGGTCGTGGATCACGCCGGGCACGGTGAGCTCGCCGCTTCGAGTCCCCCCGCCGATCGTCTCCTCGGCCTCGACGACGGTCACCTTCAGGCCCTCGCGGGCCAGGGCCACCCCGCACGCCAGCCCGTTGGGCCCCGAGCCGACGACGATGGCTTCGCTCACGCGGGAGCGAGGCGCTCGCCGCGGGCGGCGTGGGTGACCTCGACCGGGAAGTCGAATGACCCCTCGAGCCAGGGGCCGCGCTTGACCTCGTCGGCGACGTCGACCCAGCCCTCCTCGATCACCCCGGCGGCGGCGTCGAGAATGCGGTAGCGCTGGCGCGGAACGTGCGCCGGTTGGCCCTCGAGCGCGACCACGCGCAGGTCCCCCTCGGCGAAGCCGCACTGCTCCTGCACCGCCTCGAGGAGCTGGTGGTCGTGAAAGTGCCCATCCCCGAAGTTCCAGCCGGCGACCACGCCGGAGACGATCTCGCCGTCCCGGATGGCGTAGTCGTCGACGTCCCCCACCGCTCGGGCGGCGAGCGCGTTCAGCGCTCGCCCATGGCTGTGCATGGCGCGGAAGGCGAGCGCCTTCTCGAGGAAGTAGTCGGCTGTATCTCGGCCGTAGAGCTTGGCGAGCTGCTCCACCGTGATCCTCGCGACCTTGTCCACGCGCTCGTCGAGCTTCTGCTCCGCCCCGGTCGAGTCTCGAAAGAGCCAGAGGCTCGTGGCCCAGTTGCCGGCGTAATAGCGCATGCCGGGAAGGAAGGAGATCTTCTCCGGAAAGAGGTTGCCGAGAACCGGGACCACGACCCCGATCAGCACCAGCACGGCGATCAAGAGCGGGTCGTCCAGGTTCGAGAGCGGCACGCTTCCGTAGTGGCCGAAGAGGAAGAGCAGGCCGAAGATCATGAAGAGGTTCCACTCCATCGGGACCCCGAGCGCGAACGTGGAGGTGATGTGCGCGTGGAAGATGATCATCCCGATCACGGCCAGGGTGCCGATGATGCCGCCGCTGGAGAGGATGAGGACGAGCGGGAGGCTGAACTCGACGGCGGTCCCGAGATGCGCCCCCATGACGGCGGGCGGGCCGGGCCGCAGATCCTCGGGGTAGTCGACGTAGAGGTTCGCCTTCGCTCGGTGGGAGCGGTTCCACGGCGTGTTGCTGACCATCACCGAGATCACGTAGGGGAAGTGGTGGTTGAGCTTCGACGCCGCCGCGCCCCACCAGATGAAGAGGAAGACGAACTGCCAGCCCACGATGAGCGTGTGCGCGGGGAACAGGGAGACGAGCATCAGGAATCCGTAGATCTCGGGGCGGCCGGCCAGGAACGAGACCTTGTCGCGGAGGCCGAGGAGCCCCCAGAAGCACAGGAGCGGGACGATGGCGAGGGGATCGAGCCGCTGGCTGCCGGCCTCGCCGTTGGAGATCAGGAGGTAGATGCCCCAGCCGAGGACCGCGGCGTAGAAGGCCACGTCGAGCAGGGTGCGGCGATTCCCCCGCGTGAGGGGGACCCTGTCGGGCCACGGGGGAAGGCGAATGGTCCCCGGCCTGAGCCAGTAGAGCACGCCGCCGATGACCGGCCCGTACCGCGCCGCGAGCTGCATCGAGCCCGAGCCGAAGCCGCAGATCTCCCACAGCAGCGTCCAGACCGCGAACTTCTGCAGGACGATGGGCGTGGTCCACCAGTCGCCGAGGTTGCCCAGCGTGCCGAGCCCCGGGGTGGAGATGGAGATCACGAAGAAGCCAGCGACGACGTAGAAGACGAGCTTGACGAAGTACAGGAGGAAGACGATGCCCGGAGGGCCGAAGCCGTTGACGGCCCAATCCTGGCAGTTCGCCTTGAGCCGGTCGAGATACGGCTGCTGCTTCCACTCCGCGATGTCGAACGGCGGCGGGGTGGGTTCGAGGAAGCTCATCGCGGCGTGAACCTACCAGGGGTTACGTCCCGCGAAAAGGGCGACTGGGGCGAAAAGCAAACGCCTCGGGCAGTGCGGCTGGTGGGATTCGAACCCACACGTCCTTTCGGACACGGCCACCTGAAGACCGCGAGTCTGCCGTTCCTCCACAGCCGCGTGTAGTGGGGAGAATCTAGCGACTGTCACGCCTTGAGCCCGACATGCTCGAGCATCAATGCGACGCTGGCCCGTCGATTGATGCGAACCGACCATCGGCGACCAGGCGCTCCCGAGACTCGGTAATCGCGCACTCCGGTGAGTCCGCAGGCGGTCGTAAACAGATCGACGACGTCCTTCGAGCGATTGCTGAAGTCGTAGCTCAGATACTCGTAGGGCCGGGTGCGGTGAATGTCGGTTCGGTTGATGAAGACGCTTCCGTCCGACCTGATGCAGCCTCGTAAGAAGGCCCAGGGCGCGCACTCGACCAGGTTCTGTTGCCAGGGTTCGAGCAGGATCGGACGGGCGTGCTTTGGCCCGGGCCCATGTTGCGGGAATAGGCAGACCAGATGAATCGAGTAGAGGGAAACCGCGGTGCACTTGCCCTTCGACCCCGGGGTTAGATGAACCCGGTTCTGCGAAAAACAACGCATGAGAAGTCTTCTCGTGTCTTCGATGATGCCCGGGTATTTGTCGTCGAGGACGATCCGAAGGCGGTCGGTTCGTGGGTGGGTCGAGATACAGCCATCGCCCAGGTAGAGCCCGAGAAGCTCCGCGTAGTCCTCGGGGGTGAACCGCATCGGCTTCGCGGCGCGCCAGCAGCGGGGGCAGGTCTCAAGGGGGGTCTTCCGCGCGGGGACGTAAGTCGGCCGGCGCCAGTCGCGGACGGTCCCGCGGGGGATGCCGAGCCGGCGGGAGATCTCGCAGTCGTTGAGGCCGGCGTCGACGAGGGCCAGCGCCTGGGCCCTGACCTCGGGTGGGTGCATTCCCGCAAATTGCGGGAAAAGGTGTGATGCGTGGTTCGCGTTGTGTGGAGGGTGGGTGACGAGAGGGTGGGGAAATCGAAGCGGCCGGGGAGCGGAGCCCGTGGGTCGACGGCCGACCCGTCCGTGACAATGACGTCGAGATGAAGGTCGGACTCGTACTCGGCGCGGGGGGCATCCAGGGGGGCGCCTGGCTCACGGGTGGCCTCGACGCCCTCGCCGAGGAGACGGGCTGGGACCCGACGGAGGCCGACTACGTGGTCGGCACCTCGGCCGGCTCGATGATCGGCGCGCTGTGCGCCTCGGGCGTCCCGCCGTGGTTCATGGTCGCGCACTCGCGCGGCGAGGTCTTCGACGGCGTGGTCGACGCGAACGGGCGCCCCGCGGCCGACGCGGACCGCGCAGCCGGCGCACGATTCGAGCTCGTGCGTACCTGGCCGCCGATCGGGCCGGGCTCCTGGCGCCTGGCGCTGCGCACGCTGACGAACCCCAGGCGCTACACGCCGGCGACGGTCGCGACCGGCTGGATCCCTCGGGGCATCTTCTCGACCGAGGCGCTTCGCGACACGATCCGCCGCGTCGTCCCGAGCGGCTGGAGCCCGCACGCCAACCTCTGGGTGGTCGCGTGCGACTACGAGACCGGGCGACGGGTCGCATTCGGCCGCGAGGGCGCCCCCGAGGCCGACCTGGCCGACGCCGTCGCCGCCTCGTGCTCCATCCCCGGCATCTACCACCCCGTCACGATCGACGGCCGCCGCTACGTCGACGGCGGCATCTACTCCGCCTCCAACCTCGACCTCCTGCGCGCCGAGGAGCTCGACCTGGTCATCTGCCTCAATCCCACCTCGACTCTGCACCCCCTGAGGGCGATCAACCCGCGCGACGCCTTCAACATCGCCTTCCAGCGCGGCTCCGGCCGGCGCCTCGGCAGCGAGGCCAAGAAGCTGCGCGCCGCGGGCACCGAGGTCGTCCTGATCCAGCCGCTCAGCGAGGATCTCCAGGCGATGGGGCCGAACCTGATGAGCTCGCGCAACCGCAACCCGGTGATCGACACCGCGCGGCGAACCGTCGCCCAGCAGCTGTCCGAGCCCCGCAACCGCGAGCTCCTGGCGCGCCTGCCGCAGGGCGACCCTCGGGCGATCCGCCGACCCGACGGGCCGGCCTCGGAGTGGGCCGACTGGCGGGCGCTGCGAACGCGGGGTGCTCCCGCGAGCTAGAGCTTGCGCACCCTCACCGCGGTGCCGTAGGCGCAGATCTCCGTCCACGTCGTGCCGAGCTCCGAGGTGTCGAAGCGGAAGGCGAGGATCGCGTTGGCCCCCTTGCCCTCCGCCTCCTCGATCAGACGCTCCGTCGCGTGCGCGCGCCCCTCGGCGAGCATCTTCGTCATCCCCGCGAGCTCACCCCCGACCAGCGACTTCAGCGAGGCCCCGATCTGCGAGCCCACGTTCCGCGAGCGCACGGTGAGCCCAAACGCCTCGCCCAGCACCTCCTCCACCTCATAGCCCGGGAGGTCGTTCATGGTCGAGATCAGCATCGAGCCGTCCTCTCTGTAGCCGGTTTGACTATTCGCCGCGCTTGCGCTCGAAGGCGCCGATGTCGCAGTGTCCGCCCTGCGGCCGCGGGACGCCTCGCTGGTCGGTGGCCGGACAGGTGGCATCGTTGCCGGCGCCGATCGCGGGGCTGTGCCTCAGCAGCGCCAGGGTCTGGGTGGGGCCCCCGTTGTCGGCGAGCTGACCGAGGAGGGGATCGGTGTTCTGGAGATCTCCCCCGGTCGTGAAGTCGCAGCTCGTTCCGCCCTCGATGTTGTGGCCGCCCGTAGGGGTCGGGGTCCCGCAGTCGGGGCCATTCGCCCCGTGGTTCAGAGCGATGATCGAGTTTCGAAACACGGAGGCGAAGGTCCCGGACTGCTCGAAGAGAACGCCCCCGCCGAGCCCGCTGGGGCCGGTGGCGCGGTTGCGCGCGATCGTCAGGGCGTTGAGGGCCTGCGTCGAGCTCGAACCCGGGTCGTTGAAGACCCCGAGGAGATAGAGCCCGCCGGCGATTCCGCGTACGTTCGAATCGCCCGCGCGGTTGCTCGCGAAGGTGTCGTTGACGAGCGTGAGCGGGAAGGTCGCCGCGGAGTTGGCGATCGCCTCGAAGAGCACCGCCCCACCGACTCCCTGGATCCCGCCGACGGCCTGATTGCGGGCGAACGTCGTCCGTGTGACCTTCAGCGACATCTCCGGCGAGCCCGAATTGGTGACCACGCTGTAATAGAAGGCGCCGCCGACGCTGTTGCCCGTCACGTGCCGGTCGGCGATGTTGTCGGCGAACGTGCTCTCGCGGATCTCGACCGATTGGTCGCCCGGCGGATCGATGGACTGGAAGAGGAGTCCGCCGGCGCCCGCCGCCTGGTTACGCGAGATCGTGCTGCGGATGATCGACACCGAGCCGACGGGTCCGGCGGGCGAGCCCGACGCCGCGATCCCGCCGCCGAAGCCATCGCCGCGAGCGCGATTTCCGATCACCGCGCTCCGCTTGACGGCGAGGTCGCCGGACGTCGCGATGCCACCGCCGAAGAGCCCTCCCGACGGCGGCGCCACCAGGTTGTCCCTGACGCGGACGCTGCGAAGGGTGAGGCTCCCCGCGTTCAGGATCCCGCCGCCCTCCGGCGCCTTCCCGTGCACCACGGCGAGGCCGCTGAGAACGACTTCCGCGCCCGGCGCCTTCACGTCGAAGACACGGCTGTCCCGCCGCGCGTCGATCACCGTGCGTCGCTGCCCGGCGCCGTGCACGGTGACCGACTTGGTCACCTTGAGCTCACCGTGCTTGAGCGCGTA
>DATBFS010000016.1:0-13468 GCA_036558385.1 Solirubrobacterales bacterium | reverse complement strand
GGGGACGCGGTGAACACGCAGGACATCGCCGAGCCGATCGTCGCCACCCTGGTGGGGTCCATCGGGTTGCTCGCGTCGGTGCCGCTCACCACCGGGTTGGCCGCCGTGCTTGCATCCCGCGTGCCCCCCGAAGCCGTACGGGGGAACGCCGGCCATGCCCACTAGACACTAGGCTGCAGCTAAACCAGTCTGAGAATAAGACTCAGTCTCATAGCCCTGCTAGGGTCCCGGTCGAGTTGCTCGAACCGTTCAGCCTTCCTTTCGTCCAGCGCGGCCTCGTCGAGATCCTCATCCTGTCGGTCCCGGCGGGCCTGCTTGGCACCTGGATCGTCCTTCGCGATCTCGCCTTCTTCTCGCACGCCGTAGGCACTGCGACCTTTCCCGGGCTGGTCCTCGCGGCGGGAGTGGGCTTCTCGGCGCCGCTCGGAGCGTTCGGCGCCGCGATCGCCTTCACCGTCCTGATGCTCGCGCTCGGCCGCGGCCGGGTGGTCGGCGAGGACGCCACGACCGCTCTTGCGCTCGTCGCCTGCCTGGCTCTCGGGGTGATCCTCGCCAGCGACGTCTTCCACTCGGGCTCGGACATCGAGACGCTTCTGTTCGGGAGCCTCCTCCTGATCAGTCGTCAGGACATCGTCGTCGCGGCGATCGCGGCCATTGCCGTCGTCATCGCCGCCGGATTGGTCGGCCGACGTTGGCTCGCGGTCGGCTTCGACCCGGATGCAGCCCCCAGCCTCGGCTCCCCTCCCCTCCCGCTCGACGCTGTCCTGCTGGGGCTGATCGCCCTCTCGGCAACGGCGGCGCTCTCCGCGGTCGGCGCGATCCTCGTCAGCGCGCTGTTCGTCCTTCCGGCGGCCACTGCGCGTCTGTTCACCAGCCGGATTGTGACCCTGCAAGTCGCGAGCATCAGTCTGGCCGCGACCGAAGGAGTGGTCGGCCTCTGGGCGTCGGTGAAGACGAACGCACCTCCGGGCGCCACGATCGCCGTGATCGCGGGTGGCCTGTTTGCCGTCGCGGCGATCGCCCGGATTTCGTGGCCACGGCGGCGCCTTGCGGCGGCGGCGAGCGCGACGCTCGTTGTGCTGTTGGCGGTCACCGGCTGTGGGGGCTCGACCGACGGGAGCTCAGGAGCCCCAGGGGTGGTCGCGACGACAACCCAGATCGCAGACTTCGTCCGCGAGGTCGGCGGGAGCGCGGTCGATGTCGATCAGATCATCCAGCCGAACACCGACGCACACCAGTACGAGCCGCGACCGAGCGACGTCCAGAACGCCGCCGGAGCGAGCATCGTGTTCGCCAACGGCGACAACCTCGACAGCTGGATCGGCGAGGTCGTCGACGAGAGCGGCAGCGGCGCCACCGTGGTGGATCTCGGCGCGGACGTGCCGGTGAAGCTGTCCGGCGAGTCGAGCGGGCCTGAGGCCTCCAAATACGACCCGCACTGGTGGCACGACCCGCGGAACGCCGAGGCCGCGGTTCGCGTGATCGCGAGGCAGCTTTCGCGCCTTGACCCCTCCCACGCGGCCACCTTCCACCGCAACGCCTCGCGCTATCTGGCCGAGCTTCGCGGTCTGGACCACCAAATCGCCGCGTGCATGGCGTCAGTTCCAGCCCGCGTGCGCAAGCTCGTCACCGACCACGATGCCTTCAACTACTTCGCCCAGCGCTACGGGATCGACGTCGTGGGCGCCGTGATCCCCTCGCAGACGACCGAGGCGCAGCCATCCGCGCAGGCGGTCTCGAACCTCGTTGACCTAATTCGCCGCGAGCACGTGAAGGCCGTCTTCCCGGAGAGCTCGATCAACCCCAAGCTCGCCCAGACGATCGCCAATGAGACCGGCGCGAGCTCCGACTACACGCTCTATGGCGACAGCCTCGGGCCCAGCGGCTCCCCGGGCTCCACCTACGTCGGAATGGAGCGCGCCAATGCCCAGGCCATGGTCCGCGGATTCACCGGCGGCTCGCGGTCATGCCTTGGTGCGGGTTAAAGACGGGACAGGGATGAGCTCATCGGGCCCATTGGTGGAGGCGCGAGACCTCGCCGCCGGATACAACGACCGCGCGGCGATCGAACACCTCACGTTCACGATCACCCGGGGAGAGCGAGTCGCCCTGCTCGGTCCCAACGGCGGTGGCAAGACGACGCTGCTTCGCGTCCTCCTCGGCGAGCTCGATCCGCTCGCCGGCTCATTGCAAGTGAGGGCTCGACGCGGGGTGGTGCCCCAGACGGAGCGCTCACGCCTCGACTATCCGGTGTCCGCGCTCGACGTTGTGTTGATGGGTACGCTCGCGCGCCTGCCTTGGTGGCGACGCCCCGGGAGGTCGGAACGCCAGGCGGCGCGGGAGGCGCTTCGAGCGGTCGGCCTCGGTGACTCCGAGCATGCGACATTCGGTGAGCTTTCGGGTGGTCAACGCCAGCGCGTCCTGATCGCCCGCGGACTGGCTCAAGAGGCCGAGATTCTCCTGCTCGACGAGCCCTTCACCGGCCTGGACACGACGAGCGCCGCGGGGCTCGAGGAGTTGATCGCGAGCTTGGCCTCCTCCGGGCGCAGCGTCGTGGTCGCCGGCCATGACCTCCAACAGGCCCACCGGATGGACCGGGTTCTGTGCGTTAACCACCGCCAGATCGCTTTCGGGGAGCCGAGCACGGTGCTCGATCTGCCGACTCTCGAGGCCACGTACGGCGGCGCCATCGTCGAGCTCCCGGATCAACCCGGGCGACTGATCCTGCCCCCGCACCACCACGAACATGCGACTTGAGCTCGCGGCGCTGACGACTTCCGGGGCGATCACGGACCCCATCAGGGACCCCATCCTCAGGAGGGCGATCCTGGAGCTGGTGCTCGTGGGAATAGGGGCCGGGACGCTCGGTTGCTGGGTGGTGCTGTACGGCTTCTCGTACAGCGCCGAATCGCTCTCCCACGCGCTGTTCCCGGGGCTGGTGCTCGCCACGCTGCTTGGAAGCTCGCTCGTGACCGGCGGCATCGTCGGCGCCGTTGTCGCCGCCCTCGCGATCGCCGCCGCGCGCCAGGTTCCGACCGTCGGTAGCGACACGGCGATCGCTGTGGTCGTCACCACCCTCTTCGGAGCGGGAACGCTGATCGCCCTGTCTCGTGCCTCTCCGCCGGGACTCTCAAATCTTCTGTTCGGGGACGTCCTCGGCACCTCCGACACGGATCTCGTGCTAGCTGCCATCAGCGCCATCGTCGTTCTCGGCGTGCTGCGCCTCCTTCATGGTCAGCTGCTGGTCACCGGGTTCGATCGTGCCGCCGCGGCCTCTCTCGGCCTTCGTCCCGCGGTGGCGGAAACCGCGATTCTCCTGCTCACCGGGCTGGTTGTGGTCGTCGCGATCCAGGGGCTTGGCAATCTGCTGGTCCTCGCCGTACTCATCGGACCGGCGATGGTGGCCCGGCGACTTACTGCCCGGCTCGGAACCATGATGCTGATCTCGGCTGGCGCGGCCGCGCTGGGGGGCTTCCTGGGCATCTACGTTTCCTATTACCTCGGCACCGCCGCCGGCGCCTCCGTCGCACTGTCGCTAGTGGCGCTCTACCTGCTCGCGGTGGTGGCTGGAGCGGTGAGAGCATGAGGCGAACCGGCCCAGCCGATCGCGGATCTACCATCGGCCCAATTGCGGGTCGCGCCGACAAGGAGTGGGTCAACGACGCACTGGCCACGCTTCAGCACGCCGGGTACCAGAAGGGAGGTGCTCGACGCTCCGTTATCGAAGCGCTTGCGCACCATCACTGCGCTGTCACGGCGCTGGAGCTCGAGGACGACCTGCGCAGCCGGAATCTCACCGTTGCCCGTGCCAGCATCTACCGGGCACTCGACCAACTCGTGGAACTCCGGTTGGTTCACCGGGTGGACGTGGGTCGGGAGAGGGCGAGCTATGAGCGCGCGGAGCGGAGCGGCGAGCACCACCACCACATGGTCTGCGATCACTGCGGACGGGTGACGCCGTTCGAGGACGGAAGCCTCGAGCGTGCGATCCGGCGAGTCTCGGAGGGAGCGACCTTCGAGGTGAAGGAGCACGAGATCGTGCTGCGAGGGCTCTGCCCTCGCTGCTCATAGCCGCTCAGCCGAGTCTCCTACGGCAGGTAGTTCATCGGGTCCGTCACCTGGCCGTTGACCCGGACCTCGAAGTGGAGATGCGGACCGAAGCACAGGCCCGTGCAGTCGCTGATGCCGATCACCTGTCCCTGGCTGACGTGCTGGCCCACGGCGACCGAGATCGACTCCTGGTGTGCGTAGCAGGTTGAGAGCCCGCCACCGTGGTCGATGCACGTGTAGTTCCCGTAGCCGCTCTCCGGTCCGGCGATCGCAACCGTGCCCGCCGCGGCGGCGCGGATCGGGGTGCCCGACGGGACGCCGATGTCGATCCCCGGGTGGCACGCCTCCCAGGGGCGCGGCTCGCAAAACGGGGACGTGATCGGGCCGTTGACCGGCCAGATGAAGCCCGACGAGCTCTCGCCCTGAACCGGGCCGGGAGCTGCCGGGGCCGCCGGCGCGGCCTGGGCCGCCTGCGCGGCCTGGAGCTGGGCCTGGATCTGGCCCTGGATGTCGCTCACGTCGCCCTCGAGCCGCTGCTGGGTGTCCTGGACCTTGCCCAGGAGCTGCTGATCGGAGGCGCGGGCGTCGACGAGGTCGCCCTGACGGGCGGCGAGCGTCGCCTGCATGCGCTCGAGCTGGGCCTCCTTGGCCGCGATCTCGTTGCGCTCGGCCCGCACGCGGTCGACCGTGTCCTTGGCCTGGTTTCGCAGGCCGCGCACGCGCCCCGCGATCGAGGTGTCCTGGTTCTGCACCCGCCGCAGGTACTCGTAGCGGCTCAACAGGTCGTTGAACCCCTTCGAGTTGAGGATGACCGTCATCGTGTCGGGCTGGTCGGACTCATAGATCTCGACCAGGCGCTGGCGGAGTGAGCTGAGCGCCCGCTTGAGGCGGGCGCGGAGTAGCACAAGCCGGGCCTTGTCGCGCTTCAGCTCGGCCTTGGCGCGAGCGAGCTGGTCCTGAACGGTCGCCTGCTGGTTTCGCAGGTCCGCCACCTGCCCTCGCAGGTGGTCCAGCCGATCGCCCACGCGCTCGATCGTCGTGGAGAGCACCCCCGCCCGCTCCTTCGTATGGGCGAGCTCGTCCTTCTTTTGGTCGAGCTTCGACTGAAGGTCAGAGGCGGGGGCGCCGGCGACCCACAGGGCGGATGCGGCCAGCAGGGCGCCAACCAGCGCAAGCAGCGCTGGACGGCGGTGGGCGAAGGGTCGGCTGTTCCGTCTGCTCATTTCTCACTCGAGTGCCTACGGGGTTAGCTGTCGGGCTCGCGCTGAGGAGTCGCGCTTGGTCCGCTTGGCCCCATGCGGCCTTGGACCTTTCGCCCCTGGAGGAAGATGGTTCCCCCGCTCCACCCGGCCCCAGGACCGGGTGAACTCGGCACAGTGCGGGCGGCAGGGTATCAGGATCGTCGCTTTTGCGAGCTTCTCTTAACAGTCGTTATGCCTGCTGCAAGCGACTTTTCACCGGTTTTAGGAGGGTTTCAGCCGTCAGCTCCGACGGGCCTTCGTCTGCACCTGGAGGAGCTCCGCATCGTCGGCCTCCTCCTCCATCTGGAGCGTGGTGTGCTCGATCCCGTAGCGGTCGCGGAGCAGGAACTCGAGCTCGCGCCGCGCCCGATCGCGATCCTCGCCGCGCGCCACGACCACGTGCGCCGCGAGCGCCTCGAACCCGGGCGTGACCGTCCAGACGTGGAGCTCGTGCACCTCCCGAACGCCTGGAACCGAACCGACGGAGCGTGCGATCGCCTCGACGTCGGTCCCCGGGGGCGCCGCCTCCATCAGGACGTCGAGTGGCTCCCTGACGAGGCGTATCGACGACGCGAGGATGAGCACGGCGATCGCGATGCTCGCGAGCGGGTCGATCGGCCGCCATCCGGTCGCGAGGATGACGGCGCCGGAGACCACGACCGCGATCGAGCCCAGCGCATCCGCCGCCGAGTGGCGAAGGACGGCCTCCAGGTTCAGGTCGTCTCGGCGACCGCGGGCGAGAACCCAGGTCGCGACTCCGTTTCCGAGCATCCCCACCACGCCCAGGACGATCACGCCCGCGCCCTCGACGCTGGGCGGATCGCCCAACCGGTCGATGGCCGCGACCACGACCAGGACGGAGATCGCCACCAGCGTCACCCCGTTGACGAGCGCGGCAATCACCTCGGTCCGCTGGTAGCCGAAGGTCCGCCTCGGACCACCGGACCGGGCGGCGAGCGTCGCCGCGAGCAGGGCGAGCACGATCGCCCCCACGTCGGAGAGCACATGGCCCGCGTCGGCCAGCAGCGCGAGCGACCCGGTGAGAACCCCGCCGAACGCCTCCGCCACAAGCATCGCCAGGTTGATCGCCAGCGCGATCGTCATCCGCCTCCGATTTCCCTCCCGCCGCTCCGCGGTGGGATCCGGCCCCGCTCGGCCCAGCGCAGCCCCGGAGGCGTGGGAGTGCTGATGAGTGTGGCTCATCGCCCCGAGCTTAAGCGCTGGGGGTGATAGCCCGAGACCGTTTGACGGCTACTTGCCGACCCTGACGTGGTTGACGCAGTTGACCACTGGATGCCAGGGCAGGGGATCCTCGGCGTGGGTGTCGATCGGGACGTTGGTGACCGCAACCCACCAGGTACGGGGCGTGTACCGCTGGCGCCCTGTCGGCTTGATCGGCGCGGAGTGCGAGACGAGCAGGTTGATGAACCCGGTCACCGCCCCTCCGGACATCGCCGTGTATCCCCTTGGGCAGGTCAGGCCGACGAAGTCTCCCGAGTTCTTGTTGGTCATGATCGCGTGACTCGAGATCCTCGTCTTGACCGTCTGCCTCCTCAGAAGCGAGATCTTGCCCAACGCGGCCGCCGCGGCCTCGCCGTGCGTGGCCGGGCGGGACGCAACCTTGACGGGGGTCGCGCCGGCTTCGGGCCGGGCAGCACCCGATCCGCTCGCGCCGACGGCCGCCAGGTAGCCGGCCAGGACCCCGGCCGCCGCCAAGACGACGCCCGCGATCAGCGAGCGCCGCGAAGGCCGCCGGGCCTTGGCGCGGACCTGTGTGGCTGGTCGGAACCGAGGGAAGCGCATCACCATCACCGCCTGCTACTGGCCCTCGGGTGCCTGTGCGTCGACCGGGTTGGGCTGCTCGCCGCCGGGCTCCGTCGGATCCGGGGCCACCACCGGGTCCGGCGGGACCGCCTCGACGGGCGGGGTCTCGGGCTCGGTCACGGGGTCGGGTTGGGTGGCGTCCGGAGGAGGCTCGGTCGCGGGCGGCGGGTCGGTGGGGGCGGGAGCGGGCTCCTCGGTGGAGGGATCGTCGGTCGGATCGGGTGAACCGGCGTCAGGCACGGTGCCCGAGCCGGGCTGGGTGGCGTCCGGAGGAGGCTCGGTCGCGGGCGGCGGATCGGTGGGGGCGGGAGCGGGCTCCTCGGTGGAGGGATCGTCGGTCGGATCGGGCTGCTGGGCCACGGGCGGCGGCTCGGTGACGGGCGGCGGCTCGGTCGTGGGCGGCGTCGGAATTGTGACGTCCGCATCGTCGGTCGGGTCGGGCGCTGCCGCGCTGGCGGCCGGGGCCGGGCTCGAGGACAGGAAGGTCGGCACGGCTGTGCCCTTGGCGAGCTCGTTCACGCCCTGGCCGGGAGCCAGGAATCCGGGGCCCGAGTTGCCGCTTGCGTCGTCATTGGGTCCGCGCCCGTCTCCGGGACCGTTTCCAGGCCCGGTTCGCGGGCCACCCGGCGTCCCCGTCGTTGTTGAACCGACGGTGCCGGGGGAGAGGGTGAAACCCCCGGTACCGGTGAGCGGGCCGGTGCCGAGGAGGGCATTCGGCGGAAGCGCCGAGCCCGGGCCCGCGATGGTGGGGCCGGCGGCGCCCGTCCGGGCGGCGGCGCCCGTCTGGGCCGCGCCCGCGCCTCCCGGGATCGTCAGGGTCCCCGGGTGGCCGTTGAGCACGCTGGCCGGGCCGCCCGGAAGCTGCGTCTGGGAGACGACGGCCGTCAACGAGATGAACGCCGCTACGGCGAAGGCGATCAATGCGCCTGAGATCCCTCCGCCGAACAGATAGGGATGGCGGATCGGACTCAAATGGCGCATCGGATTCAACGTCGTCCCTCTCGGGCGAGTCAGCGGGCTGAACGGAGCACCGGGTTGGTACTCCGCTCCCGATATCGGCGCCATTGGCGCCGAGCTTTAACCGATGCTGGACGGATGGTCGAGCGGGCCGGGCCCGCCCGCATCAGGCCGGGCTTGCCGCGGGCTCCTCCGAGTGGCCGGCGCCGTTCTGCGACCCCGACGGCCGCGGGCGCTCGCCGTTGGCGCGGCTCCCGTTGCCGGACGCCGCGGCCGCGCTCGCCTCCGCCGCGATTGCGGCGCCGTCGGCCAGCCGCTCCCGATACTCGGTCGCCTGCATGCGCGAGATGACCAGGCGCTGAATCTCCGCCGTGCCCTCGAACAGCTGGTAGATCTTCGCGTCGCGGAACCACTTCTCGAGCGGGCAGTCCCGGGTCTGCGCGTAGGGGCCGACGAGGTCCATGCAGGTGCGCGTGGCCCACATCGCCACGTCGCCGCCCTTCAGCTTCGACATCGAGCCCTGTCCACCCGTCATCGGGATGCCGTTTCGCCCCATCCAGGACGCCCGTTGGACGAGCAGGCGGGCCGCCTCGATCTCCGTGGCCACGTCCGCGAGTCGCTGCTGGACCGCCTGGCGCTCCAGCGGTGGGCGCCCGGCGGTCGAGCTCTCGTCGAGATATTCGGAGATCGGGTCGACCGAACCGCCGTTGTCGAGATGGGACAGCGTCCACTCGTAGGCCGCTTGGGCGATGCCCAGCGCCGAGGCGCCCACGACGGGGCGCGTGAGCTCGAACGTCGCGAGCGCGTTCGACGCACGCCCGCTGGACTCGCCCGACCGGGCGCGTTCGAGCTTGCGCTCGAGCTTCTCCATGCCGCCGAGCAGGTTGTCGACCGGGATCCGGCAGTCCTCGAGGATCACCTCGGCGGTGTGCGAGGCGCGAATGCCGAGCTTCGACTCCTTCTTGCCCTGCTTGAGCCCGGGGATCCCCTTCGGGACCACGAAGGACGCCTGGCCCCTGTGGCCCAGTTCGGGATCGACCGTGGCGACGACCACGTGGACGTCGGCGATGCCGCCATTGGTGATGAAGACCTTCGTCCCGTTGAGGACCCACTCGTCGCCGTCGAGCTTCGCGGTCGTGCGAAGGCTCTTGACGTCCGAGCCCGCCTGTGGCTCGGTGACCGCGTAGGCGCCGAGCTTGATCTCGTCGCCGACGCCGAAGCACTCCGGCACCCATTTCGCGATCTGCTCCGGAGTGCCGGAGGAAGCCAGGCCTGCCGCCGCGAGGCTGGATCCGGAGATCGCGAGCGCGATCCCGGCGCACCCCCAGTGGAGCTCCTCGGCGTAGATCACGGAGAACTGGCCGTCGGGGTCGCCGGCCAGGCGCTGCAGGTGGTCGATCCCCTCGAGGCCCCACTCGCGTGCGGCCTTGATGACCTCCCACGGCGTGGACTCCTCGGCGTCGTGCTCGGCGGCGGTCGGGCGGATCACCTCGGCGGCGAATCTGCGGCACAGGTCCCTGAACTCGCGTTGCTCGTCGCTCACACCGAAATCCATCTTGTGCCCTCCGTGATATGTCGCCTCGCCGACGGGCCGGGTCGACGGCCCTGCGGCCGATTGACTGGTCAGTCAACCAGTGCTGAAGTGTACCGACGCCGGCCACGGACGCGCCGCAGGCCGGTGCCTCGTGCCCGACGCCCGCGTAGGCGTGGGGCGCGGTGGATTGAGGCGCCGCAGGTATGTTCACGGCCGTGTGGGTGGATTGGAGACGGCACCTGGCGATCCTCGGCGCGGCCGTCGTGGCGCTCGGTGGGCTGGGAATCGGCGCCTATCTCCTCGTCGACTCACTCAGGGACGACGACGGCGACTCGGCCCAATCGACCGCCCCGCGTGTCGTGGTCCAGGAACAGCAGCCCCAAGCCGTCGAGGACCTGGGCTTCCCCGCCTTCGCGACCAAGAACACGACTCGTGTGGCCGGCGTCGATCCGGTCGCCGATGCGGCTGGGGTGGCGCTCGCCGTCTTCCCGTCGACGGGAGGCGTGGAGGGCCCGGACGCGGTGACGCTCGTGGACGGCGGGGACTGGGCCTCGGGCATCGCGGCGGCGAGCCTCATGGCGCCGCCCGTGGGTGCGCCGATCCTGATCACGGGATCTGACACGACGCCCGACCTCACCGCCGACGCGCTGGAGGCACTCGCCCCGACCGGCTCGGCGGCGACCGGCGACCACCAGGTGTTCGCCGTGGGGACGGCCGCCGCCCCGTCGGGGCTCGGCACGGTGCGCGTGAGCGGCGGCAACCCGGCGGAGCTCGCGGTCGCGATCCAACGCCTGCGCCGGACCCTCAGCGGCGAGCCGCCGGAGCACGTCCTCCTCGTCAGCTCCCAGAGGCCGGAGTATGCGATGCCCGCCGCCGCCTGGGCCGCGCGGTCGGGGGACCCGGTCCTGTTCGTCGAGCGGGACGCCGTTCCCAAGCCGACCTTGGAGGCACTTCGCCGCCTGAAAGGGCTGCCCGTGTACGCGCTGGGCCCTTCGTCGGTGATCTCCGACCAAGCGCTGGCGCAGGCGGACAAGGTGGCGGCAACCGTCAAGCGGATCGGGGCGGACGATCCCGTCCAGAACGCGATCGACTTCGCGCGCTACGTCGACGGCACCTTCGGCTGGAACATCAGCGACCCGGGGCACGGATTCGAGATCGCGAACGACTCGCGCCCCCTGGACGCGGGCGCGGCATCCGCGCTGTCCGCCAGCGGGGATTGGGGACCGCTCCTCCTCACCGACGACCCGACCCAGCTTCCCGATCCGCTGCGGAGCTACCTGCTCGACGTCAAGCCGGGCTACGTGAGCGACCCCACCCGAGCGGTCTACAACCACGTCTGGCTGATCGGCGACCAGGATGCGATCTCGGTCGGAGTCCAGGCCCAGATCGACGATCTCGCGGAGGTCGCCCAGGTAAGGTCCGGCCCCGGCCCGAGCCCAAGCGGTCGGACCGGCCCACCCGAGCGCGAGCCATCGAGGCCAGCCAAACCATGAACCGGACGAGGAGCCAGAAGTCGTGAGCGAGGCCGAGCGCCCGGACCGGCTCGTGCGCGGCCATCGAACCACGGTCGAGGACATCCGCGCCCTGGCCGGCCCCTCGACGCCCCACTTCGCGCTGCAGATCCGCAACCGGATCCAGCGCCTGATCGACGGACTCGACGCGGGCGACCCGGCACGGATGGAGGGCGAGCGGCAGATCGCGCGGCTCGAGGAGCTCGCCCGCCACTCCGGCGATCCCCGAGGCGTCGGGCCCGGCACCCCGCCGGCGCACTGACGCCCCGGCGCATGCCCTCCACCGAACACCCCGGCCTCGATGCCATCGGGCGGACCGTGGAGCTGCTGATCCCGGAGGCGGCGGAACGGGCTCGCGATCCCGCGACAACTTCGGCCGGATATCTCGATCTGCTGGACGGTGAGCTGCCGTCGACCGGGGCCACCCAGGACCTGATGACCACCCGGTTCGTCCCCGCCATCTACGAGCGCTATTGGCGGCCGGGACTTGCGCGGGTGGTCAAGGGAGTCACGGGCCCCGGGATGGCCGAGGAGATCCGGATCGCGCGACTGCTCCTGGGGCTCGGCTCCGGCGACGTCGTGCTCGACCTTGCGTGCGGGCCGGGTAACTTCACGCGGGAGTTCGCGCGCTCGGTGGGAGACCGTGGCCTCGTGGTCGGCACGGACGCGTCGAGGACGATGCTCGACCGCGGCGTCGCCGACCTGGAGGCCTCCGGCCTGGGGAACGTCGCCCTGATGCGGGCCGACGCGACTCAGCTTCCATTTCGCGATGGAGTCTTCGACGGGGTCTGCTGCTTCGCCGCCCTGCACCTGTTCGCCGATCCCTTCGTCGCCCTCGACGAGATGCGAAGGGTGCTCGCCCCCGGGGGGCGGATCGCTCTGATGACCTCGGTGCGCCGTCAGGTCACGCTCCGACCGCTGAAGCCGCTGCTGCAAGGCGCCAGCGGGATGCGGATCTTCGAATCGGACGAGATCGTCGACGCGCTCGCCGAGCGCGGCTTCACGAACGTTCGCCAGCGGCTGGCCGGGATGGTGCAGTTCGTCGGCGGACGGCTCGTCTGATAACGCCGCCTCCTCCTCCGCTCCCGCCCTGAACACCTTGCCCTCACCTACGGCTCGGGCATCTCCCATCTGCTCCCGCGTCCGGGGGCGGCGGGTTACTGCCTGTTACGGGGCGGCAGGCCGTAATGCCAATGCCGGGACTTCGTCCCTAGCCGCGACCGGACATAGGCGCGAAGCTGTCCACGATCCGTGCCTGGTAGGCGGCGAGCTCCTCCGGCGGAATGAAGTAGCTCGGTGGCGTGAGGAAGACGCCGTCGCCGCGCTCGGCCACCTCGGCGACGCGAGCCCGGACCTTGTCGATTGGACCGGCGGCGCAGTAGGTGTCGACCATCTCGTCGGGCACGGCCGCGGGCATCGCCGCGAGGTCCCCCGCGCGGAACGCCTCACCGACCGCGGCGGCTGCGTCGGCGAACCCGTGCATCTCCCAGAGCGGAGCGTAGGTACGGACCGTGGCGTAGAAGCAGATCGTCCGGCGCGCGGCCTCATACGCGGCCTCCTCGTCGTCGGAGATCGCGCAGCTCACCGTGGGGATGAAGTCGAAGCCCGCGCGGTCTCGCCCCGACCGGCTGAGCCCGCGCTCGAAGCTCGCGACCAGCACCTCGTCGAGCCACCGCAGCGAGCAGATCGGGTGGCCGATGAGCCCATCGGCGACGTCGCCCGCCATTCGGGCCATCCCCTCCTGGACCGCGGCGGCGTAGATCGGCACCGACTCGCGGGCGGGCGGATGCGGGCGCACCCAGCCCTTGATGTCGATGTCGTGGTAGGTGCCCTCGTAGCGGATCGGCTCGCCGGCGTGGGCCTTGTGCATGATCAGGCGCACGGCCTCGATCGTCTCGCGAAGGTGAGGCGCCGGGCGCCCGTACTCCACGCCGTGCCAGGTCTCGTTGAGGCGCTTGACCCCCGCGCCCAGGCCGAGCCTGAATCGGCCCTCCGACATCTCGTCCAGGTCGAGTGCCGTGACCGCGAGGATGAATGGGCTACGTGTGAACGCCCAGGCGATCCCGGTGGCGACGCCGATTCGCTCGGTCGCCGCGGCGATCCAGGTCGCCTGGGTGACCGAGCTGCGAAACAGCTCGGGGGTCCAGACGCAGTCGACCCCAGCGGCCTCGGCCTGGCGCGCCTGCGCGGCGAGGTCGCTGGCCGTGTCGGCGATCGCGGCGATCGAGATGCGGTCGAGGGCGCTCACGCCCCCGTCCGCGTCAGTTGGCGCACTCGTCCAGCCCGTAGTCCTTCGCCAGCTTGTCGGTGTTCGCGAACGGGTCGTCGCCGCCGCTCGCCTCGAGCAGGCT
>DATBFS010000015.1:0-2431 GCA_036558385.1 Solirubrobacterales bacterium | reverse complement strand
GGCGCGGTGTGGAGGTTGACGTGCGCCGGCTTGCCGGAGGCCTGGGCATAGCCGTCGGCCATCCCCACCGCCACCGCCTCCTGCAGGCCGAGGACGTAGCGGAAGTCGTCTGGGAACTCGGCGAGCATCGGCAGCTCGGTCGAACCCGGGTTGCCGAAGATCGTCGTCATGCCGTGCTCGCGGAAGAGCTCGAAGGCGGCCTCACGGACGGTGCTCACGGGAACGGGACCCTAGCCACCCGTCGCTCGGTCTGTCCGTTCGTCCATCAGCGCGCGATCGCGTCCAGCGACCTCAAGGAACCCGCCCATCGCCCCGACGGAGGTCCGACAACGCGCGACAAGGAAGTCGCGCGGCGAACTGGAGGTGAGCTGTGATGTCTAGGGGAAAGCTCTTCGCCACTGCGGGGGCCGTCGCGGCGTTGGCCGCGGGCCTCGCCGCGCCTGCAAGCCAGGCGTGCCGCGGCGGCTCCAGCCACGACCATCACTCCTACGGGGGTGACCGTGGTTACTCCCACGGGGGCAGCCACGGGTCTCATCACTCGCACCCGTGCGATCACGACGGCGACGATGGCAGCAGCGGTGGAGGTGGGGGCGGCCCGCTTCCGACCTGAGCCGAAGCCATAGAGGGCCGGCTCGACCCGTGTCGCTCACACCTGCGTCACATGGCGCGGCGGGGTTGACCGGGTCGAGCCGCGCCTGATTGCCGCGTTGCCGAAGCGCCTCCGGATCTCGTCGATGGCGAGGTCGAGGGCCGGATCCACCCGCGGCTCCAGAGGAAGCTCCAGCTGAGCATGGCTGCTGAGGTTCGCGACCGTGATGCCCAAGAGGGTGATGCCGCGCCGCTCGATCATGGGCCTGGCGGTCCGGAGCAGCGCGCGGCCGGCCGCGAGAATCGCGCCGGTGCCCGCCGTCGGATGAGGAAGCGTCCGCGAGCGGGTGGCCCGTGAGAAGTCGGCGAAGCGGAACCGCAGCGTCACGGTGCGGCCGGCGCGGTTGGCGGCACGCGCCCGCCGGGTGACCCGGTCGACGAGGGTCACCAGCAGCGCGTCCAGCTCCGTGCCGTCCTTGCCGCCCCCGGCGAACGCGGACTGCGTCCCGATCGAGCGCCGCCGCCGGCCGCTCCGCACGCGCCGCGGATCGCGGTTGTGCGCGATCGCGTGGAGATGCCGCGCGGCATGGCCGCCGAGGAACATCGCCAGCTCCCCCTCGTCCCGGCGCCCCAGTTGCCCGATCGTGCTGATCCCGTGGGAGCGGAGCTTCTCCGCGGTCACCGCACCCACCCCCCAGAGCGCCTCGACTGGGAGAGGCACGAGAAATGCCTCCTCCCGGCCGGGCTCGACGACGAGCAGTCCGTCCGGCTTGGCCGCGCGGCTCGCCATCTTGGCGAGCACCTTCGTCCTCGCGACCCCGACGGTGACCGCCAGGCCGATCCGCTCACGCGCCCGGCGCCGCAGGCGCTCGGCGATCTGCCGCGGAGTCCCAGAGATCCGCTCGAGGCCGCGAACGTCGAGGAACGCCTCCTCCAGCGACATCCCCTCGACCAGCGGCGCAGTCTCGTCGAAGAGGTCGAAGAGCGCCCGGCTGGCCTCGGTGTAGGCGTCAAAACGCGCCGGGACCACGATCGCCGTGGGGCAGAGCTGACGCGCCCGCCGGCCGCCCATCCCGCTGTGGATCCCATGCGCCCTGGCCTCGTAGCTCGCCGCCAACACCACCCCGCCGCCGACGATCGTCGGCCGTCCGCGAAGACTCGGATCGTCCCGCTGCTCGACCGAGGCGAAGAACGCGTCGGCGTCGGCGTGCAGGATCGAGGCCGCCCCGGACACGAACGTATGTTCGCATCAGCGCCCGGGCGAATCAACCATGGCCAACGGAGGAATGGTCACTTCACCGCGCTATAGCGCGGCCAACTGACCAGAAGTACGCCTCAGCTCCGAGCTTCGGCCGCCAGCACCCGCCGCTCGGCGAGGCCGCCGAAGTCCACCGCCCCCGGCATCAGCCGCTCGGGCGGCGGGATCTCGACGCCGATCGCTGCCATCCGCCGCTTCAGCGCCTGGTAGGCGAAGCCGTAGATCTGCGAGGAGTGGTGGCCGTAGGAGACGAAATCGGAGGGATCGTCCGCCTCGGGCGGGCAGAAGACCTCGGCCGCCTTGGGCAGCAGCTCCTCCAGGCGCCGAACGATCACGGCCTTCATCTCGGGGCGCTCGTCGCAGACGTCCTTCAAAAAGCGAACGCCAAAGGCGATGTGCCGGTGCTCGTCCTGCTCCACGAGGCTGAAGCCCTCGTTGAATCCAGGGTAGAGGCCGTGTTCGCCGGTGTACTCGATCATGATCCGCTGCCCGGGCATCGCCAGGACCCCCTCGGTGACCATGTGGTAGGTGACGATGCCCTCGACGAAGAGCTCGAGGTCGTCGGGTCGGTCCTTGATCCGGTTG
>DATBFS010000014.1:0-7069 GCA_036558385.1 Solirubrobacterales bacterium | reverse complement strand
TGGGCGGCAGGGTTTCCATCAGCGGCAAGTTCAATCGGAGGGGGAACAAGGCCCACGGAGAGTTCAAGGCGGTGAAGGTCGACTTTGGCGGTCGTTCGAACTGCACCACCAATGGCCCAAGGGATTGGACGGCGGCAGAGTGACCGCCTGTCCGCTGGACGTGGCCTCCTCTCCGATATAGGGTCGCCATGGCCCGTCCAATCGAGGGAGGAAGCATGCGCCGTATCCGCCATCGGCTCACCTATGCGAACGTCATGGCGACCTTGGCCGTCTTCCTCGTGATCGGGGGCGGCACAGCCCTGGGGGCCTTCGTCGTGTCCAACAACAGCCAGGTGGGCCCGAACACGATCTATGGGCATAGCGCGGCGGCCGGCAAGAACAAGAACGTGGTCGAGTCGAGCTTGAGCCAGGTTCCAGCCGCGGTCCTCGGCGGCCTCGGGCGCTCGAATGGCAGCAACACCTGCAACCCGGAGTACCCCCCGGGTGACTTCTTCCCGTGCGCGGTCGTCACCATCGACCTGAAACGGTCGGCCCGTGTTCTCGTGATCGGGCAGGGATATGCCGTGCGCGAGGACAGCTCAAGCCCCGCGAGGGGCAACTGTCGGATCGGCACCACGAGCGGGCCTCTCAACAACAGCCTGATGTTCGTGACCGTGGATGCGCCCGACCACCAGGAGAACTTCAGCACCTCGACCGTCACCGGCGTCTTTCCGCCCGGTCAGCACTCGTTCGGGCTTGACTGCCGAGAGGAATCGAATTCGACCAGCGGGATTCTCTACTTCGACGTGGGAGTCACGGCCGTCGCGCTCTCATCCGGCTGACCTTCAGGCCGGCTGACCGCGCTACATGGCCGTCTTGGCGAGGGCACGTCGATAGACGAACGGTTGTAGGTGGCGTACCTGGGTTCCAGTAGCTACCCTGAAAATCTGGACCGGTCGCCCCCGGCCGGGAAGCCCCGCTTCGAAGGAGGCGAGATGCTGGTTCTCACCCGCAAGACGAATCAGAGCATCATGATCGGCGACGAGGTCGAGGTGTCCGTGCTGGCCGTGTCGCGCGACAAGATCCGCCTCGGTATCTCCGCCCCGCGGGAGGTTCCGGTCTTCCGCAAGGAGGTCTACCTGTCGATCCAGGAAGAGCGGATGGCTGAGAGCAAGGGTGCGGCGAACCCGAACGGGAGCCCCGCCAGGCGCGTCGACAAGGCGCTCGACAAGCTCTCGGACGACTAGCTGTAGGCGGCGGGGCGGAGGGCGCTAGCCCATCAGCCACGCGAGCGACTCGAACATGACCACGGTCACGGTCACGACCGTGAGCGAGAGCGCGACGACGAGGACGCCGAAGGCGACCGTCCCGCGCTGCTCGGTTCGCTGGATGCGACGCGCGCGGGAGCGGTTCGCGGCCCGCTGACGGAGCTGCGTGCGGCGGCGTCGCTCCAGCGCGGCTTCCTGCTCGAAAGCCAGCTCGAACGACTCGATGCTCTCACGCATTCTCATCAGAAGGGCACTCCCAGGCGTTTCGGAACGTCGGACGAGCCGGGGGAACCGCGCGGCGGGGCGACGCCTACGCGGCGAGTTCGCAAACTAGCAGACGTGTGAGCGAATCCCAACCATTCGCGGGTGGCATACGCCACGAGCGCGGCCTATCGCTCAGCAGGCGCCCCACAGGCCGCGGCCGGCCTTCCCGGCGCGCGCCTGGAGGTGGGCCAGGAGGGGCGCGTGGGCGGTGTTGGGCGCGATCGTGAGCGTGCGCGCGTAGCCGTCGCGCACGAGCGCCGCGTTGACGAACCGCGGGCTCTCAGCGCCCTGCCCCACGCCCGTGTAGACGTAGGCCAGCAGGCGCCCGTAGTCGTCGCGGCGCTCCCGGTCGAAGACGAGCCGCACCGTGCGCCCCTCGACCAGGCGGTGGTTCTCCTCGCTCGCCTGCGGGCCGTAGCACTGGACCGGCGTGCCGGGCTTCACCGTCTCGGGCGTGTCGACGCCGATGTAGCGCACGTACTCCTCGGCGCCGTCCACCGACGCGACGATCGTGTCGCCGTCCACGACCCGCACGACGGGCGTCCGGATCGAGTGCGCGCTCGGCGTGGGCTCACCGCCGTCTCCACCGCACCCGACGAGGGTGCCCCCGACGATCGCCGCCGCCGCCAAGGACCCCAGCTTGCCCGTGCTCATGTCCCGTACAACCTGACACGAGCGTCCGGCGCCCCTCCCACAGCCGTCGGGCGCCCCTTCCGATCGCCCTCAAGCCGGTGGAGGGGGCAGCCATCGGGACCCATCGCGAACGACCGACAAACGCGCGATGTCGGTCGTTCGCGATGGTCGACGGGCCCACCACCGGGACGGTCGACGGGCCCACCATTGGACGGTGGGGCCCGCCATCGGAACCGCCCGCCGTGGGGTGATCGCGACCCGAACCGGCCGGGGTGGAGTGAGCGCGGCCCGAACTTTGTTCCGATTGTCCGTTTATTCGCCGTACCGGCGGTTATCCGCATGGCCAGGAGGGAGATGAGCAAGGAGATGGACACGCAGGAGTTCGCGATGGTGCTCGTTCCCGGCAGCCGCGGGGGCTGCCCGCCGGAGAACCCCGAGATCGAGCCGATCGCGTACGACCCGCTCCGCGAGCCCCACCCGGACGAGCCGGGAGTGAAGCCGGACGGCACCGCCGCCCCGCTGGAGAGCCCGGGCCGGGGCAGCCGGGTCGTCTGAGCCGACGCGTCGCCCGCTACGGGATGCGCGTGACGTTCGAGAGCATGATCTCCTTGATCTGCTCGATGATCTCGAGCGCCTCGGAGTGCCCCCGCTGCCAGACGTTGCGGCCGTAGATCACGCCCGAGCCGCCGGCCTCCATGATGAAGCGGGTCTGGTCGAGCAACTGGTCGTCGTCGATCTTGGAGCCGCCCGAGAGGACGACGAGCGAGCGCCCGGCGGAGCTGACAACGTGGCCGACCGCCTCCTCCTGGGTGACCTCGAGCTCGTTGTACGGGGCCGGCGAGTCCGGGTTCGCGTCGGGGCTGGGGAGGTTGAGCTTGACCACGTCGGCGCCCATCTCCATCGCCAGCCGGGCGGCGTAGTCGATCGCGTAGAGCGACTTCTGCCCGCCCTTCTTCTCGACGTAGGTGCCGCGCGGATAGGCCCAGATGATCAGCGGCATGCCGTAGCGCTCGCAGTCCTCCCGCACGCCCTGGAGCTGGTGCAGGTCGGCGTCCTGGCGCGGCGAGCCGACGTAGAGCGTGTAGCCGACCGCGTCGGCGCCCAACCGGACCGCGTCCTCCACCGACGCGTTCGTGGTCGACAGCGCGTCGTCGGAGGGCGGGATGTCGGTCTTGCCGTTGACCTTCAGGATCAGCGGCACCTGCCCCGCGTAGTCGGGGTAGTACTTGGTCGCCAGGCCGATCTGGCAGGCGATCGCCGAGTAGCCCGCCTCGGCGGCGAGGTGGAACTGGTACTCGGGGTCCTTCGACGCCGGGTTGGGGAAGAAGTCGCGCGGGCCGTGCTCGATCCCCTGGTCGATCGGCAGGAACAGCAGCGTCCCCTGGCCGGGGCCGAACTCGAACAGCAGGCGTCGCAGGCGTGCCCGCTTGCCCGGCGCGAGGGTGGTCAGCAGCGACTTCTGCTCGGTCGCGGTCTTGATCTCCATGGCGTAGCGCTTTCCTCTCGAATACAGCGGAACCGACCCGGATAATACCCGCGCTCTCTCGTGCTCGAACACCGCTTCACCGGGCCGCCGTTCACGATCGGCATCGAGGAGGAGCTGATGATCCTCCGGGCCGACGATCTGGGCCTCGCCCAGGAGATCGAGGCGATCCTCGAGGCGGTGCCGCCCGAGCTCGAGGGCCAGGTGAAGCCCGAGCTGATGCAGTCGGTGCTGGAGATCGCCACGACGCCATGCGACGACGTCGCCTCGGCGGGGGAGGAGCTTCGGGCCCTGCGCCGGGCGGTGGCCGAGATCGCGGAGGAGCGGGGGCTCCTGCTGGCGGCCTCCGGCACCCACCCGTTCGCCCTCTGGGAGGACCAGGAAATCGTCGATCGCCCCCGCTACCTGGAGCTGACCGAGGAGCTCGGCTTCATCGCCCGTCAGGAGCTGATCTTCGGCACCCACGTCCACGTCGCGATCGAGGACCCCGACCGCGCGATCTACGTCGCCGACGGCCTGCGGCGCTACCTGCCGCTCCTGCTCGCGCTGTCGGCCAACTCGCCGTTTTGGCGCGGGATGGAGACCGGGATGATGTCCTCGCGCACGGCCGTCTTCCGCGCCTTCCCGCGCGCGGGGATCCCGCCCCACTACGGCACCTGGGAGAACTACTCCAACCGCGTGGAGCAGATGATGCGCGGCGGCTCGATCGACGACTACACCTACCTGTGGTGGGACGTTCGCCCGCACCCGAACCTGGGCACGGTCGAGACCAGGATCTTCGACCAGCAGACGCGCCTGGAGCACACCATCGGGCTCGCCGCGCTGACGATCTCGCTGGCCCACCGGATGAGCTCGCTGTACGACACCAACCAGCCGCTGATCGAGTACCCCACCGAGCTGGTCGACGACAACAAGGTGCGCGCGGCGATCCGGGGGATGAACAGCGACCTGATCGACTTCTGGCGCGGCGAGCAGGTGCCCGCCGAGCGGATCGTGCGGGGGGTCCTCGCCGAGGTCGCAAGCCACGCGGAGGAGCTCGGCTGCGCCGATGAGCTCGGCGTGGTCGGCGACCTGCTGGGCGACAACACCGGCGCCCATCGCCAGCTCCGCCACTTCCAGCGCGACCGCGACCTGAGCGCGCTGGTCCGCGAGATCGCCGCCAAGAGCCGTCCCTGAGTCCCGGCGGCGAGGGCCGTCCGGAGGCTATTCTCGTGGTCGTGCCCGAGGCAGGCCCCGAGCTCAGCGTCGTCTGCAAGAACTGCGGCTCCGAGGTGAGCCCCTACGTGACGGAGTGCCCCTACTGCGGCACCCGGCTTCGCAAGCGGGCGCCGAGGCTCGAGCGAAAGGGCGACGAGCTGGCCCCGCGCGAGAGCCGCCGCGACCGCCGACGCCGCCTGGCCGCCGAGCGGCGCGCCACCGCCCGCGAGCGCCTCTCGTTCGCGGCGGACCGCCCGTACGTGACCCTGGCGGCCATCCTCGGGCCGGCGCTGCTGCTCTTGATCCAGCGCGCCGCCGACCTGAGCGTCTTTCAGATCGGGGCGATCGACGCCCCCTACACCGACGCCTCCTGGCACTACCTAGCCGCGCCCTTCGTCTACGACCAGATCGGCTACCTGTTCGTGATCGGCCTGGCGATGGTGTTCTTCGTCCCGGGCCTGGAGCGCCGCCTGGGGCCGATCGCGACGGTGCTCCTCCTGGTCGCCTGCGGGGCCCTGGGGGCGCTCGCGGCACCGCAGCTCGACGATGCCTTCGGCGACGGGATCACGCTGGTCGCGGGCGGCAACGGCCTGGCGCTCGGCGCCGTCGGCGCCTGGTTCGTCTTGCGCCGCGACGAGGCGCGCGACGAGGCCCCGGGCGAGTTCGACTGGATCCCGGTCACCGCGGCGGCCTGCGTGCTGCTGCTCCTGCCGCTGGTCGACGAGTACGCGAACCCCTGGGCGGCGATCGTGGGCGGGGCCGTGGGGATGGGCGCCGGCTTCGTGGCCTCCCGCACGCGTCGGGCGTGACCCGCTGATGCCCGACAAGTACACGGAGCTGACGCGCGAGCTGTACGCCTACGCGGTCGAGCACGGCGCCCGGCAGGACGACGTCCTGCGGCGCCTCGCCGACGAGACCGCGCGCGAGCTCCAAGACGTGGCGATCATGCAGATCGGGCCCGACCAGGGCGCCTTCATCACCCTGCTCATGCGCCTGATGGGCGCTCGCCGCGCGCTCGAGCTGGGCACCTTCACCGGCTACTCGGCCATCTGCATCGCCCGCGGCCTGGCCGACGACGGGGTGCTCGTCACCTGCGACCTGAACGACGAGTGGACGGGGATCGCCCGGCGCTACTGGGACGAGGCGGGCGTTGCCGATCGGATCGACCTGCGGCTCGGGCCGGCGCTCGAGACGCTGCGTGCCCTTCCCGCCGACGAGCCGTTCGACTTCGCCTTCATCGATGCCGACAAGTCCGAGTACCCGGACTACTACGAGGAGTGCCTGCGCCTCCTTCGCCCGGGCGGCCTGGCGATGCTGGACAACGTGTTTCGCGGCGGCTCGGTGCTCGACACCGACGACGACGATCCCCGAAACGTCTCCACCCGCGTCGTCAACGAACGGATCGCGGCGGACGATCGGGTGGACGTCGCGATGCTCCCCGTGGCCGACGGCATCACCCTGGCACGGAAGCGATAGGCGTGGACGTCGCCGCCGGGATCGAGCTCCAGCGCCGCGGGCTGACCGCCTTCGTCCGCCTGCTGGCCACGGGCTCGGACGACTCCTCGCTGCTGGAGCACGACGGCGTGATCGGCTCGGTCGTCCCCGGGGCGCCCGATCGCTCGGTGCTGAACTCGGTCGTCTACCGGGACGCCGCTTCGCTCCGCGCCGCGCTCGAGGAGCTGGCGGGCGCCTACGAGGCGGCCGGCGTTCGCGCCTGGACCGTCTGGGTGCCGGAGGCCGACCGCGAGGCCGCCGCCCTCCTGGAGGCCGCCGGGCACCGCCTGGACGCCGCGCCCACCGCGATGGTCCTCGACCTCGCCGATCTGGGCGAGTCGCGAGGCGACGGCCTCGACTGGGACTCCAACGCCGCCGTCGAGGACGTGACCCGCATCAACGACCTCGCCTACGGGTTCGAGGTCGGCACCTTCGGCGGGGCGATGACCCGGATGCCGCCGGGCCTGGCGCTTCGCCTCTACCAGGCGCGCGTCGACGGGGAGCCCGCCTGCGTCATGGCCACCGTGGACGACGACGCCGACTGCGGGATCTACCTCGTGGCAACGCTCAAGGAGCACCGCGGCCGGGGCCTGGCCGGCGGCCTCCTCCACCTCGCCCTCGCCGAGGCCCGCGAGCGGGGGCTCGAGACGTCGAGCCTTCAGTCCACGAAGTTCGGCTATCCGGTGTACGCGCGGCTCGGGTACGAGCCGATCTGCGCGCTCGAGATGTGGGAGCGCCGCGAGATGAGCGG
>DATBFS010000013.1:0-5751 GCA_036558385.1 Solirubrobacterales bacterium | reverse complement strand
CGGCTTCCGCGCCTACCGTCAGAGCAAGCTCGCCCAGATCATGTTCACGTTCGAGCTGGCCGAACGCCTGAACCCGCTCGAGGTGACGGTCAACGCCCTCCATCCCGCGACTCTCATGGACACGAAGATGGTGCGCGAGGGGTTCGGACGGGTCCTGTCGAGCGTCGAGGAAGGCGTCCGGGCCCTGGTGCGGCTCGTCGCCTCACCGGAGCTCGACGGCGTGAGCGGCCGCTACTTCGACGGGCTCGAGGAGTCCACGGCCGACGAGCAGGCCTACGACCCAGAGGCCCGGCGTCGCCTCTGGGAGCTGAGCCTGCGGCTTTGCGGGCTCACCCGCGCCGCGGCCTAGGGACGGTCAGAGCGCCCCCGCCGCGACACCCGCGTCCTCGAGCAGCGCCATGGCGGCGTTGCGGCCGTTGAGCGCGATCACGGACCCCCCCGGGTGCGTGGAGGCCCCGCAGAGGTAGACACCGTCCACCGGCGTTCGGGCCGCGAGCCGCCGATCCCACATCTGATCGGGCCGGACGTCCCCCTGGAAGATGTGGCCGCCCGTCAGGCCCATCTCGCGCTCGATGTCGGGCGGGCCGAGCACCTGTACGTGCTCGACGCAGTCGTGCACGTCCGGTGCGTGTACCGCGATCGCGTCGAGGATCAGCTTGCCGACCTCGGCGCGGTGGCCGTCCCAGCCGCCCTCGGAGAGCCGGTACGGGGCGTAGTGGGCGAAGACGCTCATCACGTGCTTGCCCGGAGGCGCCACCGACGGGTCGTACGCGGTTTGGAAATAGAGCTCCGCGAACCCGACCCGGGGTTCCCCGCGCCGGCATGCCTCGAACGCCTCCTGGCAGGCATCGAGCCCGGGGGTGATGGTCACCATCGCGCGGTGCGGATCGTCCTCGCCGGCGGCCGTGAAGGTCGGCAGCGCGGTCAGGGCGGCGTTCAGCTTCACAACCGGCGAGGTGAGCCTCCATCGCTCGAGCCGCTCCCGGTAGTCCGTGGGGACCGGCGCCGAATCGAGCATTCCGAGCGTCCGCTTCGGGTCTGCGTTGCAGACGACGCTCGCCGCACGGATCAACTCGCCGCTTTCGACCTCGACGCCCTCCCCCGGCAGGATCCGCTCGACGCCGACCCCGCAGGCCAGGGTCGCGCCGGCCTCGAGCGCGGCCTGGGCGATCGTGAACGACACCCTTCCCATTCCCCCCTCGACGTAGCCCCACGCGCCTCCGCGGCCGAGGAGGGTTCCCTGGTGGTGCATCAGGTGAACCGACGCGGTCCCCGCGTCCCGCGGGCCCGCATTGGTGCCGATGACCCCTTGGCCCATGAGGGCATCCTTGAGGCGCTGGTCGGTCAGATAGCGATCGAGCGTGTCGGCGATCGCTTCCTCGAACACGATCGAGATCAGCTCGGGGTCACCTTCGAGGATCCTCTCCACCTCGGCTCGGCTGGGCGACTCGCCACGCCACGTGTCCCCGGCGGGCCCGTGCCGGAGCAGCCGGCGGAGGCGGGCGAACACCTCCTGGTAGGCGAGGAGGCCTCGAATGTCGCGCTCGGGAAAGCGCTGTTCGCGCAGGTGCTCGAGCGTCCGCTCCGTGTCGAGGTAGGACGCGAACGAGGACCCGTCGGGGAAGGGGCACCACAGCGCGGGATCGGCGGGGATCACGCGGTAGCCGCGACGCTCGAGCTCCAGCTCGTGCACCACCACCTCGTCCAGCAGGCCGACCACGTACGCGCAGGGGCTGATCAGGTAGCGCTCATCGGGGAAGGGCCGCTCCAGGGTGCAGGCGCCGCCGAGCCGCTCCCGACGCTCGAGGACGAGCACCGAGAGACCCGCCCGAGCGAGATAGGCCGCGGCCGTCAGCCCGTTGTGGCCGCCCCCCACCACGATCGCGTCCCAGCGGCGGGTGGCCAGCTCGCGGATCGGTGCCGGAAGGCCGACCTTGCCAAGCACCGCGTTGACGTCGATCGAGTTCATCGCTCCCCGTTCATCGGACGGCCCAGGCTAGTGAACCGAATCGCCGCGGCGGCCCGCGAAATGGGCGACGATCCACACGTGGGCCAGGATCCGGAGCCGATCACCGACGAGTCGCCGGGAGACGAGCCGCCGGGAAAGCTCCGCCGGCGGGTCCGGCGGGCCGACTCCAAGCCACGTCTCGTTGCCACCGCGCGGATGATCCGCCAGCTGCTGCCGGGGGACGAGCGCTACGGGGACGCGCTCTCCACCGCCGGTGGTACGGCGCAGGATCGAATCGGCCGGCTGGTCTCAGAGGCGCAGCCCGACCGCCCGAGCGCCATGCGCGAGCTCGGCCTCGGCGCACTGCAGGCGTGGCAGGCCTTGTCGGAGGCACAGGGACGCGGCCGAGGCGCGGTGGACGTCGCCATCCTCTTCACGGACGTCGTCGGCTTTTCGACCTGGGCGCTGGAGGTGGGCGACGAGGCTGCGCTGGAGCTCTTGCGCGGTGTCGCGAGCGCCGAGGACGAGGCGATCTCGGCCAATGGCGGCAGCCTCGTCAAGCGCCTGGGCGACGGTTCGATGTCGGTGTTCGGCCTCGCGCGGGGCGCCGTGGGCGCGGCGCTGGAGGCGCAGGCGAGAGTCGGGACGGTCGAGGTCCGCGGTCACCGCCCCCGGCTTCGCGCCGGCGTCCATCTTGGACGGCCGCGCCGAGTTGGCCGCGACTACCTCGGAGTGGACGTGAACATCGCGGCCCGGGTGGCCGAGTCCGCGAAGGGGGGCGAGGTGCTGGTGTCCGAGGCGGCGCGCGAGAACCTGGACCCCGACGGTTTCGCCTTCGGGCGCAAGCGGCGATTGAGCGCCCCCGGAGCCCCGCGCGGCCTCTCGGTCTGCCCGGTCGCGTCGCGGTAGGTGATGGTTACCATCGGTTCGGTGGTACCTGACGCAGAGCAAGTGCCCGCCGGAAACTCGGTGCGGTCGCGGCCACCCGGATGACGGCCAATCCCTACGACTCCACCTGCCCGAGCCGCGGCACCCTGAATCGGCTTGGCGACAAGTGGTCCCTTCTGATCGTGAACCTGCTGCGCGACCGGACGATGCGATTCGCCGAGCTACAGCGGGAGATCGAGGGCATCTCCCAGAAGATGCTCACGCAGACCCTGCGAGGGTTGGAGCGCGACGGAGTGGTCGATCGCACGGCTTATCCGGAGGTGCCTCCGCGGGTCGAGTACCGGCTGACAGCGATGGGCCGAACGCTGGTCGGGCCGATCTCGTCGGTCGTCCAGTGGGCCGCCAGCCACCACGACGAGATCGAGGTCGCCCAGTCGCGTTACGACCGGGCGCAGCCCGCGCGATGACGCCGGGCGTGGCGCGCTTGCCTACGAGTTCGGTCGATCCAGGTCGCGAAGACGCTCCCGGAGCCGCCGGCGCTTTTCGCGAAGCTCCCGTTCCAGCTTGGTCATCTCCGCGCGGCGCCGTCGCGCCAGCTCGAGCTGTCGCTCGACGTAGCCCAGCGCCTCGCCGAGGACCTCGCGCCTGCGCGCGGGGTCCTCGATGCCCTGGTCCCACTCCCTGCGCAGCGAAGCCCGCGCGACCTCGGCGGCGGCCAGCTCCCGCAGCTCCTCGAGGGACACTCCCAAGAGCTCCTTGAGCCGCAGGACATCGCGCAGGCGCTCCACGTCCTCCTGCTCGTACAGGCGGTGCGACCCGGGCTCCCGGCCATGCGCGGCGGGCAGCAACCCGAGTTCCTCGTAGTAGCGGATGGTGCGGGGCGTGGTGCCCGTGAGCTCGGCGACCTCGCCGATTCGCAGCCGTCCCGTGCCAGTGCCCGTCGTGGTCACGGCGTCGCCTCCGAGACGCGGCCGTCGCGCTCGCGACGCGAGTCGTCGGCCACCTTCAGCTCGACGTGGCGCGGCCGAAGCAGCGAGACCCCCGCCCCGATCAGGGACGTCGCGGCGAGGACCCACAGCGCCGTGTGCATGTTGTGGATGAAGGGGGCCAGCTTCGCGTCGGAGAGGCCCTGCGCCAGGCCGGAGAAGATCTTCAAGAGGACGTCCCTCGGGACCGCCGCGGTGACGATGGCGAGCACGAAGGCGATCGAGATCACGGCGCCCGTGTTCTGGAGCATCATGCGTGCCCCGGCCGCGATCCCGCGGCGATGCTCGGGCACGGTCCCCATCATCGCCGCCGTGTTCGGCGAGTTGAACATGCCGGATCCGATGCCGACGAGCAGGAGCCACAGGGTGCTCTCCCAATAGGGGCTCTGGGGCTCGAGCGTGGTCATCATCGCCAGCGCGACGGCGCTCACGACCATGCCCAGCGCCGCCAGGGTCCGCGACCCATGGCGGTCGGCCCACACACCAGCGAGAGGCGAGGCGACGAGCATCCCGATCGCCATGGGCGTCAGCTTCACCCCGGCGGTGATCGGGTCATCCCCCTTGACCCCCTGGAAATAGAAGACGAACACGAACAGGAGCGCGAAGCGCGAGAGCCCGTTGATGAACGCAGCGGCGGTGGCCGCGGAGAACATCCGGTTCTCGAAGATGGTGAGATCGAGCATGGGGGCGCGGGACCGGCTCTCGACGAACAGGAACGCGGGAAGGAACACGGCCCCCGCGATCAGGCCGCCGATCACGACTGGGTCATTCCAACCGGAGATCCCGCCCTTCGAGATCCCGAGCACCAGGCCCGTGAGACCCGCCACGAAGAGGGAGGTTCCCGCGAGGTCCAGGCCACGGACCGCATCTCGCTTGGCCAGCTCCCGCAACACCAGCCCTCCCCAGAGGGCGCCCGCCAGGCCGAGCGGGACGTTGAACCAGAACACCCAGTGCCAGGAGACCGACACGAGCACGCCCCCGAGGACGGGGCCCAGGACGAGCCCGACGGCCGCAACCATCGTGTTGGTGCCCATCGCGAGGCCCAATTGCTCCCTCGGGAAGGCGTCCGTGACCAGCGCCGCGGCGTTGGCGAACAAAAAGGCGCCACCGACCCCCTGGACGATGCGCCAGAGGATGAGTTGGGTGCCGTCCGCGGCGAAGCCGGCCCCGAGCGACGCGAGCGCGAAGACGATGAAGCCGCCGACGTACGCGCGCTTGCGGCCGAAGAGGTCCGAGAGCCTGCCGGCGGTCAGCACGAGCACGGTCGAGGCGATCATGTAGGCGAGGATCACCCAGACGAGCTGGAGCAGCGTCGTGCCCAGAGCTCGCTCGAGGTCGGGGAGGGCGATGATCAGCGTGCCCGAGTTGATCGTCGCCAGGAGCATGCCGAGGCTGGTGCACGAGAGGGCCCACCACTTGTAGTGATGGTGCTCGGCGCTGACGCCCGGCCGAAAGCGGCGCCGGCGTGGCCCCTCTTTTCTAACGTTCACGTTAGAATTAACTTAGCACGGGTGGGCCCAGGCTGACCGTGAAGCAGGCACGGCGAAGGGCCTTTACTTTGCGCAGTAAAGCTACTATACTTTATATAGCAAAGGCCCCGCCGAAGGAAGGAGACCGATGGCCCGTACAAGACGCGCTGCAGGACAGCGCACCGAAACACACCGCCGCCGTGGCCAGCACCCGGCTCAGTCGCCCACCGTCGAGCAGGTCGAGCGCCGCGGCGATGCCCACCGTGGCGCGCCCGAGACCACGGACGGCCTTCAGCTGCTCTTCAACGAGGCCAGCCGCTATCCCCTGCTCACGCGGGAGGAGGAGATCGAGCTCGCGAAGGGGATCGAGCGCGGCGATCTGGAGGCCAAGGAGCGGCTCATCAACTCCAATCTGCGGCTGGTGATCAAGTTCGCTCGCCGCTACCAGGGTCACGGCCTC
>DATBFS010000012.1:0-9152 GCA_036558385.1 Solirubrobacterales bacterium | reverse complement strand
GAACGAGAACCGGACACTCAGACCGAATATACGGACGCGAGCGGTGCTCTCACGCGGTCGCGGTGGGCGCCCGGCGGACGTGCGCGCGGGTTAGCTCGTCGGGCGAGCGGCAGCCGAGCAGGGCGAGGGCCAGCTCGAGCTCCTCGCGCAGTAGCTCCAGCACCCTCGCGACCCCCTCTCGCCCGCCGGCCGCGAGACCCCAGAGGGCGGGACGGCCGACCAGCACCGCGTCGGCGCCGAGGGCGAGGGCGGTGGCGACGTCGATGCCGCGGCGGATGCCGCCGTCGACCAGCAGGGTGCCGCGGCCGGCGAGGGCGTCGGCGACCTCCGGCAGGGCCTCGGCCGTCGGCAGGGAGCGGTCGAGCTGGCGGCCGCCGTGATTGGAGACGACGACGCCGGCGACCCCGTGCTCCGCGGCGAGGCGGGCGTCCTCGGGCGTCAGCACTCCCTTGACCAACACCGGGAGCTCGCTTCGCTCGACCAGGGCCTCGATGTCCGACCAGGTGAGGCTCGGGTCGATCAGCTCGCCGATCTCGAGCATGCTGAAGGCGCCCCGGTGTCCCATCGCGCCGATGGTTGGGGCGGCGACCGCATCCGGGATCGCGTACTGACTGCGAACGTCCCGGTCGCGTATCCCGAGCACCGGAAGGTCGACGGTGACCACGATCGCCTCGTAGCCATGGGCGGCGGCCGCCCGGACGAGCTCGTCGGAGACGCCGCGGTCGCGAAACACGTAGAGCTGCAGCCAACGCTCCCCTGACGGAGCCGCCTCCGCAACCTCGGCGGGGCCCGCCGTCGCCAGCGACGACAGGCAGAAGAGGGCGCCTGCCGCGGCGGCGGCGCGCGCTGTCGCTGACTCGCCGTCGGGATGAGCGAGGCCGTGATAGGCGGTCGGCGCGACGAAGACCGGGTGGGGGCGCGGGCGCCCGAGCACCGTCGTGCCGAGGTCACGCTCGGAGACGTCCACCAGCACCCGGGGACGGATCGTGATCCGCTGCCACGCCTCGGCGTTGGCGCGGAGGGTCACCTCGTCGCACGCGCCGCCCGCGTAATAGCCATGCGGCCCAGCGTCGAGCACCTCGGCGGCGCGCGCCTCGAAGTCGCCGATCGTTCGCGGCAGCTCCACGGGAGGAATCTATTTCAGGTCAGTGGCGCGCGAGGATCACCAGGGGGATCTCGCGCCCCGTGCGCTCCTGATACCCCGCGTACCCGGCATATGCGGAGACCGCCTTCGGCCACAGGCGCGCCCGCTCCGTCGGCGTGGCGACCCGGGCGCGGACGGCCCTGCGCTCGGACCCGACCTGGACGGTCGTCTCGGGATGGGCCCGCAGGTTGTGGAACCAGGCCGGGTTCTTCGGGTAGCCCCCCTTGGACGCAACCAGGACGAGGTCGTCGCCGTCCTCCACGTAGACGAGCGGCGAGGTCCGCTCGATCCCGCTCTTCGCCCCGATGTGATCGAGGAGGAGCATCGGTGGGCCGCCCGGGAACCGGTGGCCGACGAGACCGCCGCTCGCCCGGTACACGACCGTGTGGACGCCCATCAGCCGCCGAAGGATCGGCCAGGTGCGGTCGGCGAGGCCCAGGGGGTCGAGGTCCATCGCGCGGAGGTTACGGGCTGGGTGGCGAAAGGGGGGATGCATTGATGGGATCCCCTCGTCCCCTCGAAAGTGATCGGCATTCCATCCACCCCTCGGATGGAATTCCGATCGCCTCGCCTCAATGGCGCCTCCTCCTCCCCTACCCAGCCCGTCCTGCGATCGAACCCGGCATCCCGCCCGTCCGTATCTCCAGACACAGCCGGCCAACCGCCGGTGCGAGGCAACCAGAGGAAAAGAGATGATTGATCGGAGGATGAGGGCCTGGGCGCTCGCGGGGGCGATCGCCGCCGCGGCGGCGATCGCCGGATGCGGCGGGAGCTCCAGCGACAACAGCCCCAGCGCGTCCAACCCGGCGCCCAGCAACGCCGCGTCGGGCTCGGGCGGGGGGACGACCACGCCCGCCAGCGGACCCACCACCACCGGCCCGACCACCAGCGGCGGCACCGGAGGCGGGGGCGGATACGGGTACTGATCGCTTCGGCGCGGGCTGCATTCGCCCTCGCGGCCGCGCTGGTCGCGGTCGCCGGGTGTGGCGCCGAGGAGCACCGGGCCTCGACGCGGCACTCGGTCGAGACGTACCTCTCTCGCGTTGAGCCGATTCGCCTGGGCGTGAATCGCCTGCTCGAGGGCGCCGACCCGATCCTCGCCGCCTATCGCGACGGTCGGCTCACCCCGTCGCAGGCGAGATCGCGCGTGGACCCGCTCGAGCGGCGCTTCGCCGACTACGCGAGACGGATCGCCGCGGTGGGCCCGGTTCCGACGCCCCTGCGCTCGGCCGGCCGCGCCTACGCCCACACCTACGTGCTCGAGGACTCCTACCTGAGCGCCCTGGCTGCGGCGCTTCCCGATCGCGAATTCGACGCCCTCCCGAACACGCAGGCTCGCCAGCGGGCGGCGATCATCGGCTGGCGGATCCGCCTCGAGCTGGTCGCGCGGCGCCTCGCGATCCGGCTGCCGAGGGACGTCCAGGCGGCCGGACGGGGCGAGATCGCCCCGTCACCGCTGGACGACTGAGTTGCGCGCCTGAACCCATGTACGATCGCCGGCAGGGAACGGGCGTCCGTTCCCGGTCAGGAAACTGGTGTCGGCACTGGGCGACATCCAACTCACGGGGGATTTCCTCGGCTCCAGCGGTAGCCGCGCGGGCTTCCTCCTGCTCGCCGGGATGCTGCTGTCCTTCGGCTTCATCCGGATGAGCACCAGGCTGATGCGGAGCCCGAAGGTGCCCTGGTGGCCCGGAAGCGTCAAGACCGGCGGCGTCCACATCCACCACCTGGTCTTCGGGATCGTGCTCTTGATGCTCGCCGGCTTCCTCGAGTTCGCCTTCCAGCCGGACAGCCCGTGGCTCGAGATCGCCGCGGCGGCCTTCGGCATCGGGGCGGGGCTGACCCTCGACGAGTTCGCGCTGTGGCTCCACCTCGAGGACGTCTACTGGTCCGAGGAGGGCCGCCGCTCCGTTGACGCGATCGTGGTGGCCACGATCATCGCGGGGGCGATCGTCCTGGGCGCGGCGCCCGTCGGCGAGGGCGACACAGGCTCGGTGCTGAGCGTGCTGCTTGCGGTGGGCGAAACCCTGTTGTTCGCCGCGCTGACCGCCCTCAAGGGCAAGTACTGGACGGCGCTGGTGGCGGTCTTCATTCCCCCGGTCGGATGGGTGGGGGCGATCAGGCTCGCCAAGCCCGGCTCGCCATGGGCGCGCCGGCGTTACCCGGAGGGCAGCGAGAAGCTCGCCAAGGCGACCACCCGCGACGAGCGCAGCACCAGGCGCTACCGCCGCTGGCAGGAGCTCATCGGCGGTCGCCCGACACCGGCCGAGTCGTCGGACGAAATCTGAGCGGGACGCCCGGGTGCCGTCCGAACCGGAGACCCGATTGCGGATCCTGTACGGGGTCAACGGCGAGGGCATGGGGCACGCCACCCGCTCGGAGGTGGTCATCCACTCGCTCCTGGCGGGCCACGACGTCCGCGTAATGGCCTCCGGCGCGGCGTTTCGCTTCCTGGCCGACAGGCTCCCGCGGGTGGACGAGATCTTCGGCCCGACGTTTGCCATGGAGGAGGGGGAGATTCGGCGTTGGGCCACCGTGCGGCAGAACCTGCGACTGGCCACTCACGAGCTGCCGGAGACGGTCAGGCACTGGATCGACGAGGTGGACGACTGGGAGCCCGACGTCGTCGTCAGCGACTTCGAGCCCCTCACCGGCGTCTACGCCCGCCTCGCGCGCACCCCGCTGATCGCGGTGGGCAACATCAACATGCTCGACCGCTGCCGGCACGACCGGGAGATCATCGGCGAGGATCGCGAGGACTTCCTCCTCGCCCGCACGGTGGCGCACTCGATGGTCCCGGGCGCCGTGGAGTACATCGTCACGACCTACTTCCGGCCGCCCGTGGCCCGCGGGGGCACGACCCTGGTGCCGCCCATCGTCCGGCCCGAGATCGTGAACGCGCGACCGGAGCGCGGCGATCACCTCGTCGTCTATTCAAGCGGCGATGAGGCCCTGATCGAGGCCCTTCGCTCGGCGCGGATACGCTGTCTCGTCTATGGGATGCGAGGCGGGCCCGAAGAGGCGGTCACCGATGGCAACCTGGAGCTTCGCCCGCGCTCGAACGAGGGCTTCATCGAGGCGCTTCGCACCGCGCGAGGGGTCGTCGCGGGCGGCGGCTTCTCCCTGCTCAGCGAGGCCGTGTATCTCGGCAAGCCGATCCTCTCCGTGCCACTTCGCGGCCAGTTCGAGCAGACGATGAACGCCCGCTACACCGAGCGTCTCGGCTACGGCGTGTCCGCCCCGACGCCGACGCCGGAGCTCGTGGGCGACTTCATCGAGCGGATCCCGGAGTTCGAGCGGGCCCTCGCCGGCTACGAGCAGTCCGGGAACTCGATCGCCCTCCAGGCGATCGAGGACCGGGCCCTCGGGGCGGCCGCCGCTGCCCCCCGCGCGCTGCGGAAGGAGCGACGGGCGGCGCGGCGGACCTCGCGATGAGCCGCGGTGTCGGAGCGGCGCTCGGTGCCGCGGTGGGCGCCGCCGGCTTCGCGGTCTTCCACGGCCAGTATCCGACGTCGCAGCTCTACGGCAAGACGATCTGCCGCGTCCCGGAGGCGGATCGGATGATCGCACTGACCTACGACGACGGGCCGAACCCGCGACACACCGAGGAGCTCATGTCCGTGCTCGACCGCCACGGCGCCCACGCCACCTTCCTGCTGATCGGCAAGTGGGCAGAACGCGAGCCGGGCATCGTGCGAAGCCTCCACGAGGCGGGGCATGCGCTGGGCAATCACACCTGGTCGCACCCGACCATGCCGTTGCGCACCTCGAAGCAGATCCACGAGGAGCTCCGCCGCTGCCGCGAGGCGGTCGAGGCAGCAGGGGTCTCGTTCTCGAAGGTGGATGGCGGCGACCTGATGCGCCCCCCGTACGGGCGGCGCCGCCCCGGGACGCTCCGGGCGCTTCGCGAATCCGGTTACACGCCGCTCTTGTGGTCGATCACCTGCTACGACTGGCGCCGGACGGCGACCGTCGACAAGCTCGTCGCCCGGGGGTCGCGGGCGCGCGGCGGCGACATCATCCTCCTGCACGACGGCTCGAACGCCGAGCCGGCGGCGGATCGCTCGGCCTCGGTCGCAGCGACGGACGAGATCCTTCGCCGTCTCACCGGCGAGGGATACCGGTTCGTGACCGTCCCCGACCTCGTCGGGGAGACGAAACCGAAAGGAGAAGACGATGACGGGAAAGGCTGAATTCACCGAGGAGGAGTGGAAGGACGTCCTCCAGGGACCGCCGACCGCCGGGATGATCGTGATCACGGCGCAGCGCGGGGGCACGTTCCGCGAGAGCATCTCGATGGGGAAGGCCTACGGCGAGGCGCGCAAGGAGCACGGCCAGGGCGAGCTTCTGGACGAGATCGCCGCGACCAAGCCCGAGATCGACCGAACCCGCTACCACACCCCCGAGGAGCTCAAGGAGCACGGGCTCCAGCATCTCCGGGAGGCCGCGGGGCTGGTCGAGCGAAAGGCGACCCCGGAGGAGCTCGAGCAATACAAGCGCTTCGTGCTCACCCTGGCGCAGCGGGTGGCCGAGGCCCACAAGGAAGGCGGCGAGCGGGTGAGCGAGGCCGAGTCCGCCGCGATCGGGGAGATCGCCGCCGCCCTCGGCACGACCACACCGGAGTGGACCGGCGCATAGGCGCGGCTCAGGTCGGCTTCGTGGTCATCGCCCAGATCGCGACCAGATAGGCGACGAGGAGCAGCGCGACGAGGCCCGTGGGCACCCGGCCCAGCGGCCCAGGGCTCTGATCGCGGCGAATCCGGCGCACGGCGAGACCGGCGGTCACGGTCGCGATCACGAGCAGCAGCAGGCCGATGTCCGCCGTGTTGAAGCCGATGTCCACCCACGAGGGGGCGTTCGAGCCGGTCAGGTCCTCCTTCGAGGCGACCCACTCGCCGCCCACGCGCATCAGGAGCCAGGCGGGGAGGGCGCCCACCAGCAGCGAGCGGTAGCCGAGCCGCACGAGGGCGGGGGCGCCGTCGCGCCAGGCGAGGACGAGCGCCGAGGCGGAGAGGATGAGGCACCCGACCATCGCCATCGCCCCGATCAGGTGCAACAGGAGCGGGAAGTTCCAGGCGTCCGGGCGGATGGTCGCGATCGCGCTCATGCGCCCGGCTTGTAGACCATGACCACGAGCAGCCCCAGCACCACGACCGTGCGCAGCCAGTGCATCGTGGCCGCCTGGCGAACCCCCGCGCCGGCGGCGTCCTCGCCCGCGGCCAACGACACGTAGCCGACCTGCGCGCGGCGCCCGAGCTCGGTCGCGATGGCCCAGAGGACGATCGCCGTGATGATCCAGCCGTCCCAGATCTCGTAGCCGTTCACGTAGAGGGCCAGCCAGACCCCGAAGATGATCGTGCCCAGCCCACCAATCGTCCACAGCACGTTGCCGACGGAGAGCACGCGCGAGTCCGGGGAGGCTCCGAGCGCGAAGGCGCTGAACACGACCACGGTGGTCACGAGCGCGAAGGCCGCAAGGACGTGCAGGAAGAGAAGCGTGTCGTACACGGGCGCGAAACGTACCTCAGGACCCGGCCGATCCGCGAAGCACCTCGCGGGCGCACCGCTCCCCTGACTCCACGGCCCCCTCGAGGAAGCCCTGGTAGGCGACCGAGGTGTGCTCGCCCGCGAAGTGAATGCCGCCCTCCGAGCGGGCGATGACGCCCGCGTAGCGGATCGTCTGCCCGGGCAGGAACGCGGCGTAGGAGCCACGCGCCCAGGGGTCGGCGGTCCAGTCGTCCAGCCATGCCCGCCCCGCGTAGTCGCGACTGATCCCGGGCACGGCGCGCTCCAGCGCCGCGAGCGTCCGCCGCACCACGGGATCGGACGCCGGGGCGTGGGCGCGCTCGGCGGGGTAGGCGGCGCCCACGGCGCCGCCGGAGTACACGGTCAGGAGCGAGGTCTCCCCGGGCTGGGTGAGTGAGCTGTCCCAGGTATCGAGGAACGGCCGGTCGGTCGAGAGCTCGCCGTTCCAGCGACCCTCGCGATGGGGCCGGTGGCGAAACTGCATCAGGACCTTCGCGTTCGTCCCCATTCCCAGGCGCTGGATGCACTCGCGCTTCAGCGGGCTCAGCGAGGCGCGCTTCAGGTCCACCCGTCGGAGCGTCGTGAAGGGAATCGCCAGCACAACCCGTTCGACCCTGGCGTCCGCGCTCATGCCGCCGAAGCGCAGCCCGTAGGAACCGTCGCGACGGCGCCAGACAGCTTCGAGCGGAGCCCCCAGGCGAAGCGACCCATCGGGTAGGCGGTCCGCGAGGCCGCGTGGCACCTGGTCGTTCCCGCCGTGGACGTGATAGCGCTCGTCCGAGCCGTCGATATCGGCCTGGTCGCCCTCGAGGAGGTAGAGGACGTTCGTCGCGCTCAGCTCGTCGGCGTCCAGGCCGAACTCCTCGGCGAGGTACTCGCGCATCGCCCGCCCCAAGAGCGAATCCCCGCCGCCGGGCACGTCGGCGTCCAGCCAGTCCTCGGCGGTGCGATGGTCGAACGATCGGGCGGCGCGGCTCGCGTACGTGCCGGAGTAGTCGGTGCGGCGGGCGGCCGCTCGCAGACGCCGCTTCATGGTCGGGAAGTCCCGATAGACGACGTCCCAGTCCCGCAGGGCACCATCGAGATAGAGCCGCGAATAGGCTCTCGAACGCCGGCGGGCCCACGCGACCCGGTCCTCGAGCCGGAGGCCCAACTCGCGGACGAGGGAACGCATCCGGCGATGGTCGGAGTCGATGAACTCCCCGCCGTGCTCCCCCACCTGCTGGGCACCGAACTCGCGAGCGGTCCAGCACCGACCCCCCACCCTCGCCGGGTTGGCTTCGTACACGGTGGCCGTGACGCCGCGCTGCCGCAGCCGGTACGCGCAGGTCAGGCCCGCGAGGCCCGCGCCGACGATGGCCACGCGAGGCCGATCGGGCGGCGGCTTGCCGGAACCGCCGCACGCGCCGAGCGGGCCGGCGACGAGCGCCGTTCCTCCCAGCGCCGCCCCGCGCACGACGAGCTCGCGGCGCGAGAGCCGCTCGTCGCGCGGAGCGCTCAGCGGCCGGACCCCAGCACGTGCCTGAGGAAGTGCCGGGTTCTGACCGCGGGCGGCGAGCTCCCGTCGTATAGGTCGGCCACGTGGCCGGCGCCCCGTGCCACGTACTGCCGAGAGTGCGGGAACTCCTTTGCGACCAAGCGTCCCTCGTACGGTGTGGTGACGTTGTCGAACTCGCCGGAGACGACCAGGACCGGCGCCCTGGTCGGCTGGTCGTCGGAGGCGGCCGGGGGCTCATAGAGAGAGCTGGGGCGCGGCGCCTCCAGGCAGTACTGGTAGAGCGTTTCCGAGGAGAGCGCCACCTCGCGGGGCTTGAAGGGGGCGAAGGCGGCCGCGTTCCGGTACTCCCGGACCTTGCGCTCCAGCTCCGCTCGGCGCTCGGCCTCGGAGGCGTCCTTAGGCCACAGCAGCGGGTAGTCGTTGCAGCTCACGACGTCCTCCTGCATGAGGTCGAAATGACGGACATGGCCGTAGCCGAGCTTCGCCTCGGCGATCAGCCGCTTGTACGGCGTTGCGTCGCCGTGGCGCAGGGCGGTGCCTGCACGGTCGATCCTGAGGTATGTGCTGTACGGCGAGTAGCCGGCCGTGGAGAGCGCGTCCACGAGCGCGCCCACGCCACGATGCCTGGCGCGCAGCCAGACGACCAGCTTGCCGAGGCGCCGACGAGCGTTGCCATCGCACTTCGACGAGCGGCGGCAGGCGGTCGCCATCGAGCGGACCCCGGTGGTGATCAGGCTTGGATACCAGGCGCTCTCTCCCCTGACCGGATAGGCCGAATCGAACACCACGGCATTCAACGTGTCCGGGTGCCGGAACGCGTAGGACTGCGCCAGGAAGGTCCCGTAGGAATCGCCGTACAGGGTGATCCGGTCGAAGCCCAACGCCTGCCGCACGTCGTCGATGTCGTCGGCGGACGCCGACGTCCGGTAGGAGCTGAACCTCGAACCGAGCTTCGCGGCGCACGCCGGAAACGAGATCCAGTCC
>DATBFS010000011.1:0-6640 GCA_036558385.1 Solirubrobacterales bacterium | reverse complement strand
CCGGCGCATGCGTGAGCCGTGGGCGCGTGGCAGTAGCGAGTGGCAGCCGGCGGGGTGGACGTATCACCGCCTCGAGGAGATCCTGGTCGGCGCGGCCATCGCCAGCGCGATCACCTGCGTGGTCCTGCTGATGACGATTGGAGGCTTCCTCGGCTGATCGCGAGTAAGCCCGGAGTCGGACTCAACCCGGTGTGGCTTGGTTTCGCTCAGGAGCGGCCCTCACCCCGTCCACCTGAACAGCACAATGCGGTCCCCCTGCCAGCAGGTGTTCTTGACGATGTAGGACGTTGAGTCAACCCGCGCCGAACACGTCCATCCGGGTGCTGGTCGTGACCCGTACACGATGGTGTTCGGGCCGTGCCTGCTCTTGGGGAAGAGCTGGAAGAGCATGAAGGCGCTCTCCACATGCTTCGCCTCCTTGCACGACGGCCCATGGGCCCGAAGGCTGATCCCGAACCGAACGTGGCATCGGTTCAGCCCCACGAATCTCGGGTTGGCCGCGGCTCGGTTGGTATCAACCGGTATGGCGGCGGGTGTGGTGGTCACGGTGGTGGTCGCGCTTCCACCGCAGGCGCAGACAGCAGCGCTCAAGGCGATGGCTCCGGCCAAAGAGAGCATTCGCATGTGACGAGCTACGAACGGACACCCGGTAGAGGTCCCTATTCCACGGGTCCAGGGACCTAAGAGGCCACTGTCGCCGTACTGCCCCGATGCACCTCATACGAGGACCGGGATACCGACCGCTCCTTCTCCTTGCCGGATTGGCCCTTGCCGGCCTCGCGGCCAGCGCCCTCTTGGCGCGAGGCGATGAGTCAGCAGACCGCCAGGGATCGAAGGACTGGGTCTCGTTTGTTGATCCTGACACCGGACTTCGCGGAAGCTTGCCCTCCGCCTGGCGTCGCGGACCCGCAAGCCTTCAGCCGAAGATCATTAGCCCGCGGCAGATCCTCACCGTTGCGACCTTCTCACCGCATCGTGAGCCCCCGAACACCGATTGCGGCTATCTGCACCCTCAGGAGATCAGGGATGTCGGTTCCCGGGGGGCCTTCGTAACTCTTTTTGTTGGCGGCGCAAACCCAACCCTCCTGGCCAGTACCCACGTACGGCCGAAAGCGTTCCGGCTGAAGGCGTCCGGCTACCTTCTCCAGCCCAAAACGCACACCCACCAGACGATCATCTCATTCAAGGCCCACCACCGCTATTTCACGGCTGGGGTCGTCCTCGGACCGGACGCCCCGCGGGCGGTACGTCGAGACGCCAGGCTCGTGCTGGATCGCCTCCGCTTGGGCGAGCTTCGCCTCAAGTCGTGAGGTACCCGTCTGTCAGACGACCGGGGCGAAGGAGGAACCACTTGGGGGTCGCGCCCAAAGCGTTTCAAACGGGCCGCGTTGACTACCCCGCGTGACTTTTCCCGATTAGAAACCCCGCCTGAGCGGGGCTTTCCCGTAAGCCCGGAGTCGGACTCGAACCGACGACCCCCTCCTTACCATGGAGGTGCTCTACCAGCTGAGCTATCCGGGCGGGAGCCTCACGATAGCGCCGCCGCGGGGCTCTCCACCCGGCGGACACTCTCCTTCTCGTGGGGCCGACGCCTCGGCCATCAACCGCCCGGCGATTCGGGCGCGTCCGGTCCCTCGCCAGAGCGTTCCTCGATCCCGGCGGCGCGCAGCGCCTCCTCGGGCGTCGCATACATCTCCATGCGCACCTGTTTTCCCTCGCGCAGCGTCCAGACCTGACCGAACCGCATGTCGACCGGCAGCCCGGTGGCCTTGGAGCGTCCCCGCTGACGGAGGAACGCCACCACCTTGTCCCCCGCCGGGTGAAGCTCCTCAACGGTCATGGTCCAGTCCTCCCACGCACCCACCCAGCTCGCGAGGAACTCGCGCGCGCCGTCGATGCCCTCGTAGGTCTGGCGCTCCGGCCAATTTCGGAAGGTGGACATGTCCCAGACGAACCCCGGGTCCAGGCGATCCGGGTTGAGCTCGCCGGTGGCGATGAACTCCTCGTAGCCCCGGCGCATCAGCTCGACGTTGCTCTCTTTCTCTTCGGCCATGACTCAGAGGGCCTCGGCGAGCGCGGTCACGAGGCCGTCGACGTCGTCCTCCGTCGTGTCCCACGAGCACATCAGACGGATCGTGCCGGCCGCCTCGTCCCAGACGTAGAAGGGCAGCGAGGCGGGCAGCGCGTTGCGCAGCCCGTCGATTGCAGCCGCCGGGAGGTTGAGGAAGACACCGTTCGCCTCCACGGGATAGGCGATCTCGGCTCCGTCGAGCTTGGCGACCTCGTCGGCGAGCCGCCCCGCCATCGCGTTCGCGTGGGACGCGTTCGTGCGCCAGAGGTCGCCGTCGAGCAGCGCGTCGAACTGGACCGCTAGGAACCGCATCTTCGAGGCGAGCTGGCCGAGCTGCTTGCGGGTGAAGGGGAACGTCTCCGCCAGCCCGGGGCGCAGGAAGACGACGGCGTCGCCGAGGAGAAGCCCGTTCTTGGTGCCACCGAAGGAGAGGACGTCCACCCCCAGGTCGGTGGTCAGGGCGCGAAGGGGCAGATCGAGCGAGGCCGCCGCGTTGGCGAGGCGGGCTCCGTCGACGTGCAGGTACATGTCGAGCTCGTGGGCGGCCTCGGCGATCGCGCGGGTCTCCTCGGCCGTGTACACGGTGCCGAGCTCGGTGGCCTGCGTGATCGAGACGACGCGAGGCTGCACCCGGTGCTCGTCCCCTCGGCCCTCCTCCCAGCGCCGGACGTCATCGGGGGCCAGCTTGCCGTCGTCGGTCGGGACCGTGAGGAGCTTGGCGCCCGCCAGGCGCTCCGGCGCGCCGCATTCGTCGACGTGCATGTGGGCGACCTCGGTGCAGATGACGCCCTCATACGGGCGCGTGAGAGCGTCGACGGAGGCGACGTTGGCGCCGCTGCCGTTGAAGACGGGGAAGGGCTCGGCCCCCTCGCCGAAGTGCTCGCGGAAGCGGTCCCGAGCGGCGGCGGTGTAGTCGTCGTCGCCGTAGGCGACCACGTGGCCGTCGTTGGCGGCCGTGATCGCCGCGAGAACGTCGGGGTGGACGCCCGAGTTGTTGTCGCTGGCGAAGCCGCGCGGGTGGCGATCGCTCACGGATGAAGTGATAGCCGCTGGCCGTTCATCTTTGCGGCGGCGTCGCTGCACACGAAGCAGATCGCCTCGGCGATCTGCTCGGCGGAGGTGAAGGTGCGAAACGGCTTGTCGGGGTTCTCCTGCCGCATCGTCGGCGTCAGGATCGCGTTGACGACGACGATGTTCGCCGTCGCGGAGGTGTCCTTGAAGGAATCGGCGAGGGCGAGCGTCCAGCTCTCGGAGGCGGCCTTGGCGGCGGCGTAGGCGGCGTTTGTCCCTTCGGGGCGCTGAGCCTGGGATGAGCTGACGAGGACGAAGCGGCCGTGCTCGCTGGCGACGAGGGCCTCCCAGAAGGCCCGCGTGGTGTGCTGGACGGTTCGCACGAGGAGGTCGTGGAGCCAGTCGTAGTCGGAGAGTGGGGCCTCGGGCAGCGGCTGGCCGCCGCGCCAGCCGCCCACGAGATGAAGGAGGCCGTCCACGCGGCCGAAGCGCTCGCGAAGGTCGCTCGCCCAGCTCCGGGTGGCCTCCTCGTCGAGGAGGTCGACGGAGCGGCCGTCGTATCGCTGATCGGAGAGGACGAGGTCGTCGCCGAGCTGATCCAGGCGGTCCTGCGAGATGTCGGTGGCGGCGATCGTCGCCCGCTCCTCCGCCAGCCGGCGCACGACCGACGGCCCCAGGCCACCCGCGGCGCCGGCGACCGCGATCACCCGGCCGTCGAGTCGGGTCATGGACGTGTCAGGACGGGCTCGAGCTTGCCGGCGAGCTGCACGTAGAAGAGGCTGAGGGGGAACTCGTCGTCCTTCACCAGGTCGACCAATTCCTTCGGCTCGGAGACCTCGGGGAGGTCGCGTCGCTCCGCCGCCCAGCGCGACCCGTCGGCCGGTGGCACGTAGGAGGCGACCAGGTCGTGGGCGGCGATCCACTGTCCGAGCTTCGAGCGGTCGATGCCGGAGTGATACAGGTCTTGGACGCGCTCGCGCAGGGCGCCGACCCCATCGGCGATCCGCTCCCAGTCGATGGTGAGGCGGTTGTCGGTCCAGTGGAGGTAGCCCTCCTTGTGGAGGAAGGCGAACAGGAGCTGACCGCCGAGGCCGTCGTAGTTGCGGACCCGGTTGCCCGTGACCGGGAAGCGGAAGAGGCGGTCGAAGAGGATCGCGTACTGCACGTAGCGGGCGAATGCGAAGCCGTCGCGCTCGAGCTTTGCGGCCTCGCTGAACGCGGTCAGGTCGCAGCGGAGCTCCTCGAGCGAGTACATCCAGTAGGGGCTTCTCTGGCGGATCATGAAGGGGTCGAACGGGAGGTCGCCGTGCATGTGGGTCCGGTCGTGGATCAGGTCCCAGACGATGTAGGCGTCCATCGAGAGCTCCGGTGAGGTCAAAAGACAAGCGGCGTCGGGCGGAAGGTTCAGGTCGAGAAGCTCTGCGGCCCGCCCGCAGACCCGTCGGAAGCGCTCGGCCTCCCGGTCGCAGAAGATGCCGCCGAAGTAGCTCGGCGGGCGCTCGGCGGTGGAGAAGGTCTCCGGGAAGAGCACCGCGCATTCGGAGTCGTAGCCCGAGGTATGGTCGACGAAGTTGACGGGGACGAATTTCGGGTTGTCGTAGCCGGATGCTTCGAGCTCGGCGACGAAGTCCGGCCACGGGACGCGGACGATCAGGGCCTCGAAGCAGGTGTCGCGCGAGGCGTTCTGCTTGTACATCGGGAAGACGACCAGGTGCTCGATCCCGTCGCGTCGGTCGCGCTCCGGGTGGAAGGCCTCCGTCGAGCGCATGAAGTCGGGCTTCGCGAAGCCCGAGTCGACCCACTCGCGGACGTCCAGGCGCAGGGCGTCGAAGTAATCGCGCTGGTGCGGGAAGTGGGGAGACAGCTTGGCGATCGCCTCGGAGATCGTGTCGGTGAGCTCCACGAGGCGGGCGGGGTCATGCTCGGCGAGGTCCACCGACCCGTCGGGCTGCTGGGTGGCGCGGAGCTCCTCGACGGCCTGCTTCAGCTCGCGCCAGCTCGGGTCGGCGTGAGCCGGGGAGTCGGTCACCGTCTCGAGGCCTGCGAACGCGGGCTGGGCCGCCCAGTAGACGAGGTTGAGCCAGAGGGGCTCGTTGTCGAGCTCGCCGATGCAGTCGTCGCCGAACAGGTCGGAGTCCGCCAGGACGACGACGCGCCCTGCGCCGTGCTCGACCACCGCGGCCAGCGGGGCGCGGGGCGGGGAGGCGGTCGGGAAGGTGCGGGCGATCACGCGGCCCCCATTGCGCAGGGCGAGCGTGCCGGTTCGGTAGAAGCAGGCGCGGTCGACGCGGGCGAGGAGGTCGACGTTCGGCCGGTCGTTGCCGCTGTCGCCGTTGTCGGGGCCCTCCACGTCGTTCGCCGTTCCGGACAGCTCGGCGAGCACCCAGGAGGGGGCGGAGTGGAAATGCCGATAGTCCTGCACGGTGCGGTGCTCGACCTCGACGCCGAAGCGGGCGAGGAGGTCGTTCAGGTTGTTGCCGTACTTGTCCTGCTCGGTCTCGCCGAGGGCGATGAGGCCGCCGCCGCCGCGGACGAACTCCTCGATCGCGTCGAGCTCGGCGTCGGAGAGGCGAGGGGGGCGCGAGCTCACCGTGGCCTCCCACTTCGGGTCGGAGGGGTGCGCGATGACGAGGACGTCGGCCCCGGCGAGGGTGTCGCGGGTCAGGGGGCGGTCGGCGTTGGGCAGGACGTCGAAGTCGCGGCCCGCGAGGTGCTCGGCGGCCCGCGCGTAGGAGGAGTCCGCCGGGTGGGCCGGCTGCATCTCCTCGGCGCGGTCGCGGCGGATCGTCCACGCCTCGGAGTGCGACTCGTCGAAGAGGATGCGGGCGACTTTGGGCTGGGTGAGCATCTGCATTTCCCTCCTCCGTGCGTTCTCTTCAACGGTACGGGGCGAGATTCATCGCGTCAATCCCCGATCTAGTCCGGTTTTACGCAATGATTCCTCATATGGACGCCGTTGACCACAAGATTCTTTCGCTGCTGGTGGAGGACGCGCGGCGCACCTACGACGACATCGCCTCCCGGGTGGGCCTCTCGGCGCCGTCGGTGAAGCGGCGCATCGATCGGCTTCGGTCAAGCGGGGCGCTGGAGGGATTCACGGCGGTGGTGGACCACTCCGCGATGGGGTGGAACACGGAGGCGCTGGTGGAGCTCTTCTTCCAGGCGGGGACCACGCTGGACCGGGTGGCGGTGACCCTGCGCGAGCACCCGGAGGTGGTCGAGGCGTGGAGCGTCACCGGGGAGGCCGATGCGATCGCGCGGGTGCGGACCGAGGACAACGCGGCGCTCGAGCGGCTGATCATGGACCTGCAGCAGAACGGCCTGGTGATCCGCACCCGCTCGCAGGTGGTGATGTCGCGGCTCGTCAGCCGCGCGGGCGAGGGGCTTTAGCGCGGGCTAGCTCCATGCGGCACCGCGCTGGCCGAGTTTCGTCGAAATAGACGACGGAACTCGGCCATCGGCGTCAACCCGCCCGCTTCGAGCCAGACTTCGCCTCCAGGCAGACGCCGGTCCCGGCGACGGTGGAGCGTGCGGCCTTGGCGTAGAAGCGCCCGGCGG
>DATBFS010000010.1:0-2558 GCA_036558385.1 Solirubrobacterales bacterium | reverse complement strand
GTCGAAGACAACCGCGGTAACTTCACGATCGAGCCGCTCGACAAGGGCTTCGGCTACACGTTCGGCAACAGCCTGCGGCGTGTGCTGCTGTCCTCGCTTGGCGGCGCCGCGATCAAGAGCGTGCGAGTCGAAGGCGTCGCCCACGAGTTCTCGACCGTCGCCGGGGTCAAGGAGGACGTCACCGACATCGTCCTCAACCTCAAGGACATCGTCGTGCGGATGCACACCGACGCCGACGAGGTCGAGGCCCCGCTGGTCGCGAGCGGCCCGGGCGAGGTGAAGGCGAAGGACATCGACCTTCCCGCCGGCGTCGAGATCCTCAACCCGAACGCCCCCATCGCGACGCTCGAGAAGAAGACGAAGCTCGAGATGTACCTGACGATCGGCCGCGGCCGCGGTTACTCGCCGGCCGAGGACAACAAGACGGAGGACCAGCCGCTGGGCGTGATCCCGATCGACTCGATCTTCTCACCCATCCGGCGCGCCTCCTACGCCGTCGACTCCGCGCGAGTCGGCCAGCGGACCGACTTCGACAAGCTCTCGCTCGAGGTCGAGACCGATGGCTCGATCGAACCGGCCACGGCCCTGCGCGAGGCGGCGGAGATACTCATCAAGAGCCTGGCGATCTTCACCGACGCCGACCGGGTCGAGGAGCTGACCAGCCGGGATGGCGACGTCGCCGCCGCCGAGGCCGGCTTCGCGCCACTCACCGCCGGCGAGGGCGACGACCGCCTGATCGAGGAGCTCGAGATCGGGGTGCGCGCCTACAACTGCCTCAAGCGGGCGGGCATCCAGACGGTTGGCGACCTCGTGCAGCGCTCCGAGTCGGAGCTGAACGCGATCCCCAACTTCGGCAAGCGCTCCACGGACGAGGTGAAGGACGCTCTCACGGCGCTCGGCCTCTCGCTGCGCGAGGAGTAATGCGCCACCGCAAGACCCGTCACAAGCTGAGCCGCGACGCGGCACATCGGCGGTCCTTGCTCCGCAACCTCTCGCGCGATTTGATCGAGCACGAGCGGATCAAGACCAGCCAAGCGAAGGCGAAGGCGGTCAAGCCGGAGGTCGAGAAGCTGATCACGCTCGCCAAGCGCGGCGACCTTCACGCGCGGCGTCGGGCGCTCTCGGAGCTCGGCCAGGATCGTTTCGTGGTTCACAAGCTGTTCGAGGAGATCGCCCCCCGGTACTCGGAGCGCCCCGGTGGCTACACCCGGATCGTGAAGCTCGGGCCACGCCGCTCGGACTCCACCGAGATGGTCTTCATCGAGCTGGTCTAGGCGCCGCGACCAGCCTCGGCCCGATGGCCACCTACCGGCTGACGATCGCCTACGACGGCGGGCCGTTCGCCGGCTGGGCGACGCAGCCGGGGCAGCGAACGGTCCAGGGAGAGCTCGAGGCGGCGCTTCAGCGGATCCTCGGAGAGCCCGCGGCGCTCACCGTCGCCGGGCGCACGGACGCCGGAGTTCACGCCTGGGGCCAGGTTGCGAGCCTCGACCTCGACCGCGAGGCGCCCGACGGCCTCGCCCCACGGCTGAACGCCCTGCTCCCGGCGGAGATCGCCGTCCTGAGGGCGACACCCGCCGACGGGGGATTCGACGCCCGCCGTGATGCCCGCTCCCGCACGTATTGCTACCGGGTGCTCGCCACCCCCGTCCGCGATCCGTTCGAGACCGGTCGCGTCCTGTGGTGGCCCCACCGTCTCGACGGCGAGCTGCTAGACGGCTGCGCCACCGCCCTCGCGGGCAGCCACGACTTCACGGCCTTTACCCCCACCGACACCGAGCACGTCCGGTTCGAGCGCGACGTCATCCGCGCGGAGTGGCGGCGGCTTGCCCTCGCGGAGCCCGCCGTTGGCGAGGTGCTCGAGCTCTGGATCGAGGCCGACGCCTTCATGCGCCACATGGTCCGGGTGCTGGTGGGGACGATGCTCGAGGTGGCGGGCGGCAGCCGCACGCTCGAGGACTTCGAGGCACTCCTCGAGGGCGCGCCCCGTGAGCGCGCTGGCGAGACCGCGCCACCCCACGGTCTGTATCTCGCCTCGGTGCGGTACTGAGCGCCATACTTGTGGGATGAGCCGTGGGAGTGCCGCACGGAGGAGCGGTGGGCGGCGCCGGATGGGTGCCCTGCTGGTGCTTGTCGCCTCGCTCGCGCTCGCCTCCCCAGCGTGTGCCTCGATCACGGCGAAGCTTGTCAAGGACTTCAACTGGGGGCCACAGGGCGGGCCCGCCGAATACTTGACTGACGTCGACGGAACCCTTCTCTTCCGGTCCTGGGAGCCGGACCACGGCCTGGAGCTCTGGGGGTCGGACGGGAGCACCGCCGGGACGAAGTTGCTCAAGGACATCCGCCCGGGTGCCGAGGACTCAGAGCCCGACAGCCTCGTCGAGGCGGGGGGCGAGCTCTTCTTCTCCGCTGATGACGGCGTTCACGGCCGTGAGCTCTGGACGTCGGATGGCACGCGGGCCGGGACGCGGCTCGTCAAGGACATCAACCCGGGTCCCCAGATGGGCTGCTGTGATCCGATGGAGCGGGTCGGCCGAATGGTGTATTTCGATGCCTAC
>DATBFS010000009.1:0-6532 GCA_036558385.1 Solirubrobacterales bacterium | reverse complement strand
AGGACGGCCGGTCGGCCGAGTCGCTCGATCGCCTTCGGCAGCCGCAGGTAGTCAGGGCGAAAGTCGTGGCCCCATTCCGAAACGCAGTGCGCCTCGTCGATCGCCATCAGGTCGACCTCGCGACTGCCGACGGCGTCGAGGAACGCCGTCGAGCCAAAGCGCTCCGGCGAGCAGTAGGCGATCCGCGCCCTGCCATCGCGCATCCGAGCGAGGGCCTCGCGGTTTCGCTCCGCGCTCAAGCCCGAGGCCACCATCACCGCCGGATGGTCCGCTGCGGTGAGTGCGCGCACTTGGTCGGCCATCAGCGCGATCAGGGGGCTGACCACGATCGTGAGCTTGGGTGAGGCGAGGCCGGGGAGCTGGTAGCAGAGGCTCTTGCCCCCGCCCGTGGGCATGACGATCAGCGCGTCGCGGCCCTCGAGCGCCGCCTCGACGCCCTCCCGCTGTCCTGGCCGGAACACCTCATGGCCGACGTGTGCGAGCAGCGCGTTCGGGTCCCGCGGCCCCTCATACGTGCGTTCTGCGCCGTCGGGCCCCTCGAGTCCCTCGAGCCCCTGGAGAGCGAGTGTCGCTTGGGCCTGCTCGATCTCCGCCACCCGGCAAGCCTAGGGAGCGACTCGGCCGCGTAGGATCGCGCCGATGCTCGAGGCAGAGCGAAGCGAAATCGCGGCCGCCTGCCGGCGCCTGGCCGCCGATGGGCTTCTGATCGGAACCGCCGGCAACGTCAGCGCACGCGCCGACGGCCGGGTGGCGATCACGCCGACCGGCGCGGTGCTCGGCGCGCTCGAGCCGGAGATGGTCACGGTCGTCGACACCGACGGCCAGGTCGTCGCGGGGGAGCTCGCCCCGAGCTCGGAGCTCGACCTCCACCTCGGCGTGTACCGCCGCTACGGCGCCGGCGCGGTCGTCCACACACACGCTCCGATGGCCACGGCGCTCTCCTGCGTCCTCGATGGAGAGCTCCCCTGCGTCCACTATCAGATGCTCCTGCTCGGAGGGAGCGTCCGCATCGCCGCCTACGGGACCTTCGGCACCCGAGAGCTCGCCGACGCCGTACTGGACGCGCTCGAGGGTCGAAACGCGGCGCTGATGGCCAACCACGGCGCGCTCAACTACGCCCCCGACCTGAAAGCGGCGGTCGAGAATGCGCTCCTGCTCGAATGGGCGTGCACCGTCTACTGGCGTGCCGCCGCGATCGGCGCGCCTCGCGCCCTCGACGAGACCGAGCGCCAGGCGGTGATCGACGCCGCCGTCGAGCGCGGCTACGGGAGGACCAAGCCGGCGAGCGCCGAGAAACGCAGCGAGGAGGCGGGATGAGCGAGGCGATGCGAGCGATCGCGATGGGGGTGCACGTCGTCGACGTGCTCGCCCGCCCGGTGGAGTCCATCCCCGAGGGCCAGGGCGGCGAGCTCGTCGAGGAGATCCGGATCACGCCGGCGGGCTCGGCCGGGGGGACGGCGATCACGCTCGCCAAGCTCGGCGCCCAGGTGCAAAGCGCCGGTGCGATCGGCACCGACGAGCTCGGCGACGTCCTGATCGGCCTGCTGGAGGGCTTCGGCGTCGATACCAGCCTCCTGGTGCGCCGCGAGGAGGCCCAGACCTCCGCCAGCGTCTTGCCGATCCGCCCGAATGGAGAGCGGCCGGCGCTCCACGTGATCGGCGCAAACGCCGTGTACGGGCCAGACGACGTCGACTGGGACCAGATCGCCGCTGCGACCCACCTCCACCTGGGTGGGCCCGAGTTCATGGGTGGGGAGGCGGCGGGGCGGATCCTCGCCTACGCCCGCGAGCATGGCGTCGTCACCTCCGCCGACATCCTCGCTCCCGGCGAGCAGGCCAGCCAGATCCTCGACTGGATCGCGCCCGCCTTCCCGCACCTGGACTACCTGCTGCCCAACGACGAGCAGGTGCTCGCCTTGAGCGGCGAGGACGAGCTGGTGGCGGGCTGTCGGGCCCTGATCGAGCGCGGCGTCGGCTGCGTCGCCTCCACGCGCGGGGCCGAGGGGGCGGTCGTGGTCGACGCGGACACGGCGGAGGAAGTGCCCGCGTTTAGCGTCGACGTGGTCGACACGACGGGCTGCGGCGATGCGTTCTCGGCCGGGTTCCTGCGCGGTCTCTCGCTCGGCCGAGAGCGCCGCGACGCGGCGGTGCTGGGTTGCGCCGCGGCCGGGCTCGTCGCCCAGGGCCTCGGCTCCGACCACGGCGACTTCGACCTCGCCGCCGCTGACAAGTTCGCCGCCTAGCGCCTACTCCTGCCGTTCGAGTAGCGGCGGTGGTCGAACTCGCGGGAGAGGCCGAGGCTGGCGGCGATCCGCCGCATGTCTCCAGCCTGGTCGGGCGGCACGAAGCTGATGCTGGTCCCGTCGCGGCCCGCTCGGGCGGTGCGCCCGGTGCGGTGGACGTAGGCCTCGCGATCGCCGGGCGAGTCGAAGTTGACGACGTGGGTGATGTCGTCGACGTCGATCCCTCGGGCGGCGACGTCGGTGGCGACCAGGGTGTCGACGTCGCCCCGGGCGAAGCGGTCGAGCGCCTTCTGCCGCTGGGGCTGCGACTTGTTGCCGTGCATCGCGAGAGCATGGAGGCGGTGCTTTCCGAGCCGCTTGACCAGCCGGTCGGCGCCGCGCTTGGTGCGCACGAAGACGAGGGTGCGCCCACGCTCGGAATCGCGAAGCTCGTCGATCAGGGCATCCACCTTCGCCTGGTGGGGGAGGTGGACGAATCGGTGGGATAGCTTGCCCTCGTCCTCGGTCTCGGGCTCGTGGACGTGGCGACGGGCGTCGCGGGTGTAGGCGCGCGCCTGCTTGCCGGCCGCGGCCTCGAGCGTCGCCGAGAAGAAGAGCGTCTGGCGATCGCGCGGTGTGCGCGCGACGATTCGATCGACGGCCGGCTTGAAGCCCATGTCGAGCATCCGGTCGGCCTCGTCGATGACCAGGATCTCCACGTGCTCGAGGCTGAGTGACCGGCGCTGAAGCAGGTCCTCGAGTCGGCCCGGCGTGGCGACCACGACATGGGCTCGGCGGGCGAGCTTGGCCTGCTTCTCGAGCCCGACTCCGCCGTGGACCGGGGCGATCGTGAGCCCGCGGGCCAGGGCGAGATCGCGAAGCTCATCGACGATCTGCGTGGCGAGCTCGCGGGTCGGTGCGAGGATGAGGCCGGCCGGCTTGCGGGCGCCGGGATCGAGCAGATCGGCGATCGGCACGCCGAACGCCAGGGTCTTGCCCGAGCCGGTTGGAGATTGGACGAGGACGTCGCGGCCGGCGAGGACATCGGCGATGACCAGCTCCTGGACCGCGAACGGCGCGACGATGCCGCGCTTTTTGAGCGCGTCCGTAACCGGACGCGAAACGCCGAGATCGACGAAAGACATGTTGTGCAACTCCTTGCTGAGTGGTGGGAATCCTGAAACCCGGACGCACTCATGAGTGCACGGAAGGACTGAACTCCTCGGCCACCCTGGTGGTGGCCGACCCACTCACAGTAGCAGCGGACCGCTTGGGGGCGATCGGCTTGAATGGAGTGGACCTCGACATGGGCGGCTCGTGGTCGGTTGACTCGCGCCGACCCGTGACCTAGGCTCGCCCGGCAGCTCCAACCGAAGTATCTGATGGCGACGAAGACCCAAAAGACGGCGAAGAAGGAGAAGGCCGCGGACGACGATGCCGCGGCCTTCGTCGAGAAGTTCATCGCCGCCTGGGCGGATCCCACCGTCGAGAAGCTGCAGGAGCTGACGCACCCGGACGTCGTCCTCGAGCAGCCAATGATGCCGCGCATGGTCGGCAAGGAGGGCGCGCGGGAGGGGTTCGGCCGCCTGCTCGCCCTCTTCCCGGGGCTCCGCGGCGAGGTGCTTCGCTGGAGCGCCGAGGGCAACCTCCTGATGATCGAGATGCGGTTGACGGTGCCTGCGGGCTCGCGTCCGCTCGCCTGGGATCTCGTCGACCGGATCGAGCTCGACGGCGGCCTCGTCCGCGAGCGGATCACCTACATGGACTCGCTGCCGATCGTCCTCGGCGTCCTGAGGCGCCCCGCGCTGTGGGCCGCGATGGCGCGGTTCTACCTGCCTCGGGGCTGACCCGGCTAGGCGGTCCCGCCCGAGGGGCCGCCTAGCTCGATGCGCGTGCGCGTGATGGTGCCGAGCATCCCTAGGAGCGCCCCGAGCACCCCGGTCACGACGATCAACGCCGCCTCCGGATCGGCGATCAGGTTGTGATCGTCGCCGCCCACTACGTGATGGCCGATCAGGATGAACTCGCCGTAGAGCAACCCGGCGATCAGCCCCCGGATTCCTGCCTCGCCGGTGACGTCGTGGTCGAACCCCGCGAGGTATCCGCCGATCGCCGCGACCACCTGAAGCGCCAGGTAGACCGTCGCTGAGCTGTCGAGGATCGCCCCGCAGAGAAACCCGAACGCCATCGGGACGACCCAGGCGAGGATGAACTGGACCGGCCACGGGCGCTCATCCAGGAACGGTGGCAGCAGATCGATCACGAGGAGAGCCTATCCGCGGACCACCCGATAGCGCAGGTGAGTGACGGCAGGGGACTGGGTCGCCTCGATGCACTCGAGCTCGACCTGGTCGCCCCCCGGGTCGTCGAAGAGTCGCACTCCGTCGCCGATCAGGATCGGCGCCACGTGGATCAGGAGCTCGTCGAGCCGGCCGGCCTTGAGGTACTGCCGCGCGGCGCTGGCGCCGCCGGCGATGCCGACGTTCTTCTCGCCCGCCGCCTCCCTCGCCTGCTCCAGCGCCGACTCGATCCCGTCGGTGATGAAGTGGAACGTGGTCCCGCCCTCCATCGGAAGCGGCTCGCGCTCGTGATGGGTGAGGACGAACACCGGTACCCCGAAGGGCGGCCTGTCTCCCCACCAGCCCATGGCGTTCGCATCGTCCTCCCACGGCCCGGATCCGCCGCTGTACATCCTCCGGCCCATGATCATCGCGCCGTTGGCCTCGAACGACTCGCGGATCAGGTCGGAGTCGGGGCCGGGTTCGCCCCCCGAGCGCCCGTGCAGCTCCTCGAACGCCTGAGTTCCAAACGCCCACTCGTGGAGTTGCTCGCCGCCGACGCCCAGCGGATTCTCCATGTCGATGTCCGGGCCGGTGGTGCAGCCGTCGAGCGACATCGACGTCTCATAGGTCAGCTTCGCCATGGGGCCTCCTCGTCTCGGTCGGGCCAAAGGGCCGTCGCTTTGTAGCTGAGACCCGATTCTCGGCGCCATCTCATCGCCCCGCTCACGCGGTGAGGTACAGTCTTCGCCGGGGACTGAGGTGAACCGCACGAGCAGAGGGACAGGGATCCGCCGACTCGCCGGCGCAGTGGGCTGCCTGGCAGCGACGTGCGCGCTCCTGCTCGGAGCCGCCGCGCCCGCCGGCGCCGCCGATCCCGGCAAGTGGCTCTTGACGGGGGCGAGCTCGGTGCCGAACACCTACTGGCAGGGGCTGACCACGGACCCACAGGAGTCCAACATCTTCTTCATCGGCGTCTTCCAGGGCATGTGGCGGACCAATCCCGCCCTCCATCAGACCGCCGGCGTTTCGCAGGAGATCCCGTCGAGCGTCACCTCCTCGGAGGGCTACAACCACATCGGCGATCCCACCTGGAACCCCGGCGACGGGGGCCGGGTGATCCTGCCGATGGAGTGCTACTCGCCGGTGTCCGGCAACACGTGCGGCCACGGCGGGTTCGGCGTGGCCGACCCGGCGACGCTCGCCTTCAACTACTACGTCAACCTCGATCCGAGCGAGATCCCGAAGGCGATGTGGGCGGAGACCTCGCCCAGCGGCAACCTGATCTGGACGAGCAGCGGCAACGACCTGCTCGCCTACCGCACCAGCGACGTGACCGCCGCGAACGCCGGCCCGTCCGGCCCGGCGATTCACTCGGTGCGGCGCCTGACGAACGCGGTTCCGCCGAGCGGCGTCACGGGCGCGGTGTTCGGGGCGCACGGCAGGCTCTACCTGGCGGGCGAGGACAACGGCGCCTTCCAGGTGTGGAGCATCAACACCGCCAACGGCTCGCGCCAGCTCGAGCTCGAGCTGCACATCTGCGGCGAGTCCGAGGGCCTCGACGTCATCCCGACGCTCGGCGGCACGCTCCACTGGCTGATCAGCCCGGCCGGCAACAACTGCCAGCTCACCTACGGCCCGTCGAGCGCTTTGCTCCATTTCATCCCGCGGCCCGCCAACAAGACGATCACGGTCAGGGTCACTAAGACCCAGGCCGGGACGCTGCCGGGACCGGTCAAGGCGACGATTCGCGCGAAGCAGAACGGCCAGCCGCTGCGGGGGGCGCGTGCCTCGTTCGCCGGCGCCAAGGCCGTCACCGACAGCCACGGAGTCGCCACGGTCTCGACCACGCTCGAGCTCCCGGGGCGCTTCAAGGCGCTGGTCCGCAAGGGCACCGACTACGGCGTCTCGGCGCTCGTCCCGGTGGGCCTCGACCAGGCCAAGCGCGGCGCCCCCGCGCCGCGACGCGGCGCCGGATAAGCGCCGGCCACGTCCAGGCTGGGTAGGGCAGCCGCCCGCGGGGGCGGGTGC
>DATBFS010000008.1:0-5280 GCA_036558385.1 Solirubrobacterales bacterium | reverse complement strand
CTGCGGACGCGGGATGTCGTACTTCCCGATGGCCATGGCGTTGGGCACCCGTTCCCGGCGGACGCGATTGAGCGACGCCGAGAGCTTGCTCACCCCGCTCGCCTTGGGATCGACCGGGTTGTCGGGAAAGACCTCGAAGATCCCGCGCCCCATGATCCGGTCGCGCTTGGTCATCGTCGCCGCGAGGAATTCGTCGCTTGCGGCGACGATTCGCAGCTCGGGGTCGAGGGCGAGATAGAGACCCGGAAGAGCCTCGAACAACGTGCGGAAGTCCGGCTCCACTGCTTTCTCCACTTACCCTAAGCGTAACGCGATTACCCACAATTGGGTAGAGATTGGGAAGCGGATTTCGGGGAGTGTGTAGAGAGAAGATGCCCCGGATCCTGGTCGGCGATGACAACGAGCTGATGAGGCAGCTGATCGTGGAGCTGCTCGAGGCCGACGGCCACGAGGTGAGCGAGGCGAGCGACACCGGGCAGGTGCTGGAACAGGTCGCCCGGGCACGACCCGACCTGCTCATCCTCGACGTCCAGATGCCGGGCGGAGGCGGGATCGAGGCGCTCAGGGCGATCCGCGACGACTCCGCCAACGGCGACATCCCGGTGCTCCTACTGAGCGGCTCCGTCGACCTCGATGTGGACCTGGCGTCACAGGTGGGAGCCGACGCCCAGCTCCCCAAGCCCTTCCGGCTCGAGGAGTTCCGGGAAACCGTGGGCTCACTGCTCGCCGCCTGAGCGCCGGGCAGAATGCGCGCCGTGCGCGTGGCGGCCGTCGGACACGTCGAGTGGATCGAGTTCGTGCGCGGCGATCACGTTCCCGCCGCCGGCGAGATCGTGCACGCCCACGACAGCTTCGAGGAGCCCGCGGGCGGGGGAGCGGTGGCGGCGGTCCAGCTGGCGCGGCTGGCGGGGGAGTCCACCTTCCTGACGGCGGTTGGGGAGGACGAGCTCGCGCGCCGCACCCGGGCGCGGCTGGCGGAGCTCGGGGTCACCGTGCGCGACGCGACCCGCGAGGCGCAGACGCGCCGAGGGCTCACCTTTCTCGACGCCCAGGGGGAGCGCACGATCATCACGATCGGGGAGCGACTGGCGCCGCGCCGGACCGACCCGCTGGACTGGGAGGACCTCGGCCGGGCCGACGGCGTCTATCTGACGGCCGCCGATGCCGACGCGCTGCACGCCGCGCGGGCGGCGGGCGTGCTCGTCGCCTCGCCACGGGCCGGCCGGGTGCTGCACGAGGCGGGCGTGCGCCTCGACGCGCTGGTCTACAGCGACCGAGACGAGCTCGAGATCGCCTTCGCGAGGGCGCTCGACCCCGCGCCGACCCTGCTGGTCGCGACCCGCGGCGCCGACGGCGGTCGCTACGAGACGGCCCAGGGCGAGCGGGGCAGCTGGACGGCGGCGCCCCTGCCCGGGCCGATCGCCGACAGCTACGGGGCGGGTGACTCCTTCGCCGCGGCGCTCACCTTCGCGCTCGCCCAGGGGCGTGACCCGGACGCCGCGCTGGGCGTCGCCGCCCGGGCGGGCGCCACCTGCCTCACGGGCCGCGGCCCTTACGAGCACCAGTTGTCTGCGGAATCTCTCTGACGACTTCCTTCGGCCGCTTGTCGTCCCGCAGTCCCAGATAGCGGGGATGGCGTAGCCGCCCGTCACGGGTCCACTCGCTGAATGCGAACTGCCCCACCAGGCGCGGCTCGATCCAGTGCGTGCCCTTCGGGACCGGGCGCACGTCGACGAACGGCGCCTCGGGCCGCTCCAGCCCCCGCATCCGCTCGCCGAGGTCGGCCAGGGTTCGCTGGTCGAAGCCGGTACCGACCTTGCCCGCGTAGCTCAGCTTCCCGTCCTCGTAGTAACCGACCAGAAGGGCCCCGAAGTCGGTTCGCGTTCCCTGGGGGGCGGTGAAGCCGCCGATCACCAGCTCCTGCTCGTGCGAGCACTTCAGCTTCAGCCAGTCCTTCGATCGGGTGCTCACGTAGCTGCTCTCCGCCCGCTTCGCGATCAGCCCCTCCAGGCCGCGCCGGCAGGCGTCAACGAAGAGCCTCTCCCCGTCGCGGTTGCGGTGGGGGAGGAAGCGAACGTGGCCGTGGAAATCGAGCGCGCCGCGCAGCAGCTTCTTCCGCGGCCGCACCGGCAGCCGAGTCGTGTCGTATCCCTCGACGTGGACGATGTCGAAGAGGTAGTAGTAGACGGCGATGCCGGTGCGCCTCGCCCGCTTCGGGTCGTTGATGCCCAGGCGGCCCTGGAGCCTCGAGAAGCTCGGGATCCCGGCCCTGAGGGCGACGATCTCGCCGTCGACGACGAACTCCGGGCACACCTCACTCTTCAGGGCCTCGACCAGCTCGGGGTAGGAGTTGTTGAGCAGATGGTCGGTGCGGGAGAGCAGGCGGACGCCCTTCGACGTCCGGTAGGCGAGGCAGCGCTCCCCGTCGAGCTTCCGCTCGTAGATCCAGTCCGGATCCGAGAAAGGCCGGTCGTGGAGCACGGCCTTCATCGGCTCGACCCAGCGGGGCTGGCGGGAGCGACGGAGCTCACCGCGCTCCTCCTCGCTGAGCAGCTCGAGCGCCGAGCGCCGGGTGCGGCGGCTCACCGGGGCGCGGGTGAGAGCTCGCTCGACGTCGCCAGGTTGGCCCCGGCCCGCTTCATTTCCTCGAGGGCGCGCTCGCCATCGCCCGGTTCGACCTCGACCGGGCGGATCGCGTCCGTGACCACGGTGGTGTCGAAGCCCTCGCGACAGGCGTCGATCGCCGAGGCGCGCACGCAGTAGTCGGTCGCGAGCCCGACGACCGCCACCTCGGCGATGCCCTCGCCGTGCAGCAGGTCGGCGAGCTTCGACTTCTCGAAGCCGGAATAGCCCTCGTCGTCGCGCTCCACTCCCACGTCGACGATCCCGTCCACCTCGATGTCCCGCATCGCGGGGTGAAGCTCGGCTCCGTGTGTTCCCTGGACGCAGTGAACGGGCCAGGGGCCGCCCTCGGTCTCGAAGGAGGCGTGGTCGGGCGGGTGCCAGTCACGGGTCGCGAAAACGTGGCCGAACTCCCCGGCGAGGCGCTTCACGGGCTCGGCGATCTCGTCGCCGCCCGGCACCTCCAGCGCACCGCCGGAGGTGAAGTCGTTCTGGAAGTCGATGATCAGGAGAGCGCGTGACACCTGCTCTCCCGGACTGTAGTCCTCAAGTGGCCTGGATCCGGGTCTCGGTCTCCGGCGCCGGGACCGCCTCGAACTCCTCGGTTCCGGCGCGGTCGACGGCGCGGTGGAATCGATCGCCGAGCACTCCGCCGAGCAGCGCCGCGAGCAGGGGGAGGACGGCCAGGACGGGCGCGATCACCGCGGCGCCCTGATGCAGGGGCCCCTCGTCGACCGGATTGCTCGGCAGCGAGATCGACTCGGTGGGATCGAGCTGTCCGCCGGCGATCCAGGCCGTGATCGCGGCGGCGATGACCACCAGCAGGCTGAGCAGCCAGACGCCGAGGCCCTGCCGCCAGCCGTCGAACCGGGCCATCCTGGCCGCCACATAGCCGCCTGTCAGGTAGCCGAGCGCGAGGATCGCCAGCGAGATCGCTCCTCCCCCGACCATCATCTGGTCGACCAGCGCGGCGGCGCTCTCGTGGGAGCTCAGCACCCCGGCCGCGATCAGGGCGCCCAGCACGATGGCGACGAGGCAGGCCGTCAGCCCGACGGCCGCCAGCAGTCCGAAGAAGACGGCCTCCCACTGGATCCGGCCACCGAACTCCTGGCGCTCGCGCCGCAGCTCCCGGCGGCGCAGCTCCAGCAGGGCCTCGCTGCGTGGATGTCGGAGGCGCGCTCTCTCCACCGTGGGGGTCGTCGTCCCCATGCGCGAATCATGTGCGACGGATGGGGGTTTCAAACCCCACCGCCGCGATTTCGCCCCGCTCTAGCCCTCGGGCTTGGGAGGCGGGAACTGGGAGCGCATCGCGCGGTCCCACATCCTGTCGGTGAGCAGGCGCCGCATCGCCAGCGTCACCTTCGCGGAGGGCGTCACCTTGTATCGCGTGTTCGGGCGGTTGGCCGAGAGCGCCTTTGCGATCTTCTGGGCCACCACCTCCGGCCCCCCTCCGAACCTCACCATCGGCCCCGTGTAGGCCTCGGCGGTCGCCTTCGCCACGGCCGAGTTGAACTGCGCGTAGGGGCCGTGCTCCTCCACCTCGTCCACGCTGGCGGCGGCCGTCTCACCGAACTCCGTCACGATCAGCCCCGGCTCGATGACCACCACGTCGATGCCGAACCCCCGGACCTCGAAGCGAAGGGCGTCGGAAAGGGCCTCGACCGAGTGCTTGGTGGCGTGGTAGACCCCGCCGCCGGGGAAGACGAGCTTGCCTCCCATCGAGCTCATGTTCACGATCCGGCCCGAGCCCGCCTGCCGCATCCCGGGGAGGACCAGCTGGCACATGCGGATCAGGCCGAAGACGTTGGTCTCGAACTGCCTGCGGACGCTCGACATCGGGATCGTCTCGATCGCGCCACTCTGGCTGTAGCCGGCGTTGTTGACCAGGGCGCCGATCGGCCCGTCGGTCTCGACCTCGGCGACCGCCGCCTCCATCGAGCTCTCGTCGGTCACGTCCAGGGCGTGGGTCTTCAGGCCGCGCGAGGCGAGGTCCTCGATGGACTCGGGGCGCCGCGCGGTGGCGTGGACGTTGTAGCCCTCCTCCGCAAGGTGCTCGGCTGTGGCCCGCCCGATACCGGTCGAGCAGCCCGTGATCAGCACCGGCCGTGACTTCTCGATCCCCATCTCTCCTTCTCCTCTGGTCGACCGAGGTCGATCCTCTCATAGGCTCTCCGTATGCGAGCGGTCACCTTCCAGGCGCCGGGCGAGGTTCAGGTCGACGACGTCGCCGAGCCCGAGCTGCTGGCGCCGGACGACGCGATCGTCCGGGTGCAGGCGAGCGGGATCTGCGGCTCCGACCTCCACATCTACCACGGGCGGGTCCAGATCGAGCCCGGGTTCACGATCGGGCACGAGTACGTCGGCGAGGTCGTGGACGTGGGTGACGCGGTGAGCGGCGTCGCCGTCGGCGATCGCGTGCTGGGCTGCTTCCAGGTCGCCTGCGGCACCTGCCGACTGTGCCGCGCCGGCAGCTTCCACCGCTGCGAGCGCGGACGCACGTTCGGCCACGGGGCGGCGCTCGGCGACCTCCAGGGCACCCAGGCCGACCTCGCACTCGTGCCGCAGGCGGACCTCACGCTGCGGCTGGTGCCGGAGGGCATGGGAGCGGACGTCGCTCTGTTCGCAGGCGACGTCATGGGCACCGGCTACCACGCAGCC
>DATBFS010000007.1:0-11203 GCA_036558385.1 Solirubrobacterales bacterium | reverse complement strand
ATGCCTTCGTCGCGCTTGCGGTCCCAAACCGCGTTTGCATCGTGTTCACGATTTTGTTGCTGCGGTCGGCGAAGCCATACGCCCGCTCGAACACGAGGTTCCGGCCGAGGCGCAGCGAAACCACTCCGGAAAACCGGTTCGCCTCCGCGGCCGCATCGATCCGGGCGAACAGACGATCGGCGCTCCGCGCGTCCATGGAGTCCTAGCCTACGGGCCCTGGCGAGCTCCACCGGTGGCCGATCGACATAGACCAGCCCCGGCGCCCGTCATGGACGATGGGCGCGGCTGGTTTCGAACGAGCCGGGACGGCGAGTGGTGTGAAGAAACCAGCCCCGGCGCCCGTCATGGACGATGGGCGCGGCTGGTTTCGAACCAGCGACCTCTCGCGTGTGAAGCGAGCGCTCTCCCACTGAGCTACGCGCCCGGGACGCTGATGATAGGTCGCCGTCAGCGCGCCGCGCGCTCCCGCGCCCGCGCGGCCATAGCATTCGATGCGTGATTCGGCCCGAAGGTGCAGGGGGGCCCGACCGCGAGCATGCAGGCCCGGCGGGCCGCAGGATGGGGGCCTGGGGGAAGGGCCTCGTGATCGCGGGGCTGGTCGCGGCCGGCCTTGCCGTGGCGGGCGCCGTCGCGCTGCTGATCGCCGGCCACGGCGCGCGGACGGTGACCGTCACGGTGGGGCCGGCCCCGCAGCGCCTCCAGAACCCGCCGTGGGGCTTCACGAGCGGCTGGGGGAACTACTGCTACCGCGCGCTCCCCGCCCCCGAGGGCTACGCCGCGACCGTCGTCCCCCCGTCTCACCCGTGTCCCGACGGCACCACCCGCTTCGGCACCAAGCGGCAGATCGCCCTGACCGCTCGCGCTGGCGCCGGCATCGACCGCCTCGCCGTCTCCTGGGACGCCGTCGAGCGCCTTCCGCCGGTGGAGGCCAACGGGTCTCGGGTCCATCGGTTCAACTGGACGCTCGTGACGAGGGTCTACGACGCGATGCTCTCCGCCGGCATCAGACCGGTCGTCCTCGCCTACGGCGCCCCCGCATGGGCGCGCCGAAGCGGCTGGGACCGGCCCGGGGCCTGCCACGTCCCCTACGACGAGCGGTGCTCCTACCCGCCCGCCCGCCGCCGCATCGCGGACTGGCGCAACTTCATCGCGGCGCTCGTGCGCCGGTTCCCCCGCATGGTGGCCCTCGAGGTCTGGAACGAGCCCAACCTGCCGCGGTTCTTCGCGCCCGCCCCCTCGCCCGCGCTCTATTCGCGGCTGCTCGAGGCAGCCCACGAGGCGGTGCGCGCCGGCGGCGTTCGCGTTCCCGTCGTCAGCGGTGGGCTGGCCGCCGGGACGTCCGGAACCGGCGCGGCGATGGTGGCATCCCGTTTCCTGAGCGGGGTCTATCGACACGCGGGCAGGGCATCGTTCGACGGCATCGGGTCGCATCCGTATCCGCAGGGCCCCCCGTGGGTCGCGCAGATGACCGCGAACCTCGACAAGCTGCGGCGGGTCCGCGATCGCTTCGGGGATCGCGCAACGCCGCTCTGGATCACCGAGGTGGGAGTGGGGGGTGCCCCCACGCCTCATCTGAAGGGCAGCGTCGACCCGGCCCGCCAGGGTCCCCTGCTGGTCCGGATGTACCGCTCAACCGTGAACACGGACGTCCGGGCCTTCCTCGTCTACGCGCTTCGAGAGACGAAGACGGAGGGCCCACAGTTCGAGCCCTATGGCGTCGTCCACGCGGACCTCTCGCCGAAGCTCGCCTACTGCTATTTGGCCCGGCGGCTGGGGGGCGTCCGTGTCTGCGGCTGAGGGCCCTACCTGTGGCCCTGGACCTGGACCGCCTGCTGGAAGGTCGGCCGGTTCACCCATGGGATCCGGGGCTGGGTGATCGCGCCCACCGCGGTGAAGCCGATCTTGTCGTGGGTTGCCTGCGACTCACCGCCGTAGATCTCGGCGTCGGAGTCGTGCTGGAGCGCGGCGCCCAGGGCGCTCAACAGGGCGGTGCGACACGCGGCCAGCTTTCCGTGCCCGCAGTAGACGCGGGAGTAGCGTCCCCTGACGCTCGCGCCGAGCAGGTCGCGCAGGTCCTTCTGGACGAAGCCGTAGGAGCTCGTGTCGAAGGCCGAGCCGATCGGCCCCGGGGCGTCGTGGCCGAAGGGAAGCCGGTCGAACAGCGTCTGGCCGAGCGTCGGCTTGAACTGGGCGGCGACCAGCCGCGGCCACCAGGCGTCCATGATCCGGATCGCGTCCGACTGCTCATAGGTGCCGTCGCGGTTTCGGTCGATCCGGTGCGCGCCCGAGGCGTGCCAGGCGGCGAGCTTCTGGAGGGCGCTCCTGAGGGCCGGGTCGGCGACCGGCTGGCTGTTCACGACCTTCAGGATCCAGGGCAGCACCCGGTCGCCGCGCAGATCCACCGTCCCCGCGTCCTCCATGTCCGAGATCAGCTGCTCGAGGCTCATCTTCTTCGAGCCCGCGATGTCGCGCTGGATCCGGGCGTCCAGCGGCTGTGAGCGGAACAGGGAGGAGAAGCCGGTGTTGTAGTCCGGCGCCTGCCGGTTGTTCCAGCTGGTCAGGAACCTCTGGTCGATCACGTGGGGATGGGCCGCGAGCGGCTTGAGGTCCTCGGTGGCGGCGTTCGGGTGGAAGTGCCTCCACATGAACTCCTCTCGGCCGAACGTGGGCAGGTTCGGGTCCACGTAGCTGGGGCGCACCGGATTGGCGCCCGAGTTGAAGTAGGCGATGTGCTTGTTGTCCACGTAGAACCAGTTGAACGTGTACGAGATGTTGTTCGCCGCCTTCATGAAGTCCTGCGGCGAGCGCATCTTGTTCGGGTTGTTGAAGTCGGCGAATCCGAGCGCTGACGGATCAACCTCGTGGAAGTACGTGTCGCGCAGGCGGGTGTACGCGTAGGGCTTGCCGTTGATCTTCGCTCTGCCGACCACAACGCCCAGCTTCGACCGCAGGGTCGTGAGGGTCTCGGATCCCGCCGGCGTCTGGTCGGCGGCGGTCGGGATCCACGAGTTGGTGCGGGTGAGGACGTCGAACGGCAGGCACTCGCCGCCGTACTCGTAGTGATTGGAGCTCATCGTCGGCTGGCCGCCGCCCGGGACGCAGAGCTTGACCGCGAAGGTGTCGATGATGTCCTGCCCCGCGGAGGTGGCGCTCCACGCGTAGTCGCGCCCACGCCCCAGCTGGACGTAGAGGTTCGTCCCGGGGAACGCCGCCCCCCGCGCGTCGATCGGCGGCCCCTGGTTGCTCGACGGCGCGTGGATGTCCTCCTCCATCAGGATCTGCGGCGACCAATAGGACACCTGGGGGCCCATTACCGCCACGGGACGCCCGCTCTTTGACTCGGCCCCCGAGACGAGCAGGGCGTTGGAGGCGCCGTGATGCTGTTCGAAGGGGTTGAGGAGGCCGGGGAGCTCGCCGGCGGACGCCTGCGAGGTCGCGGGCGCACTGCCACTCGCGGAGGCGACGACGTTCGCGTTCTGAAGCGTGCCGGGGTCGGGCAGGGCGACGCCCCTGGGCTGGGCGGGGGGCTGGCCGTAGGGAAAGCTCTGCCCGTGGACCGTGGTGGGCGCCTCGGGGTCGTTGAACTCCGCGAAGTCCCCCCAGACCTTCTTCCCCTGGGCCGCGCCGAACTTCTGGGTGGCCGCTTCGAGGGACTGGGCGAGGCCGAGCTCTCCGCCACCGCCCTGGCCGAAGATCCCCGCGACCAGGGAAGCGATCGCGATCACGTCCGTGACCTTCCACTGGTGGCCCGACAGGCAGATGCTCTGCGATGGGTCGATCAGGCTGTACTCGCCCGGGAGCTTCGTCGGGTCACCACACGCCTCGGTGATGAACTTGTTGACGCCGGCCACGTAGTTGTTGACGTCCTTCTGGATCTGGACGCCGTCCTGCCCATAGAGTCGCTGCGCCCTGTCGTACTGCTCCTGGAGCTCCGCCTCGCGGTACGGCGTCTCGGCCCAGATCGACTCGTCCATGGCGGTGTTTGAGCCGCCGGCGAAGGACGAGAGCTGGGCGCGTGCGGCGTGGCGCAGCGCGTCGATCATGAAGAGACGGTCCTCGGCGGTCGCGTACCCGGCGCCGAACATCGCCCCGGCCCGCGTGGCGCCGTAGATGTGGGGGACCCCGTCCTTGTCGCGCTCGATCGTCACATCGGCGCGCGGGCTGTAAGTGCGCTCGACGTTCGCGGGCTTCACCCCGAAGCTGGCGTCCTTGTAGAAGCTCGCGATCTGCGATGCCTGGAGGCCCGGGGTCGCGTACATCAGCCCGGTGTACATGCTGAGCTGCCGGTCCTGCGTGTGCGGCGGATAGGTGCCGTTGGCCTCGAAGGCGGCGACCTGCAGGAGGTTGGCGTCCGCGCCCTGGGCGGGCGGCAGGATGTTCCGAAAGCCGCCGAAGTCGTTCTGTCCGTATGGGGCGGGAGTGGGCGGCGCGGCGCTCGCGCTTGTCGTCGAGACCACGGCCATCGCAGCGGCGATCACGGCAACGATGCCGGCGCGCCTCGGACCTCCCACGTGATCAGCCTCCTCCGAGTGTTCGACCGCCGTCTTCGGGCGTGTCGGATCGAGTACCGGCGCGCGAGGATAACCCCGGCGCATCTGGCGTGCGCCGGTTCCCAAACGCCTCGCCGTGCGAGGATGCCTCCATGAAGGTCACGATGCTGTTGGCCGACGCGGCCCAGGCGGTGGAGGGCAAGCTCTACGTGCTCGGCGGCGGCTGGTCGATCACCGGCCCCGAGCCGACCCCGTCGGCGATCGCGGTCTACATCCAGGTCCCCTGGGACCGGACCAACGTCGAGCACACCTTCCGCTTCGACCTGCTCGACAGCGACGGCAACTCCGTCGAGCTCGAGACCGAGACCGGCATCGAGGAGCCGATCACGATCGAGGGCTCCTTCGAGGTGGGTCGCCCACCCGGCGTCAAGCCGGGTACCTCGATCGACGTGCCGCTCGCCATCAGCGTCGGCCCATTGCCGCTCCCGCCGGGCGACCGCTATGAGTGGCGGCTCTCGGTCAACGACGAGAGCCACGAGGACTGGCGGCTCCCGTTCTCGACCCGGTCCGCGCCGCCGCTCGACGCGTAGACGGCTCCCCAAGGCGACAATGGACGGCGACGCGGGGGTTGCCGGGGCCCTTACTCGCCGTCGGCCGAGGAGTAGGAGAAGCGCGATTCGTACCCGCACTTGCCGCTCACCTCGAAGGCAAGCGGCGCATCGTCCACGACGAGCGTCTCCGCCGCCACCTCGCGCCCGGGCTGGTCGTGGCCGGGGATCACGCACGTCACCGGCTCCTGCTCGGCGATCGGCCCGCGGATCCGCACGGTGACCTCGCCCCCGACTCGAAACCACCCCCGCCCGGGCGTGTGGTCGATCTCGATCGGCGCCGCGCGCACCCCGAGCAGATGGCTCGGCTTGAATGCCCACGGGAACTGCTTCAGGGGGGTCCCCCCGAGGCGGCCGAGGAAGATCGCCTCGAGCGCCTCGCGCTGGCGCTCATCCGCGCGATCGTCCAGGTAGAGGAAGAAGTCCCACGGGGATCCCGGCTCATCGTCCTCGTAGCGCAGCGCGAGCACGACGTTCAGGCCGGACAGGGGAAGCTCCCCGACGCCGCCCTCCTCGATCCGCCACGACAGCGTCCCCATGCAGGTCCCCGTGGTCGAGCGACCGCCCTTGCGACCGCCGATCGTTCGGCAGGGACAGATCGCATCGCAGTTGCAGGCCTCGAGGTAGGTCCCCGAGATCGCCCAGCGCACGGATCCGCTCACCGCCCGAGCGTATATGCGGGCCGCCCTATGCGGAAGGGTGTCGCCGGGTCCGGTGGCGCCGGTGCGCGTGGCGGTGGGCCCGCGCGCGCCCTTCGGCGCGGACCGCGCGCGACGGGTGTGCCAGGCGGGGCTGGGCCCCCCCGGAGCGAGCCCGCCCCCAGGTTCCGGAGGCGGAGGCCGAGCGCATCGACACGCCCCTCGGGGTCGAGGCCGATGCCGTGCCGGAGGGCTCCTGGCTGGGAGTGGACGACGGCGGCGGTCCCTCGTCGCAGCCCGCGGCCGGGTCGCACGGCGCCAGGACGCGGAGGTTGCTCCAGTCGATTCGCTTGAAGAGGTAGAACCAGGTCTCCCGGTAGCCGTTGTGGTTGTAGTCGCCCGTGTCGTCGCTCGGGCCGACCGACGCGTCCGGGTCGGCCCGGCCGAAGCTCATGTAGGTGGCGGCGCTCTCAAGGCTCGGGCCCCACTGGTCCTCCTGGCCGGTGGTGTCGTTGACGTAGGCCCCGTAGTCGCGAAGCGCCCGGGCGATTCCCCGCTGCCAGGTTGGGAGCTTGGCGAGCTCCGCGTTCGAGATCTGTAGCTGGACCCGAGAGCCGAGCTCCAGGCGGTTGCCGGAGGGCATGCCGTGCTGCGCGCAACCCCACGCGGAGCCGTTCGCGGGCCAGACGGTGCCGGTGACGCACGGGACGGCGATCGTCAGAGCGTGGTCGATGTGGCCCGAGACGAACTCCGGGGCGCGGATGATGCCGGCGAGGTTGCCGAACCCCGCCGCAACGCCGCCGGAGCCTAGCCCGTCGCCGTCGATGCGCGTCCGCCCGCCCCACCCGATCGTGACCACGCCGTTCGCCTTCGACTGCACGGCCCAGAAGTCGTACTCCCAGCCCGTCGCCTGGTCGACGATCGTCATGTGGGCGTCGTGGTCCCAGTTCCCCTCGTTGGCGCTGCAGCCGCCGCAGTTGCGGAGCCGGGCGTACCCGCCTTGGGGGATGGCCTGCTTCGGGATGTGGACCTCCATCCCGGAGACCGCGCACCGGCCCCCGAACGAGTCGCACTCGACCCGATAGGCGGGGTCGTCGGGGGTGGACCAGAAGGTGGGGCTGCCACCGCGATCCGGATCACCCGCCACGAGGGCGTTGACCTGTCCGCCGTCGTTGAGGCGGTCGACGATTCCCTGGGAGTCCGACAGGACCTGCGGATGCGCCCCGATCTTCGTGTTGAAGGGACTCGAATCCGAGTAGGGCCGCCAGTCCGCGCACGGCAGGTTGGCCGGCCCGAAGCTGCCGAGCGCGCACGATCCGTCAGCCCTGGCTCCGGTGGGGGTGAGCAGGAGCGCCGCGGCGACGAAAAGCAGCGGCCCGAACGTCCTCCACGCGGTGAGCGCCCTCCAAGACATCTCAAGCCACGCATCGGTGTCTCGCGCGAACCCTTTAGCGCTTCGGTGGATTGGCGGACGACTTGCGCACGCCGAGCGCTAGGATGGCCACGGACCGTGCTAGGCGGGGAGGTAGCGGTGCCCTGTCACCCGCAATCCGCTCTAGCGGGGCTGAATGCCCGCCCAAGGGTCGTGGCCTTCGGGGCCAGTACGTCGCGGGCGGCGTTGACGGCCAGGTCCCGCGCAATGCGCGCCCGCGAACCAGGTCAGGTCCGGAAGGAAGCAGCCTTAAGCGGTAGCGAGCATGTGCCGCGGATCTGCCTGGCTCGAGCCAAACACGACGAAAACGCCCGGGGACCGCTCTCGAGGACGGGTCGCACGGTCCTGCTCGAGCTCCGGCGGGGCTGGATGACAGGGGCTGGGTAGGTAGGGAAGCGCCCGTCGCACGACCATCGGTTGTCGTGTTACTCGGCCCATGGCCGAGTAAGGCGACAACGACTGCCTTTGAGCCCGCCCCCACCTAGCCTCGTGTACCCGAGGGACCTAGAAGTCGCGGACGGCCGGGGCGAGCTTGGCGTTCGACGGAACGCCGCCGTTGGGCCCGAAGCCGCCGTGACCGCTTGGCCTGGTTCCGCCGGTCGGGCCGGCGGAGCGGCGGCGGTGGCGATGACGAGCGGGGGCAGACCCAACCGGCGCGGGACAACTGCGCGTGTAGACGACCCGGGCCGGATGGTGAGGCCTGGTCGGCGAATGCATCCAGGAGAGATGGAGGTGGTTTCCTCGCCCGTGGCCGGCGTCGCCGTTCCATCCCACCCAGCGCCAGGGCGCGATCGGGGCGTTCTGCCTCGGCTCGGCCAGATGGGCGAGGTGGCCGATCTTGCGCCAGTTGCCGCCCTTCGCCCGGTTGGGAACGATGTCGGTTGCGAGGCCGATCGGGTGCTCGCCGTTGGTCGCGTGGACGGGGTCCGACGAGTACCCGTCGGTGATGAAGATGTCAAAGCGGTGCTTCATCCAGCGAATGTCGGGGATCAGCCGTCGGTCGATCTTCTCGCCCGGAAAGCCGGGGATCGGAACGAATTTGCCGCCGTGAACGGTCTTGCAGAGGTGCTTGTCGAGCTTGGTGCTGCGCATCTTCGAGGCGGTTGCAGGGGAGGCGGCGATGGCGCCGGCCGCGATCGCCAGCAAGACGACCAGCCAACCTGCCCCCCTGCGAGTGCTCCGCGCCATTGTCTTGAGCATCGGCAGCCTGGAGAGGATCTTGAAATAGTGCAGGTCCGATGACTGACGCCGCCCCTGACCTTCGCGCCGTCACCCAGGTTCAGCAGCAGGTGTGGTCACAGGGGGACTTCGCGAAGATCGGCAACCGCGCCCAGATCGTCGGCGAGCATCTGTGCGAGGCGGTCGACGTCACCCCGGGGGAAAGGGTGCTGGACGTGGCCTGCGGCACCGGCAACGGGGCGATCGCCGCCGCCCGCCGGTTCGCCGAGGCGGTCGGAGTCGACTACGTTCCCGAGCTTTTGGCCAACGGCCGTGAGCGCGCGGCCGCCGAGGGCCTGGAGGTGGAGTTCGTCGAAGGTGATGCGCAGGCCCTTCCGTTCGAGGATTCATCGTTTGACGTCGTGATCTCGAGCTTTGGGGCGATGTTCGCCCCGGATCAGGAGAAGACCGCGGCCGAGCTCCTGCGAGTCACCAGATCCGGCGGGAGGATCGGGATGGCGAACTGGACGCCGGATGGCCTGATCGGCGGAGGGCTCTTCGCGATCATCGCGAAGCACGCGCCTCCCCCGCCCGGGATCGAGCCGCCCCCGCGGTGGGGAACCGAGGAGCGCGCCCAGGAGCTGCTCGGCGCCGGCTCCTCGGAGTTGAGGTGCGAGCCCCAAACGGTCTACTTTCGCTTCCGCTCGGCCGAGCACTGGCTGGACTATTTCCGGACCTATTTCGGGCCGATGATCATGGCCTTCGCCAGGGTCGGCGAGGACGGCGCCGGTGCACTCGAGGGGGACCTTCTGGACGAGGTGCGAAGACGCAATCGCGCCGGCGACCGGGCGCTCGTGGTGCCGGCCGAATACCTGCACGTCATCGCGACGCGCGCTTAGCGTCAGGCGGGGATGGCGCTTTCCTCATCGTCTTCCGAGAGGAAGGCGCCAGTCCCGAATGCGCTGGGGGCCTGAGTAGACTCGCTCGGGTGAGCCAGGGGCCGTCCCTCTACCGCCGCCACCGCCCGCAGAGCTTCGACGACGTCGTCGGTCAGGAGCACGTCGTGCGCACGCTGCGCAACGCGGTCGAGCGCGACCGGGTGCACCACGCCTACCTGTTCGTCGGTTCGCGCGGGACGGGCAAGACGTCGCTCGCGAAGATCCTCGCGCGGTCGCTCAACTGCGTCCATGGGCCGACGGTCACCCCGTGCGGGGAGTGCGAGTCGTGCCGCACGATTGCCGCCGGGACCTCCCTCGACGTGATCGAGATGGACGCGGCCTCAAACCGATCGGTGGACGACATCCGCGAGCTTCGCGAGCGGGTGGGCTACGCGCCGGCGGCCGGGCGCTGGAAGGTCTACATCCTCGACGAGGCTCACATGCTCACGCGAGAGGCGTGGAACGCGTTTTTGAAGACGCTCGAAGAGCCACCCCCGCACACGGTTTTCGTCCTCTGCACGACCGAGCCGCACAAGGTCATGCCGACCATCGTCGATCGCTGCCAGCGATTCGACTTCCAGCGACCCTCGCTGGAGCAGATCGCCGAGGTCGTCCAGCGCGTGGCGCGCGCCGAGTCGATCGAGGTCGAGCCCGGCGCCGTTTCTGCGATCACCCGCGCCGCGGGCGGGAGCTTCCGCGACGCCCTCGGCACCCTCGACCAGCTCGTCGCCTATGGCGGCAAAAAGGTCGAGACCGACGACGTCCTGGCCGTCCTCGGCGTCGCCGAGGCGGAGCTGATCCTCGCTGCCGCCGACGCGATCGCCTCCGAGGACGCCAAGGCGGCCCTGGAGGCCAGCGAGCGGCTGACCCGTTCGGGCCGAGACGTCGCCCAGTTCGGTCGCGACCTGCTCTCCCACCTGCGTCAGCTCCTCGTAGTGCGCACGGTCGACGCGGTCCCCGAGACGTTCAGCGTCACCGCGGCGGACCCGGAAAGGCTTCGCACCCAGGCCGAGGCGTTCACCGAGCTGGCCCTGGCGCGGGCGATCGACACGATCGCCAAGGCGCTCGCTGACATCAAGGAGGGGGATGAGCCGCGGATGACCCTCGAGCTGGCGATGCTGCGCGCGGCGCGGCCCCAACTCGACCCGACCAGGCAGGCGCTGCTCCAGCGGGTGGAGGATCTTGAGCGACGGATGACGGGGGGCGACGGGATCGCGCCTGGTGAGGCGTCATCGGCGACGGGGCCGCATGCGGCTCCCGCCGATGACCAGCCTCCCCGGCCTCGACCCCATCACCCCCCTGCCCAGCCGGCCTCCAAGCCCGCCAGCGACCCTCCGGTCTCCCAGCCCGCCGGCAACCCTCCGGTCGCATCGAGCGCTGACACCCCCGATCGAGGCGAAGAGCCGGCTCGAGGGCCGTCCGGGGTCGGGGTGAAGGAGGGGCTCGACCTGGAGCGCATGCTCGGGCTGTGGCCCGCGGTCCTCGATCAGATGCGCGACTCCGGCTCGGAGCTCCTGTCCACCGTGTTCTCGGCGGCCCGTCCCGTGGCCGTCGACGTGCAGGAGGGGGTGCTGGAGCTCGGGTTCCCCTCCAGCGCGGCGTTCAACAAGCGCAAGGCCGAGGCGCAGGAGGCCCGCGAGCGATTCTCGGAGGCCGTGGTCTCGGTCGTCGGGGAGCGGCTGCGGCCGATCTACAAGCTGGTGGAAGGCGAGGAGGGCGGTCAAGACGAGGGGCTCAGCGAGGAGGAGCTGATCGAGCGGCTCAAGTCCGAGTTCGACGCGGAGGAGTTCCAGGAAGCCGAGAATCTCGATGCGGAGGAGGCACGATGACCAGGCCCGGCGGTCCCGGCGGTATGGACCTGAACGCGATGATGAAGCAGGTCCAGCAGATGCAGTCCGAGATGATGGAGGCGCAGGAGAAGCTGAAGGACGAGGTCGTC
>DATBFS010000006.1:0-9707 GCA_036558385.1 Solirubrobacterales bacterium | reverse complement strand
CGACGTCGGGTTGGTCGCGAGCGGTGCCTGCAGGAGGATGCTCGTGTTCCCGTTCGTCGGGTTGCCCCACGCCGACTTGGCGCAGTTCGGGGCCGGCGTGCCCACGCCGAGACGCGTGAACAGCAGGATCCCGGGCTGGTTTCCGGTGACATCCGGATTGGCGTCCTGGGCGTTGAACGCCAGGACGCAGCCCTTCACGTCACCTGGCGAGCTCAGATTCGCCTGCGCGGTGCCGGTTCCGACCAGCTTCGTGCCGCAGGCCGTGTTCGCCTGGCCCATGGTGATGTTGCCCGAGACGCTCGAGGTCGCGCACTTCGGGACCGTGCTCAGGTTGAATTGAAGGTTCTTGTCGAAGAACAGCTTCACCCGGGTCGTGTTCGTCCCCGCCACGCTGTAGTTCGTGTGCGTGTGCACGTTGATCTTGCTCGCCTTGAAGCTCCCGCCGGGATTGGTCGGCGAAACCTTCAGGCTTGCCGTGGAACTGGCGTTGATCGCCTGCGCCACGCCCACGGCCCCCAGGGCCGCGGTCGCCGCGAGCGCAATGACGACGGCCAGCCGCCTCTTGATACGCATTTGACTCCTCTCGGATGAGAATGGCCGGCCCGCTTGCCGGGCCGGCCGCTGCCATCACCAACCCCCGACCCGCGAGGGGGTTTCATTCGAGCCCTAAAAGTCGCCTAAATGTTGGCGCGATCGGGGCGTCCCGCGCGCGTTTCACCGGCGTACGTTCGTCTGCATGTCGGAGGCCCGCCAACGACTCGGGCGCGTCGCGGAGGCGCTCGTCGCGGACGCTCTGGAACGGCGCGGGATGCGCATCGTGGCGCGCAACGAGCGAACGACCTCGGTGCGCGGGGAGATCGACTTGATCGCCCTCGATGGTTCGGCGCTCGTCTTCGTCGAGGTAAAGGCGCGACGGGTGGGAGCGTCGATCGGGCCCGAGCGACCGGTGATGGCGGTCGGGCACCGCAAGCGCCACAAGCTCCGCTCGCTCGCGCTCGGGTGGCTTCGCGACCACGACGGCTCCGTTCCGCCCCACGCCTCGCTTCGCTTCGACGTCGTCGGCCTGCGCATCGATGCCCGCGGCGGAATCGCCGATTGGGAGCACCTCCGGGCCGCGTTCTGAGGCCAGGGCGGAGGCTCAGCCCAACTCGAGTTGCGAGTACGCGATCGACTGGAAGGAGCGGCGGTGAAGCGATGACGGCCCATGCTCGATGATCGCCGCCCGGTGCTCGGGGGTCGAATAGCCGACGTTGCCGGCGAACCCGAACTCCGGATAGGCGGCGTCCACGCTGGCCATGTAGCGATCCCGGGTCACCTTCGCGATCACGGACGCGGCGGCGATCGCGGCGCTCGTGGCGTCGCCGTCGATCACGGCCCGGTGGTCGACCGAGCAGCGCGGCACCGAGAACCCGTCCACCAGGCACACCGCTCCCGGCACGGCGACCCGCTCGAGGCTCCTGGCGAGCGCCGCCAGGTTGGTCACGTGAAGGCCCCGGGAGTCGATCCCGCGGACGCAGCGCACCGTGACCGAGACCCGGTCCGCGGCGCGGACCACGTGCGGATAGAGGTCCTCACGCTCCTCCGGCGAGCGCGCCTTGGAGTCGTCGAGGAACGACAGCGCCCGGCGATCTCGAAGGCTCAGGCTCCCGTAGTCGATCAGGACGGCAGCGGCCACCAGCGGGCCGGCCAGCGACCCGCGGCCGGCCTCATCGGCGCCGGCGACGAACCGCGCTCCGAGCGAGCGGTCGAAGCGAAACAAGCGCGCGGCGCGGCGACGGCGTGCCCGCTCCCGGCGCTTCGCCCCGCTGGGGACGTCGGCCCGGGAAGCCTCCGCCGCGGCTGTGCTGGCCCTCGCCACGGCGCAATCATGACCGAGGGACCGGGTGGACTCGCGCGCCACCTTCGCGAATTCCCGCTACGTGCGGCGGCTAAAGGAGCCCGATGCGATCGGGCGGCCAGTAGGTGAAGAACGCCTCGCCGATGATCCAGTCCCGCGGCACCGGCCCCCAGAAGCGGCTGTCGTCGCTCGCGCCGCGGTTGTCGCCCATCATGAAGTACTGGTCCGGCGGGATCGTGATCGGGTCGGGCAGGTTGCAGCGGTTGCCGCCGCGGCACGGCTTGGTGAAGTCCTCCTTGGCCTCGACGCCGTTGACCACGGGATGGCCGTTTCGGATCGTCAACTCGTCGCCGGGCCCCGCCACGATGCGCTTGATGAAGTTGGTATCCGACTCCTGCGAGCGCGACTCCGGGCAGGCCTTGTGCGCGGGGATCGGACGCACCGCGCAGCCCTCGTCGCCGTCGGCTCCCACCGGCGGGTGAAACACGACGATGTTGCCGATCTTCGGGTCGCGGAAGTGGTAGATCAGGCGGTTGACGAGCACCCGCTGTCCCGGGTCCAGGGTGGGCTCCATCGAGCCCGACGGGATCTGGTACGGCTTGACGACGAAGGCCTGGATCAGCAGCGCGAGCCCGATCGCCAGGGCGACGATCACCACCAGCTCGATCAACGCGCCGCGCCCGGTCGTGGGCTTCGGGACCAGGTTTGTCGATCGCGAGATCAGGAGGCTTCCTCCGAACCCTTGGCCTCTTCCTCGGGTTCGGAGTCCTCGGATTCCTCGGCCGTGGCCTCGGATTCCTCGGAGGCATCGCCCTCGGGCGGGCTCTCCTCCGTGGCTTCGGCCCCGACCCCTTCCTCTGAAGGCGCCTCGGCCTCCGCCTCACCTGCCTGCTCGTCCGCCGGTTCGCCCTCCTCGCCCTCGGCGGCGGGGATCGACTCGGCCTCGCTCTGAGCCACGCCCTCGGAGTCGACCGCCTCGGTCGCGGGCTCCGCGATCACCAGATCGTCCTCGATCCCCCACCGCCGCTCCGCGACCCTCGCGCGCTTGCCGACCCGCCCCCGCAGGTAGTAGAGCTTCGCGCGTCGCACCTCGCCCTTGGCGACCACCTCGAGCCGCTCGATCTTGGGGGAGTGCACCGGGAAGGTCCGCTCCACCCCGACCCCGAACGACTGCTTTCGCACCGTGAACGTCTCGCGGGCCGCGGCGCCACGGCGGGCGACCACGACGCCCTCGAAGACCTGCGTGCGCCGTCGGTTTCCCTCGACAACCTGGAAGTGGACGCGCACGCGGTCCCCGGGGGAGAATCGCGGCACCCGCTTCAGCTGGCGCTGCTCGATGCTCTCGATGATCGTGCTCATGGGCTCTCGGTCGGGGGCGGACGCCTGGGCATCTGCCGCCCCGGGATTGGGCCGGACGGCGTTCGGCCGAAGAAAACGCGAGCCCGCGGGCCGCGCAGCCGGGGCATATTAGCGAACGGACTTCAGCTCTCTTCGGCGGCGGAGGCCCGCTGGCGGCTCTGCTCCAGACGCCATTCCCGCACGCGGGCATGGTCTCCGGAGATCAGGACATCGGGCACCTCCCAGCCGCGATAGGACGCCGGGCGCGTGTAGTGCGGGTACTCGGGCGCCCCGCCGAGCGCCTCGGAGAATGACTCCTCGACCGCGCTCTCGGAGTGCCCGAGAGCGCCGGGAAGCTTCCTGGTGATCGCGTCGATCACCACCATCGCCGCCAGCTCTCCGCCGGAGAGCACGTACGGGCCCACCGACACCGCGTCGGTCGTGAGGTGGTCGCGGATCCGCTCGTCGACCCCCTCGTAGCGCCCGCAGAGCAGCGCGAGGTGCGGCTCCGCGGCGAGCTGCCGCGCCATGGAGTCGTCGAATTGCCGCCCGGAGGGGGCCAGCAGGACGACCCGGCTCGGCTCCCTGCCGTCAGCGTATGCGGCGCTCAGCGCCGCGTCCACGACGTCAACGCGAAGGACCATTCCCGCGCCACCGCCGTAGGGAGCGTCGTCCACCTGCCCGCCGCCGAGCGGCGTCGCGTCCCGGTAGTTGAAGAAGCGAAGCTCCGAGTCTCGCTCGAGCACGTTGCGGACGTGACGCTGCGAGCCGAACCAGTCGAACCATTCGGGGAAAAGCGTGAAGACGTCAATCTTCAATGAACTCGACCAGGACCCGCTTGTCGGAGCCGGTCGACGCCGCCTTGGCGACCGTACGGATCGCGTTCGCCACACGCCCGCCCTTCCCGATCAGCCGCCCGAGGTCCTCCGGCCCCACCGTGACCTCCAGCACCAGGTCGCCGTTCTCCTCGACCTCGTCCACCTGAACGGAGTCGGGATCCTCCACCAGCGCTCGGGCGAGGAACTCGACCAGCTCCCGCATCAGGAGCCGGCGGTCTCGATGCCCTTGATTCGCAGCAGGCCCGCGACCGTTCGAGTCGGGCGCGCGCCGTGGACCAACCAGTGCTGGGCGCGCTCGGTGTCGATCTCGATCGTCGACGGGTCAGTCTGCGGGTTGTAGTGGCCGATCGTCTCGATCGTCCTACCGTCGCGCGGGGCGCTGCGGTCCGCGACCACGATGCGCCAGATCGGGTTCTTGTTGGAACCCATCCTCCTGAGTCTGATTCGTACGGCCATCTGCGGTCGCGGAGGTTACAGGTCGGCTAGCGCAGGCCGAGCTGCTGCGGGTCCGGCATCTTGCCCTTGGCGAGCTGCGCCATGAGCTTGCGCATCTGACCGAACTGCTTGACGAGCTGATTGACCGCCTGGACGGTCGTGCCCGAGCCGCGCGCGATCCGCTTTCGCCTCGAGCCGTCGATGAGCTGCGGCCGCGCCCTCTCGGCCGGAGTCATCGAGAGGATGATCGCCTCCAGGCGGTCCAGCTCCCGGTCGTCCACGTCGGCCTGGCGGATCTGCCTCACCGCCTTGCCCATCCCGGGCATCATCCCCAGCACGTTGCCAAGCGGCCCCATGCGCCTCACCTGGCGCATCTGCTGGAGAAAGTCATCGAGCGTGAACTCCTGGCGGCGAATCTTTCGCTCCAGGTCCTCGGCCTGCTTTTTGTCAGACACCTCCTCGGCCTTCTCGATGAGCGACATGACGTCGCCCATTCCGAGGATCCGGCCCGCCATCCGCTCCGGATGGAAGCGCTCGAGCTGGTCGAGCTTCTCGCCGACCGAGGCATAGAGGATCGGCTTGCCGGTCACGGCCTTCACCGAGAGGGCCGCGCCCCCGCGAGCGTCGCCGTCGAGCTTCGTCAGCAGCACGCCGTCGAAGTCGACCCGTTCGGCGAACGCATCGGCGACGTTGACGGCGTCCTGCCCCGTCATCGCGTCCAGGACCAGGAGGATGTCGTGGGGCTTGGTGCGCTTGCGGATCGCGGCGAGCTCGTCCATCAGGTCCTCGTCGATGTGCAGGCGGCCGGCCGTGTCCACGATCAGCACGTCGTCGCCGGCCGCCTTGGCCTGGCCCAGGGCCCACTCGGCGATCTCGGTCGGATCTCGGTCGGTCCCCTGCTCGTACACCTTGGCGCCTGCCTGCTGGCCGACGGTCACGAGCTGGTCGACCGCCGCGGGCCGCTGGGTGTCGCAGGCGACCAGGGCGGCGCTCTTTCCCTGCCCGGCGAGCAGCTTGGCGAGCTTCGCGCAGGCCGTCGTCTTGCCGGATCCCTGAAGGCCCGCCATCAGGATCACGGTCGGGCCCGAGCCGGCGAAGGCGAGGTCGCGGCTCGCGCCCCCCATCAGCTCGGCGAGCTCCTCGTTGACGATCTTCACGACCTGCTGGCCCGGGTTCAGGCTGTCGAGGACGCCGGCGCCGAGGCAGCGCTCGCGCACCGTCTCCGTGAACGACTTCACGACCTTGAAGTTCACGTCCGCCTCGAGCAGGGCCAGGCGGATCTCCCGCATGGCTCGGTCGACGTCGGCCTCGGTCAGCTTGCCGCGCGAGCGAACGCCCGAGAGCGTCTCGGCGAGACGATCGGAGAGTTGGTCGAACACAGGTGCGTCCAGCTTACGCGCCGGCCGACCTACTCGGCGAGGAGCGCGGCGGCGAACTCACGGGCATCGAACGGCCGCAGGTCCTCGAGCCCCTCGCCGACTCCGATCAGCTTCACCGGGAGCCCGAGCTCGGACGCGATCGCGAGGGCGATGCCTCCCTTCGCCGTCCCGTCGAGCTTGGTGAGGACGACGCCGGTCAGCTCGACCGCCTCCGCGAACGCTTGTGCCTGGCGCAGCCCGTTCTGCCCGGTGGTCGCGTCGATCACGATCAGCGACTCGTGCGGCGCGCCATCGAGCCGCTTCGCCGCCACCCGGCGCACCTTCGCCAGCTCCGCCATCAGGTTCGAGTGGGTGTGGAGGCGCCCCGCGGTGTCCGCGATGACGACATCGACGTCGCGCGACTGAGCCGCGGCGATCGCGTCGAAGACCACCGCCCCGGGGTCGCCGCCCGGGCTGCCGCGGACGATTTCCGTTCCGGCGCGCTCGGACCACTGCTCGAGCTGCTCGATCGCCGCTGCCCGGTAGGTGTCCGCCGCCGCCACGATCACCGAGAGGTCCAGCTCGTTGCGCACATGCCAGGCGAGCTTTCCGATCGTGGTCGTCTTGCCCGTGCCGTTGACCCCGACCACCATGATCACCGCCGGCCGTGCGCGCAGATCGATTCGCGCGTCGTCGCCGCCGGCGGCTTCGGCGAGGAGCTCCACGAGGCGCTCGCGCACCGCCTCGCCGCCGCTGAGCGTCCCCCCTTCCACCTCCGTCTCCAGTCTCCCGACGACCTCCGCCGTCGTACGCGCCCCAACGTCCGCGAGGATCAGCGCCTCCTCCATTCGCTCCCAGGCCTCGTCGTCGAGCTGCTCGAACAGGCTCGCGCCGAGCTCGGCCTGAAGTGCCTGGCGGCTCTTCGAGAGGCTCTGCCGCAGCCGCCGAAACAGCCCGCGACCCGACTCTCGGTCGCTGGATCCCTCGCCGACCCCTGCGCCCTCCGCCGACTCGCCCAGCTCGAATGTGTCGCGCCAGCTCCTCGCCATGGCGCGGGAGGTTACGAGCTGAGGCTAGGCGGCCTCGGCCTCCTCGGAGTGCGAGAGACGGCGGGAGATCACCTTGGTGACCCCGCCCTCGCCCATGCTGACCCCGTACAGCACGTCGGCGGCGTCCATCGTCCGCTTCTGGTGGGTGACGATCACGAACTGCGCGCGGTCGGAGAAGCGGCGTACGAGCTGGAGGAAGCGGTCGATGTTGGCGTCGTCGAGCGCCGCCTCGACCTCGTCGAGGATGTAGAAGGGCGACGGGCGGGCCAGGAAGACGGCGAAGACGAACGCGAGCGCGACCAGGGCCTTCTCACCGCCGGAGAGCAATGAGAGCCGGCGCGTCGCCTTCCCCGCGGGCGTCACCTCGATCTCGACACCCCGCCCGTCCGCGTCACCATCCTCGTCCTCCTTTGCCTCGGCGCCTTCGCCCTCCTCTCCGCCAAGCACGAGGCGCGGGCCGCTCTCATTCACCAGCCGCAGGCGGCCGCGGCCGCCCGGGAAGAGGTGCTCGATCAGCTCCTCGAAGTTTCGCTGCGTCGCCTCGAGCGTCTCCTCGAAGGCGGACCGGATCTTGCGGTCGGTGTCGCCGATCAGGCCGGCGAGCTCCGCGAGCGCCGCCTCCAGGTCCTTCCGCTGCTCCTCGAGCTCGTTCACGTGCTCGAGGGCCTCGGCGTACTCCTGCTCGGCGAGCGGGTTGACGGGGCCGAGCGCCTCCCTGCGACGGGCGAGGCGCTCGAGCTTTCGATCGATCTCCTCGCGCTCGGAAGCCTCGAGCGCTTCGGCGGCCGGGCCGATCTCGCGACCGAGCTGCTTGGCGATCTGGACGAGCTCGCCGCGCACCTCGTCCCGCCGGTCTCGTAGCTGCGTCGCCCTGACCTCGGCCTCGGTCACGGAGTCCCCACAGGCGAGCAGCTTCGCCTGCAGCTCGGCCTCCGCGCGAGAGCAGGCCCGAAGCTGGCTCGGGACATCGTCCTCGCCCCCCTGGGCGAGCATTCCGGCCTCGAGCTCGTTCGAGCGCTCTCCGACGGCGTCCCGAGTGGCGACCGCGGCGGAGAGCAGCGCGTCGAGGCGCCCGAGGAGCTCGGTGGCGGCCGCGATTCGATCCTCGAGCGAGCCCTGGCGGTGCTCTCCGAGGAGGGACTCCACCCGGCGAGCGGCTCCGGCCGCGCGTTCAGCGGCCTCGCGGACCCGGGTCACCTCGGCGGTGCGCCCGGCTCCTGCGCTCGCGCGGGCCCGCTCGAGCGCGGTGGTGGCGTCGTCCAAGGCGGAGCCCACGCGCTCCAGGCCTGTTCCCACCGGGTCCTCGCTTACGTCTTCGTGCCGGGCGGCCTGCTCGGCGAGCGTGCCCAGCGCCGCGCGCTCTCGCTCCACCTCGGCGGCCAGCTCGGCGCGGCGGCTCGCGAGCGCCTCCGCCCGAACGCTCAGCCGCTCGTGCGCGGCGCGGAGGGCGGTCAGCCGGCCCCACACGGTGGTTCGCTCGCGGTCGCGCTCCGCCAGGCGCTCCTCGATCTCGCTTCGGCGCCGGTTGACCTCGGACAGCTCGGCCTCGACGGCCTGCCGGGACTCGCGAGCCTTGGCCGCCAGCCTCTCGGCGCCCGTGAGCTCGCTGGCGTGGGCGCGGAGCTCCTCGGCCAAGAGCCGGGCGCGCAGCTCTCCGGCCTCGCGCTCGAGGCGAGCGTGGATGTCGGCGGCCTGTGCCTGGCGCTTGAGGGGGCGCAGGCGGCTTCGCGCCTCGCGCTCGACATCCAGGGCACGGTCGAGGTTCTCCTGGGTGCGCTCGAGCTTCAGCTGCGCTCGGCGCCGCCGCTTGCGGTGCTTGCCGAGCCCGGCGGCCTCCTCCACCAGCAGGCGGCGGTCGCGCGGCTTGGAGTGCACGATCTCGTCGACGCGACCCTGGCTGATCACCGAATGCATCTCGCGGCCGAGGTTCGCGTCGGCGAGGGTCTCGATCACGTCGACCAGCCGGCAGCGAGCGCCGTTGATCCGATACTCGCCCTCGCCGTTTCGGTCGAGACGGCGCCGGATGGCCACCTCCGAGAATTCACCGCCCGCGCCGTCGCCGTTGTCGAGGACGACCTCGACCTCCGCGTGGCGGCGGGGCGAGGAGCCCTGGCCCCCGGCGAAGATCATGTCTTGCATCGTCTGTCCTCGCACGGCGAGCGGGCTCTGCTCGCCGAGCGCCCAGAGCACCGCGTCCGTGATGTTGGACTTCCCGCAGCCGTTCGGGCCGACGATCACGCTGACGCCCGGCGAGAACACCAAACGGGTGCGCTCCGGGAAGGACTTGAAGCCCTTGATCGTGATCGAGCTCAGATGCATCGGTGGCTCCGCGGCCCGGGTAGGCTCGCTGTCGAGTCGGACGGCCTTTCTGGTTGTGTTGTTCGTCGGGGCCCGGCTGTGTCCTACCCCCGGCGACGCTCGAGCGCCTCGGCGGCGGCCGCCTGCTCGGCGGCCTTCTTGCTCCGTCCCTGGCCCCTGCCGATCACGAGCGCGTCGACTCTCGCCGCCACCTCGAACCGCCGGTCGTGCGGGGGGCCCGCCTCGTCGGCGACCTCGTAGATGACCGCCGAGCCGTCGCGGGCCAGGCGCTCCTGCAGCTCGGACTTGAAGTCGAGCCGCTCGCGGGTCGCCTGCTCGACCTGGCCCGCGAACGCCTGCACCACCGCCTCGGACGTCCGCTCATATCCGTGGGCCAGGTGGCAGGCCCCGATCACCGCCTCGCAGACCGAGGCGAGGGTCCGCTCGGAGGCCAGCAGGGTCTCGACCGGCAGCCCCTCGCCCTCGTGCGGGGCCATCTCCGCCAGGCGGTCCGGGAGCCCCAGCCCGCGGGCCACCTCGGCGCAGGCACGTC
>DATBFS010000005.1:0-59454 GCA_036558385.1 Solirubrobacterales bacterium | reverse complement strand
TGCCTGGCGATCGAGCTCTTCTGGGACCACGCGGAGGTCCTCGAAGCACTGGGGCTCTCGCGGCAGGCGATTTCGGGGGGCAACGAGAGGAGGCTTCGAGCCTTCTTGGAGACCTGGTTTCGGGAGCCGTTGACCCCGGCGGCCTGGCACCGCGGGGCGGGCGTCGACCTGTCCTTCTTCGATCCCGATGTCATCTACGAGGACACGGTCTTGCCGGACCACGCTGACGAGGCATATCGCGGCCCCGAAGGCGTGATGCGACCAGCCGAACGCTGGCTCGACCCCTGGGAGTGGCTGGTGGTCGATTTAGAGCGGATCGAGGGCGTGCGTGATCGCCTCGTATCCATCCATCGAGCACGGTCGAAGGCGCGGCAAACCGGGATCGAGTTCGAAAGCGCGCTGGCCTATGTTTGGACATTTCGAGACGGCAAGGTCGTTCACTTCAAGTCGTTCATGGACCCGGCGCAAGCCCTCGAGGCCGCCGGGCTCTCGGAGTAGCGATGTCGAAGGAGAACGTGCAGGCCCTCCAGCGGATAACGGCCCACTTCAACGAGAATGGTGAGTGGGGGCCGGTGGAGTTGTACGACCCCGAGGTGACCTTCACAACCCGTGGCGATATCGGCGGATCGCAGACGTACGCCGGCCATAAGGGTCTGGTGGATGCGATGGCGAGCTTCCGAGAAGCGTGGGCTCACATCACTCCGCAGATTCTCGACCTGATTGAAGGCGAGGACGTCGTGATCGCCGTCATCCGCTTCGAGCTCTGTAGCCAGACGGGTGTGAAATTGAAGGTGGAGGAAGCTTGGGTCTACTGGTTTCGCGAGGGGAGGGTCAAACGTGTCGAGCAGCACGCCACCGTCCCCGGCGCTCTCGAAGCCGCCGGGCTCTCGGGGTAGGCGATGTCGCAGGAGAACGTGGAAACGGTCCGCCGTCTGCTTGACGCCGGGGAGCGTGACGACATACCAGCGGCGCTTGCGTGCCTCGATCCCGACTTGGAGTGGGTCGCGCTTCGGTCTGCCACCGAAGGCGCGTACCACGGCCATCGCGGATACGAGAGGTTCGTAGCGGACACCAGGGAGAGCTTCGAGATCTTCGAGCCACGCTTCGAGCTTCGCGATCTGAGCGATCGTGTGCTGGCCTGGGGCACGATTCGCGTTCGCGGGAGTGGGAGCGGCGTCGAGATCGACGTGCCCGTCGGAGGGATCTTCGACTTCCGGGACGAGAGGATCACCCGCTGGCGAGACTACGGATCCAAGGGCAACGCCCTGGAGGCGGCGCGCCTTTCGGACTCGTGATGTCGGAGGCCGACATCGAGGTCTCACCACGAAACCGCATAACCAAGCGGCTTGAGCGGGAGCGACGGGACTCGAACCCGCGGCCTCCGGCGTGACAGGCCGGCGCTCTAACCAACTGAGCTACGCCCCCGGCGAACAGGCGGGCGATCGAGCCCGCTCCACCTGATTCTAGGTGGATAGTCTGCCCGCGGCGATGAGGATCGTGACCTATCGGTCCGATCGCGGCGCGCGGGCCGGCTTGCTTCGCAACGGAGCCGTGGTCGACATCTGGAGCGCCCTGGGCGGCCGCGGCTCGGGGGTTCGGGATCTGCTCGAATCCGGCCGACTGGACGATGTGGCGGAGTTGGGGGATGCGCGCGTCACGCCGCTCGACGTCGTGGAGCTCTTGCCGCCGATCCCGGACCCGCGGAAGATCGTCTGCATCGGCCTGAACTACAAGGCCCATGCCGCCGAGGCCGGGATCGAGCCGCCCGATGCACCCACCTTCTTCGCCAAGTTCACCAACGCGCTCGCGCCGCCCGGCGCCACCGTCCCCCTGCCCCGGGCCAGCAGCAAGGTCGACTTCGAGGCCGAGGTCGCGTTCGTCGTCGGTCGGCGGTGCGAGAACGTCTCCGAGGCGGACGCCGCCGACTGCGTCGCCGGCTTCATGCTGTTCAACGACCTCTCGGCGCGCGACCTTCAGTTCGCCACCCCACAGTGGATGCCGGGAAAGGTGTTCGACGGCTCCGCGCCGTGCGGCCCCGCGCTCGTCACCGCCGACGAGGCGCTCGCCGACGGCCCCATCACCTTCTCCCTCACCTTGAACGGCGAGGAGATGCAGTCCGCCTCCACCGACGACCTCATCTTCGACGTCCCCGAGCTGGTGTCGCACCTCTCGTCGCTGATGACGCTCGAGCCCGGCGACGTCGTCTCCACCGGCACGCCGTCAGGGGTGGGCTCGACGCGCGACCCGAGGGTCTGGCTCGCCGAGGGCGACGAGCTCGCGATCAGCTCGCCGAGCCTGGGGCTGCTGGAGACGCGGATCGGTTGAGCCGGTCCGGCTGCGAGGCGAGCAGCGCCACCAGCGCGAACGGCAGGAACCAGACCACGTAGAAGTAGAACCAGTGCGTGGCGCCCAGCTGGACGGCGATCAGCACCGCCGCCGCCAGCGCCGCGACCTGGATCGCGCTCTTTCGGCGCGGCCACCAGACGACCGCCAGGGCCAGCCCCGCGGCGGCGGCACGCTCGACCGGGCGCAGGAAGTCGAGCGACGGCGCCAGGCCCCAGATGCTGAACGGCGAGCTGCGCGACGCCTGGTACCCGAGGGTGCGGTCGTAGAACTCGCGCAGTCCGCCGTCGGGGAGGAAGGGCAGGATGAGGATGGCGCACACCGCCACGAACACCAGGGAGAAGACGAGGGCCGAGCGCCAGCGCCGCTCGCCACGGGCGGTCGCGAACAGGGGGGCGAGCGCCGCGGACCCGAACTTGGCGGCCGTCCCGAGGCCGAGCATCACCGCCCTCCCCGGCGGCGAGGAGAGGGCGAGCATCGCCCCCACGCCGAGCGCCGCGATCAGGGAGTCGTTGGCGTTCGCGTTCATCGTGTAGAGCGTGAACGGGTAGGCGAGCCAGGCGAACGCGAGCGACGTCCCGAGCGCCCTTCCTCCGGCGCCGGGGCGCAGGCGCCGCCCCAAAGCCACGAGGCCGAGCGCCGTCAGCAGGTCGAAGGCGATCGCCGCCGCATGGGCGGCAGGGACGTCGCCCCAGTGGCCGTTCCACGGAAAGGCGGCCTCGAACGGAACGTACGCGAGGTAGTTGAACGGCCCGTAGACGTCGCCGTGGATCCCGCCCAGCCCGGGTGCGAAGCCGCCGTCGTAGAGCTCCTGGCCGTGGGCGACGTGGTCGGCGCCGATGACGCCGGCGACGCCGACGTCGATCACGTGGGAGTCGGCGACGTTCAGCGCGATCCGGCCGCACGCGAGCAGGACGGCGGCCACCGCGAGCCATCTGATCGGAACCCACGGCACGAGCGGCCCGTCCCCGTCGCGGGGACGGAACCCGAGCCAGAGCATGCGCGCCAGCACGTAGCCGAGCACCGGGTAGGTGAGCGGGACGGAGGTGGTGATCTCGCCCCGGTTGAAGAAGAAGAGCGAGATGCCCATCCCGAGCAGCACGAGGAGGTCGAGGTGGAGGAGGCGGAAGGGACGACGCGGATCGAGGAACGGGAGGATGAACAGAAGGCACAGCGGCAGCCAGACGTAGGGTGCGTTGACCTTCTGCGCGATCGCGCCGGGGTACCCGCGGGCGAGCGGCGTGAACAGCTGGTGGTCATGCCAGGCGCCCAGAAGCCCCCCGGTGGCGTCGTCGACGATCGCCTGGGCGACCTCCGTTCGGCTCGAGCCGGAGCCGGTGAAGTAGTTCACCTGCCAGCTGGAGCCGCGCTCGAACGCCACCGGGCGCATCTCCGGGCTCTCGGCGCGCTCGTCGCTCACCGGCGAAGCGCGGTTCGCAAGCCGGATCGCCTCGGCCGCGCTCAGTCGGAACCCCGGCGGCGGGCGGTTCTCCGACGGTGGCCTGACGAGCGGCGGTGGAAGCTCGCCTCCGAAGGGCGGCTCATCGGCGAAGTTCTCGTCGGCGCCCGCTTGCGCCGGCGCCGCCAAGGCCAGCGCCAGCGCGAGGAGGACGATCAGCAAGTCAGGTGAAGGGCGGCCGCGACCGCGGCGGGGTTTCTCGTCTCGAGCTGGTCGAAGCGGGCCACCGCCTCGGGCGTCGGCAGCGCCTCCACCCGCACACCCCGCCGGGCGAGCGCCTCGATCACCGAGGCATCGGGTTCGAGCCGGCTCGCATAGCCGCAGCCCACGATCAGCCGCTCGGGGAGCTCCTCCAGGACGTCATCCAGGTCCTCGATCACCAGCGAATGACCGTCGCGGCGCCGCCAGTCGGGCAGCACGCGGTTCGGGAGCACGATCACGTCCCGATTCTGCTCGACGCCGTCGACGACGACGTGCCCGGGGCTGTAGTCCTCGATCCTCGCCACGGCCGGCTCTCGGGCCCGATCGTAGCCGGTGCCCTGGTCCGACCTAGCGGTCCCGAGGCGGAGGGATCTCGTCCCGAACGGCGGGCAGGGACGCGGAGCGTGGCGCGCTTGCGGAGCCGCCCACCTTGTTGCGCGACCGGTTCGACCAGTTGACCATCTTCGGCTTCTCGTCGAGCAGCCGGCGCCAGGTCTGGGCGCCGAGCTTGCCGTCCACGGACAGCTTCTTGGAGCGCTGGAAGCTCTTCACCGCCCGCGCGGTCTTGCGGTTGTAGACCCCGGTGACCCGCAGCGACTTACCGGCGCCCTTCAGGTGCTCCTGCGCCCAGACGACGAGGTCACCGCGGCTGCCCTTGGCGAGCGTGGGGTAGCTCTTGGGCCGGTCCACGCCCGACACGCCGCGGCCGAGCCGCTTGCCGACCGCGCGCCATTCCTTGCGGCCCGTCTCCTGCCAGTCCCACCAGCTCACGCCGTCGAGGCCGTAGGAGATCGCCATGCGGCGGAAGCGCTTGATCTGGCGGATGGGCGGATTGGCATACGTCTGGCCGAGCGGGTCGATCGGCCGCCGATAGACGCGGTTGAAGACGAAGGTGTGCTTGTAGGCGGAGCCGACACTGACGCCGATCGTGCGCCAGTAGACCTGCGGCAGGTTGAATCGCGCCGCGCCGGGCCCCATGAAGACGGAGTAGGGGAAGCCGGGGTGGTAGTCGACGTACGGGAAGCTGGCCAGGGCGGTGGGGAACCTCGAGCCGATGCGGTGTCGGAGCTTGGTGACGTATTTGTCGGCGGCCGAATAGCGCCCCTCGTAGGTCGACTCGGCGTCGATCACCAGGCAGTCGGCGCCCTTGCGAACCGCCTGCGCGCCGCGCTTGGCTTCCGCGCCCGGGTGGCTGCCGTAGACGAACTGCCAGGCGCAGACCCGCAGGCCGCGGGAGTGAAGGTTGGACACGAGGCCGTGGGTGAACTGGCTCCATGCGTCGCCCCCGTCGGAGCTCTTGATGTAGACGGTCTTGATCCGGTACTTGTGCGCCTTGTGGGCGATCCGCGCGAGGTCGCCGCCGCTCGACTTGCTCACGTACCAGATCCACATCCCGTTGCCGCGGTAGGGGTTGCCGCCATGCCCCCCGTTCGCTCCAGCGGTGCCACCGCCCCCGGCCATCGCCGCGCCGCCACCCACCAAGATGGCGACGAGCAGCGCCGCCACGGCACAGCCAGCCAGCGCCGGGCGCGTCCGACGCCGGCGCGCGACGAGACCGGGCCGCCTGCCTGTCGGCCCTCGCTTGCTTGACGGGGCGCGCATATGAGATTCGGGGCGAAGCGAGGCCTTCCCGGCTTCGCCACCCCTCCGGGTTAGTATCGCGAGAACCGGCGTCGGATGCGCCCCGGTCGAAAGAGAGGCAGGACAGCATGCGCGGAAAGCGGCTACTCGGGGCGGCGGCGATGCTCGCCCTCGCGCTGGGGGTACTGGCCGTATCCGGGGCAGCTGGGCGCCCGCACCGCCACCGCGATCCGGCCGACGCGGCCGGGCCGCTCGACATCAGGACGATGGGGGTCGACCAGGCAACGCGAGACCTGGAGCTCCACGTGCGGACACAGGGGAAATTCGGCCTGAAGCAGCTCAACCGCCGTCCGGACACGTCCGATCCCACCGCGCGGTTCCTCTGCCTGCGCATCCATCGGGCGGGGTCGTCCCGCATGCGCCAGCTCTGCTTCGGGCCCTCCGATCACGGCAAGGACGTGCTCGGCTACGCGCGGCTCGCCCGCGATGGCTCGATCAAGGCATTCGACCGGATCCACGCCGACGTGATCCGGCGGGGGCCACGCTCGCTGATCGCCAGGTTCCGCGCCGACGCCGTCGGATTTGTCCCCCATCTCTACTTCTGGCGATATGTGAGCCACTGGCGGGGACCCGCGTGTGGCGGAGGTCCCGGTCGTGGCGAGCGTGGGAGGCCCCGCCACAGGGCGAGGGCGCGCCGCGCGGCGGCGAAGCGCTGCCTCGACGAGGCGCCGGATCATCGCTGGGCGAAGCTCGTCCTGCGGCCGGTCCAGCCGGTGGGGTGCAGGGACACTGGGGCAAGCCCCGTATTCCACGGCTCGCGCCATCGAAAGCGGGTTGCATTGACCTTCGATGACGGACCGAGCATCTACACGCCGAAGGTGCTCAAGATCCTGAGGCACGAGCACGCCAAGGGGACGTTCTTCGAGATCGGCGCGCAGGTGCCGGGAGGGGCCTCGGCGGCCCGCTCCGTGATCGAGGCGGGCGACGAGCTCGGCAACCACAGCATGCACCACGAGACCCGCCCCGGCGCCGCGAGCATGCGGGAGACGAGCCGCCGGATCGAGCGAGCGACGGATTTCGCCCCCTGCCTCTTCCGCCCCCCGGGCGGTACCTTCGATTCGCGCGTAGTCTCGGACGCTCGCGGCCTGGGGATGACGACGGTGGTCTGGGACGTCGACCCCCGGGACTGGTCGACGCCCGGGGCGGGTGCCATCTACAGCCGGGTGGTGAGTGCCACTCGGCCTGGATCGATCGTGGTCATGCACGACGGCGGGGGGAACCGCAGCCAGACGGTGGCCGCTCTGCCGAACATCATCCACACGCTTCGTGGGCGCGGATACCGGTTCGTGACGGTCAGCAAGCTTCTCCACCACCGCACGATCTGGGGCGAGGTGCGCTAGCCGATCCATGGGCGGTGCCGGACTCGAACCGGCGGCCTCCCGCGTGTAAAGCGGGTGCTCTTCCAGCTGAGCTAACCGCCCCGCGGCCTGATTATGGCCGCCCTGGCCCGGCGGAGCCGACGCTAGGGCTTCGGCGGCGGGGTCGAGGGGCTCTCGACCTCCACCCCGAGGCGGCGGTACGCGGAGACGGAGTAGGCGCGGGCGCGGGCGTGGAGGATCGGGTCGTCGGAGAGCTCTATGCCGTCGATGACGCGGGTGGGGTCGAAGACGTCGATGTGGTCGCCCGACTCGGGATCGTCGACGAGGTCGGCGATCGCGAGCCTGCCGGCGACGACGAGCTCGCGGTCGTCGGGCCAGACGGCGGTCGGGTCGTCGATCGGGTCGTCGTCGCCTCGCAGCTGTAGGAGGAGGTCGAAGGCGACCGGGCCGTCCGCGAGGCGCTGCTCGAGCTCAGCGCGAAGGTAGTTCGGGCCGAGGGCCTTCGCGTCGTCGTCCGGCAGCGTCGCCTCGCCGGCGGCGGGACGCCAGCGGTACCGCACCCAGGTCTCGTCACCGTCGCCGCTGACCAGCTTGAAGGCGTGCGGCGAGAAGTAGGTGAGCGTGGCGTAGCTCTCCGGCGGCTCGGCGTTCAGGGTCGCATTGACGGCTGTCTGCGCCTCCGGATGCGCAGCCAGGAAGGCACCGAGCTTCTCGAGGTCGGGCTGGCCGCTGTCGGGGTCGGGCTTTCGCAGTTCCATCAGCTCGAGGAACTCCTCGGGCGTTCGCAGCACGAAGGCCGGCGTGGTGACCGCGAGGATGTCGGTTTCTGGGCCGGGTGGGCGGAGCCTGACGGCCATCCCCCTCGAGTCGCGCTGGGAGTCGTCCGATTCGGGGTTTCCGCTGCCGTTCGAGAACCGGACCAGCGCCGGCACGGGCTCCCCCTGGAGGTGGGCGGCGCGGGAGAGGGCAAGGGCCTCGGTGGTCGCGCTGAAGGTGCCCGCGCAGTACACGCCCTTCGCGTGGAGGGCGCGGCGATGCGGATGGGACCCGTAGAGGGCGTTCGCGGCGTCCACGATCTGCTCGTACAGGTCGCCGTTACCCATCAGCGAGACCGTATCCCACCCGCTGGGCGGGCGCTCGGGCCGGCCGTATCGCGCCTCGTGGATCGATCTCGATCATCTAGCTTCCGAGGGGTGGACCTCGGAATCTCCGGGAGAACCGCGCTCGTCATGGGGGCCAGCCGCGGGATCGGCCGCGGCGTCGCCGAGGCTCTGGCGCGCGAGGGCGTCCGGGTGGCGCTGGCCAGCCGCTCGCGCGAGCGGCTGGAGGAGGCGGTGGCGGCGATCGAGGGCGAGGCCACGCCGTTCGAGGCGGACACCTCAGACCTCGACCGGCTGGCGGCGCTCCCCGGCGAGGTGGAGTCCGCGCTCGGGCCCGTAGACATCCTGGTCACCAACACCGGCGGCCCGCCGCTGGGCGGAGCCCTGCAAAATCCTCGGGACGAATGGGAGCTGGCCTACCGGTCGCTCGTGCTGGCGCCGCGCGCGCTCGTGGAGGCGGCGCTGCCGGGCATGCGGGAGCGCCGGTGGGGGCGGATCGTCAACGTCGGGTCGAGCTCGGTGGTCGAGCCGATTCCGAACCTCGCGCTCTCGAACGCCCACCGGATGGCGACGGTCGGGTTCTTGAAGACCCTCGCGGGCGAGGTGGCGGAGGACGGGGTCACGGTCAACACGGTGGCGACCGGCCGGTTCGCGACGGATCGGCTGGCGTCCAACTGGGGGTCGCGGGAGGAGATGGAGCGACACGCCCACATCGGTGTACCCGTCGGCAGGCTGGGGCAACCGGAGGAGTACGGGGACCTGGTCGCGTTTCTGTGTTCCGAGCGTGCCGGTTACCTGACCGGGACGGTGATCCCGCTCGACGGCGGGCTCCTTCGCTCGGTCTGAGGGCGTCCGCGCCTCAGGCGGGAGCCCGGACGAGGCTGCCGCGGCTGGCCTTCACCGTCAGCCAGATGGCCCCGGCCGCGACCATCGCGAGGCTGATGAGCTGGGCCTGCGTGAGCCCGATGAGCACGTGGTCGTTGCGGCGGACGAACTCGACTGCGAAGCGCTCGGCGCCGGCGAGCATCAGGTAGATGCCGAAGAGGACCCCCGCCTGGTATCGGTCGCGAAGGCGCCAGAGCAGGTAGGCGACGAGACCCATCGCCAGGGTCTCGTAGATGGGGGTCGGATGGACCGGGGTGTCGATCGGCTTGGTGCCGTGCGGATAGGCCATCGCCCAGGGGCCGTCCCACGCCTTGCCGTAGTCGCCGTCGCCGGAGACCTGGCAGCCGATCCGCCCGATCGCGTAGCCGAGCGCGAGCGGCGTGGCGCAGATGTCGAGCAGGCCGACGTTCAGCATCCGTCGCCACCACGCCCACAGGGTCACGCCGATCGCGCCGCCGATCGCGCCCCCGTACCAGACCAGCCCGGAGCCGGAGAAGAGGTTGCCGAGCAGGTCGTGCTTCACCGAGCTGTAGTTCTCGATGATGAAGTCGAGGCGCGCCCCGACGAGCCCGCCGATCAGCGCCGCCAGGACCATCTCGTAGGCCCAGTCGATCGGCTTGCCGAGCTCCTGGAGCCGCTTCGCCACGACGGCCCCCGCGGCGAGGAAGCCCAGGGCGAAGGCGATCCCGAAGGTCTGGAGGGTGACGGGGCCTAGGTGGATCTCGGGTTGCATGTCGGCGAGTCTCGGTCGAGCCCATCCAGAGGAGCCAGCGTGTTATAGCCCCGGGGGGAGTTGAACCCCACGCTTCCGGGTTGAAAACCCGACGTGCTAACCGTTACACCACGGGGCCCTGAACTCCGCCAAGTCTAGGGTTCGGTTGAGGGGTAGGAGTCCGTCCGTACGCCGGTTTACTCTATACGAACGTATGTTCGTAGACAAGGCCACCGGTGGGCAAGCACCCTAAGCCATTGGAGCGGGCCGCCGCCAGGCAGTTGCGCCGCCAACACGGCATGCCGATGAAGCGCATCGCCGCCAAGCTTGGCGTCTCGGTCAGCAGCGTGAGCGGGTGGACCCGGGACATCGAGCTGACACAAGAGCAGCACGAGCGCAACCTGAAGGGACCGAGCGGCCCGCAGAACCCGGAACGGATCGCGGCCCGCGTCGCAGCAATCATCGAGACCCACCGAAGGAGGCGGCAGAACTATCAGGCGGAGGGTCGTGCGCGAGCCCGAGAGGAGGATCCGGTGCACTGCGCCGGATGCATGCTCTATTGGGCGGAGGGAACCAAAGGCCGTAACCAAGTAAGGCTCTGCAACTCAGATCTGAACATGCTCAGCTTCTTTCGACGCTTCCTGACGAGTTGTTTCGACGTGGCGCCGCAGCGTTTCAGCCTGAGCCTCCACGTCTACCTCGGAAACGGGCGGTCGATTCGCGAGATTGAGGACTATTGGCTCGAGGCGCTCGAGCTACCACGCACCTGTCTTCGAAAGCACTCGATCAATCCACTCCCCACCTCAAGCAGCGGGCGCAAGAAGAACAAGCTCCCTTTCGGCGTGGCAACGCTGTCCCTCGGGGACACCCAAATCGTCCAACACATTTACGGCGCGATTCAGGAGTACGCGGGCTTCGAGGAGCCTCGGTGGCTCGACGGCCCCCCGCGCAAGCCGGCGGCGGAGGGCGCCGTGGCCAGCTCAGCCGACGAGTAGCTCCAAGAGCGCCTTCTGAGCGTGCAAACGGTTCTCCGCCTGGTCCCACACCGCCGAGCGCTCTCCATAGAGAACGTCCCCCGCGATCTCCTCGCCAGGGTGAGCGGGCAGGCAATGGAGGACGATCGCTCGATCCGCAGCCACGGCCAAAAGATCAGCGTTGACCTGGTACGGGGCAAGGTCGGCCCGGCGGCGCTCGGAATCGGCTTCGTCCCCCATGCTGACCCACACGTCGGTGTACACCGCATCGGCGTTCTCGACCGCCTCCAGGGGCGCGTCCGTGTCGAGCGCCGCCACCCCGGGCTCCAGGCCGTAGCCCTCGGGGGACGCCACCGCGACCTCCACCCCGAGCCGGCGCCCGACGAGCGCCAGGGACCGCGCGACGTTGTTGCCATCCCCGACGTAGGCGACCTTCAGCCCCTCGAGATCCCCGAAGCGCTCCTTGAGCGTCATCAGGTCGGCGAGCGCCTGGCAGGGATGGTGCTCGGGCGTGAGCCCATTGATCACCGGGACGTCCGCGCCGCCCGCCAGCTCCCGAACCACCTCATCCGAGCCCGCCCGGACCACGATCCCGGCCACGTACCTGGAGAACACCCGCGCGGTGTCCTCCACGGATTCCCCGCGAGCGAGCTGAAGCTCGTCGCCGCGCAGCACCAGCGGCGTGCCGCCGAGCTCGGCCACACCGACCTCGAATGAGACCCGCGTGCGGGTGGACGGCCTCTCGAACACCAGGGCGACGCTCCGGCCCGCGAGCGCGTCGCCCCCCTCCCCCGTCGAGCGCCCCGCCTTCAGCTCGCCCGCGCGATCGAGGAGCGAGATCAGCTCCTCGCTCGTCAGCTCCTCGCCGGTCAGAAATTCTCGGGCCATGGGAAGGCGGGGATGGTACGCCCCGCGAGCCGGCCGCCGGTTCGATCGCCCCGGCGCGCGAGACTTGCATCGTGGAGATCGGCGCGCTCACCTGGAACCTCTTCAACGGCCGCGACTATCCGCCCGACCCGGCCCTCTTCACCTGGCGCTCGCGACTACTCGGCCGCGCCGAGCGCAACGAGACCCACCTCCAGGTGAACCGCGACCTGCTCGGCGAGGCCGCCCAGCTCCTCGCGGCCGCCCCCTGGGACGTCGCGCTCCTCCAGGAGTGCCCGCCGCGCTGGGCGGCTCCCCTCGCCGATGCCTCCGGAGCGCAGATGCACCTCACGCTCACCGCCCGCAACTGGCTGGCCTTCATCCGCGGTCCACTTGCCCGCTTCAATCCCGACTTGATGGGCTCCTGGGGAGGGGGCTCGAACCTGACCCTCGTCAGGGGCGTTCTCGACCGCGGCATCGGCGAGCGGCGCGAGCTTCTCCTGCGCCGGCGCCCCGAGCGCCGCAAGGTGGACTTCGTCCGGTTGGCGAACGGCCTCTGTGTCTCCAACCTCCACGCCAGCGGCCCCGACCCGCTCGCCGAGGCCGACGTCCGCGCGGCCGCGGCGGCCGCCTGCGCCTGGGCCGGGGGCGGCCCGCTGATCTTCGGGGGCGACCTCAACCTTCGGCCCAGTGACAGCGACCTCTACCGCGAGCTCGCCGACCGCCTGGGCCTCGTCGGCGCCACATCACCGGATGCCATCGACCACCTGCTCTCCCGTGGCCTCGAGATCGTCCGGCCCGCCCGGGCGTGGGCGCCCGAGGCCCGCGAGGTCCACTCGGAAGGGCTGGCCATCCGCCTCTCGGACCACGCGCCCGTCAGCGCCCGCTACCGGCTCCCCGACGCGCCCGCGGGCTGACGCGCGATCGATCCCACGCAGCGCCCGGACCTGAGATAGTCAACCCCCGCAGGAACCCATCACGGCACGAACGCGACCAGGAGGAAAACTCAATGGCGACCAGATCAGGCCGTTCCCGATCAGGCGGCACGAGCGGCTCCAAGCGGAGCAGCCGGCGGTCGAGTAGCGGCCGGTCCTCGACTCGGGCGAGCTCGACGTCGGAGCGCACGGACAAGAGCGTGGAGGCCTTCCGTGACGCCCTCGAGCGCAGCGTCACGCTGTCGCGCGATCGCCTCCAGGAGGTCGTCGACGATGCCGTTAAGCGCGGCAAGATGACCCGCAGCGACGCCAACGAGCTGGTCAGCAACATGGTCACCCGCGGCCGTCAGTACACGGACGACCTCGTCAAGCAGCTGGAGCGCCTCCTCGACCAGGCGATGCAGGAGCTCGACACCCGCGTGTCGCCGGCACGCCGACGGGCGACCGCCGCCGCGGGCCGGGCCGCCCGGGCGGCACGGGACGCGGCGGACGAACCGCTCGCCCGAGCCGACCGCCTCCGACGGCGCGCCGGCGTGACCGCGGGCGGTCCGATCACCGCCTATGACCAGCTCACGGCAAACCAGGTCAAGTCGAGGCTCAGGGACCTGAGCCCGCCCGAGCTGCGGCAGGTCCGCGCCCGCGAAAAGCGCGGCAAGGCCCGCAAGGGCGTGCTCGACGAGATCGAGCGCCGGCTCAAGTAGGGCGCGAACGCCCTCAGAACGCCTGGGCCAGCTCGCCGAAGTCGAGCTCGCCGCCCGTGGTCGCGTCGAGCAGCTCGCGTGCATCGAGCTGCTGCCCCTGCCGCCACAGCCCCCGCACCCATTCCCCCGCCGCGGCGCGCTCGAACCAGCTCTCGCCATGAGCTTCGCGAACCGCCGCTCGCCACCGAGCCTCGAGCGCCCAGGCCTGCAGGTAGCACGCCGCGTAGAACCCCTCATCCACGTCCGCCAGCCAGCTCTCGCGCGGCCACGGCACCCGTAGGGCATCGCCGAGCACCGCCGCGTACCGCCCGGGCATCTCGTCGAAGTCGGTCGAGCCGCCGTGGAGCTCGAGCTCGTAGGCCAGCTTCGCCGAGTAGCGACGCAGGAGCGCCAGCCTCGCCGCATCGGCCTGAGCGACCGCGGCGTCCACGTCCGCGACGCCGAGCCGCTCCCGCATCCACTCCCGGTCCTCGACCAGATGCTCCATCAGGAAGGCGAACGACTCGGTCACCGAGTTGTCGCCGAGCATGCGGAACTCGAACGCGAGGTCAGGATCGGTATGCGCGTAGTGCTCCGCGTGGCCACCCTCGTGGAACAGCGCTGCGTAATCGTCCCGCCCACCGTGCGGCGCGATGACGAGGTAGACCTCGGACGGCACCCTCGGCGTCGAGCAGAACGCCCGCGGAGACTTCGTCCGGCGCGCCTCGGTGTCGAGGTGGACGTTGCCCTGCCGATCGAGGTCGACACCAATGCCGGAGAGCGTCGACCTGAACGACGCGACCAGGCGGTCAGCCGGATACAGCGCATCGAGATCGGCAGCCCGAAAGAACCGCGGCAGGTCGCACCTGCGCAGCTCCCCCAGAGCGGGAAGGCCGAGCTTCTCGAGCCGGGGATTCATGAGCTCCGGGTAGCGCCCCTCGGTGCGCTCGAGGAACCGGGCCGTCTGGCGCGCCAGCGCCTCCAGGTCCACGCCGCGAAGCTCGGCGTAGGCGGCGGCGTAGCTCGACCAGCCAAACGCCCTGCATAGCTCGTGGGACCGCTCGAGCGACGCGCGGTAAAGCGGGTTGAGGCTCTCCGACAACACCTGGTTCCGCGCCTCCTCGAGCAGGCCGCGGCGCTCCGCGTCAGGCTCGTTGGCCTGCTCGATCTGAACCGCCCGATACGGAACCGGACCATCACCCGGGTCCACCTCCAGCGAGGCCTCCAGGAGCGCGAGCCCCTCCGCCTCGCGCTTCGTTTCCGCGCCCACCAGCCCGTCGAACGCGAAGTGCAGCAGGTATCGCAGCCTGCGCCGCTCCCCGGAGTCGACGGCATCCTCGGCCAACTCTCGGAGATGGCCGACCGACTCGCGATCGAACAGGTCCGAGTAGTCGCCGTAGATCGGCTCGATCTCGAGCTCCGGCTTCTGCCCGGATAGGTGCAGGTAATACTCGCGGCTCAGCTTTTCGCAGAAGCCCTCCGCCCGCTCTCGGTATCGATCGAGGTCGAAATCCAAGGGCTGCAACGATAGGCGCGTGGCGACCCCGGCGACAGAGCGGCCACCGCGGCCCCGCCGCGGTTCGGAGCTCTCGCTCGAGATCGAGTCGCTGGCCCACGGCGGGCGTGGCGTGGCGCGCGCCGACGGCTACGTCGTGTTCGTATCGGGTGGACTGCCGGGCGACCGGGTCCGGGCACGACTGGACCGCGCCAAGCGGGACTACGGCGAAGCGCGGGTCCTCGAGCTGCTCGACCCGAGCCCGGACCGCCTCCCGGATCGCTGCCTCCACGACGGCGAGCCCTGCCCCGGAGCTCCGTGGCAGGGACTGCCGTACGACCGCCAGCTCTCCGAGAAGGCTCACCTGGTCGAGGACGCGCTCCGCCGCCTCGGCGACCTCGAGGGCTTCCAGCTCGAGCCGATCGAGCCCGCGCTCGAGCCCTGGCGTTACCGCAACAAGCTCGAGTACTCGTTCGGCCAGTCCGAGGGCGAGCTGGTGCTCGGCTTTCACCGACGCGGCAGCTGGGCCGAGGTGATCGACGCCGACGACTGCCTGTTGGCCTCGGAGCGAAACAACCAGGCCCGCAACGAGATCCGGGAATGGGCCCGCAACGAGCGCATCCCGGCGTACGATCGGCGAAGCCGCTCCGGCGTGCTGCGAAACCTCGTCGTCAGAGAGGGCATGCGCACCGGCCAGCTGCAGACGCGGCTGGTGACCGCGCCGGCCAGCTTTCCCAAGCCCCCGGTCGACCTCCACACGGTGATCGACGGCCCCGGCGATGGGACGGAGGGACCCACGGGGGTGCTCGGGGAGGAGCATTTGGAGGAGGAGCTCGCGGGGCTGCGCCTCTCGATCTCACACGGCGCGTTCCTGCAGACCAACACCGCGATGGCCGAGCGCCTCTACGGAATCGCCTCCGACTACGCGGCGCTCTCGGGCGGCGAGCGCGTCTTCGACCTCTACTGCGGGATCGGGACGATCGCGCTTGCCCTTGCGCCCGGCGCCGGCGAGGTCTGGGGGATCGAGGTGGCCCCCGGGGCGGTCGCCGATGCCGAGCGCAACGCTGGCCGGAACGGGATCGACAACGCCCGCTTCGTCTCCGCGGACGCCCGCCTCGGCGTCCGCCCGCTCCTGGAGCGCGCGGGACAGCCCGACGTGGTGGTCGTCGACCCACCGCGAGCGGGCCTCTCGAAGAAGGTCGTGCGGCGAGTGCTCGAGTGCGAAGCCCGTCGCATCGTGTACGTGTCGTGCAATCCGACCACGCTCGCCCCCAACGCCTCCCAGCTCGTCGAGGCCGGCTATAGGCTGCGGCGCGTGAAGCCGGTCGACATGTTCCCGCAGACGCCACACGTCGAGTGCGTGGCACTCCTCGACAGGGCGTGACCGGACAACCTGTGGGGAGCAGCGGGCAGCGGCGTGGATTCGGCGTCGCGGCCGGCCTCGACCCCGTCGTCGCCACCCCTCTCGCCACCCGATGCGAGGAGCTCGGCTACTCGTCGATCTGGTCGAACGACACCCCCCTCGCGGACGGCCTGGAGACCGCGGCTGCCTTCGCGGAGGGCTCGGCGGAGCTCGAGATCGGCGTCACGATGGCAATCGACCGCCACCCCCCTGCAGAGATCAACGCCAAGCTCGACCAGCTCGGCCTGGAGCGCGGACGCCTCTGGCTCGCAATCGGAGCGGGTGTCTCGGCGAAGCCGCTGACGACGATGCGCGAAGCGCTGCCGCAGCTCCGGGAAGGGATTCCGGGGGCGCGGCTCCTCCTGGCCGCGATGGGGCCGAGGATGTGCGCGCTGGCGGGCGCCCGTTACGACGGCGCATTCTTCAACTGGATGGTGCCCGACTTCGCGGCCCGCGCCCGAGAGCAGGTGCACGCGGGTGCGCGGGAGGCGGGCCGCGAGCCGCCGCCGGTGTTCGGCTACGTGCGCACCGCTGTCGGCGACGACGCCGCGAAGCGGCTCGCCAAGGAGGAGGCCTTCTACAGGAACCTGCACCAGGGCTACTCGAGCCACTTCGAGCGACTCGGCGAGCCGCACGGCACCGTCGGGGTGGCCGCCGCGGACCACGCCGAAGCCGGCGCCGAGCTGCGGCGCTACGAGGCGCTCGACGTCCTCGTGGTCCGAGCGCTGGCGAGCGGCACCATCGAGGGCCTCGGGGCGGTCGCCGAGGCAGCGGCGCCCGCTCAGTAGGCGGCGTCGCCCTCCAGGCCCTCGTCGTCCGGAATCGCGGCCTCCTCCTCGGCGCAGATCGTGCACAGCGCCAGGCTCGAGCCCTGGTCGAGGATTCGCTGCTTCTCGGTCCGGGTCAGCGTCGCGCCGCAGTTCTCGCACCGCTCGGGCAGCTCGTCGATGGTCCGCTCCTCGAGCTCCACGGCTTCGAGACTAGCTCGCCCGGGCTTGAGACGAAGTTCCGGCTCGCGCGCGGCGCGGTTGTTCCTAGTACGGAGGGAGGTCCGAGTACCACTCGCCCAGGGAGCGGAACGCGGTCCAGAACTCGCGCTTGGACTCCTCGGAGTCGAGCGACTCGTCGATGTCGGGCACATACAGCGCGTCGACCGTGGAGGTGAGCGGCTGGATCCGCCCGAGCTCGGGCGCGACCGGCTGCGCGAGCGGCACGCCGAGCTCGTTGAGAGTCTCAAGCGCGGTCGGCCCCATGACCACCACGATCCTCGGCTGCACGATCTCGAGCTCCTCGGCGACCCGCTCCACGCACTCGCCCGCCGCCAGGCTCGGATCCGCCACCGGGCACTTGACGCAGAGCGTGCCATAGACGACCAGGGGGTCGATGTTGAGTCGCTTGAAGCTCTTTCGCAGCGCGTTCCCCGCGCGTCCGTAGAAGGCCACCCCCTCCTCGATCTCGGCCGCCGTGGGCGCGTGCTTCAGCAGGAAGATGTCAGCCTGCGGGTGGCCCGAGCCGAGCACCGGCATCAGGTTCCCGCGCGGACAATGCGAACACTCTTGAAGGCGGTGGGTGAGCTGATTGAGCTCGCGGATGGCCCGCTCGAGGTACTTCTCCTGGATCTCGTCGTCGGTGGTGGGCAAGCTCGCTCCCCGCGTATTCGCGTTTCCGTCGGTGGCCTGCCCCTTCTTTGACGGCTTGGGCGCCGCTCCTCCTGAGTGCATCAGCGCTTGCCCTCGGCGCGGCGGCGCTCCGCCCGCCGACCCGACGCCGACCGACGCGGCCGGGGCCGCCCGCCCTTCACCGGGCGCGCTCCCTTCGACGCGACGTCACGCCGGCCGGAACTCGATCGACCTGTCGTCTGAAGCAGCTTCAGCGCCTGGACGTAGATCAGGTTCTTGTGCTTCCGCACGATGTCGGCGTCCCGCATCGCCTCCAGGAACTCCTCCGGCCCGTTGAAGTCGTGCAGGCGGATCATCACGCTGCCCAGGCCCTGCGCGACATGGCTGTCCGACCCCGCCCCCGGGACGATCCGGTACTTGGCCGCGAACCGCTCGGCCTCCTCGTTGAAGGCCGTCAGGGCCACTCGCGGGTTGAAGACCTCGAGGATGTCGATCTCCTCCACGATGTCGAGCAGGTGCTCGTAGTCCGGGACGGAGTGCAGCCGGTCGAACGGATGCGGGACGTAGACGAGCCCTCCCTGCCGCCTGATCTCCGCGATCGTGTTCTCCATCGTCAGGCCCTTGGGGATCTTCTCCTCCAGGAACAGGCCGATCACCTCCCCCTGGCCGGCCGTCTTCACCTCCTCGGCGACGATCACCTTGATCCCCCCCATCTCCTCGGCGACCTCACGGGCGGCCAAGGCCCCGGAGATCTCGTTGTGGTCCGTGATCGCGATCGCGCCGAGTCCTCGGTCGCGCGCCGTCGCCAAGAGCACCTCGACCGGAGTGGCACAGTCCGGGGAGTGATCGGTGTGCATGTGGAGGTCGACGAAGATCCTGGAGCGCCCGGAGATCCGCTTGCGGACCGCCCGGTTGCCCTCGGCCGGGTGACGGCGCGAGCACAGCCGGCGATAGATCTCCTCTACCTGACCCGTGACCTCGTCCCAGCCGCGTACGGAGTCCCGGCCAGCTCGCGCGAGCTCGCGTCGCAGCCGTGGCTCCGCGATGAGCCGCTCCAGCTGGCCGGCGAAGGTGATCGCGTCGCCGGGCGGGAACAGCAGCCCGCGCTGGCCATCGGCGGCGAGCTCCTCGTAGACGGGCAGCTGCGAGGCAACGGGAACCGTCCCGGAGGCGAGCCCGGCGCGGATCAGCCCCGGTGCCGCCCGAGGGCCTCCCGACGCCACGCAGACGATGTCCGCCGCCGCGATCAGCCCCTCGGGCGACCCATCACGGGGGCCCGTGGCACGAAGGCGCTCCCGCAGGCGCCGCGCGACCCGTACCTCGCCGGCATCGGGCAGCCAGATCGCGGCCTCCCAACTCAGGTCGAGCGGCAGCCGACGCAGCGCGCGCAAGAAAAGCCGCAGGGCACCTCGCTCCTCCTCCAGGCAGAAGGCGATCCGGACCGGCCGCCCGTCCTCCCCTTCGGCGGAGGCGGGGGCCTCATCCCCGGGCCAGCGAGGCTCCGGCTCCGGGGCGGCTCCCGGCGTCACGAGCTCGTAGGTGCCCGGAAAGAAGCGCTCCATCAGCTGCGACGTGGCGCGCGTGCTGACCGTCCGCGCATCCAAGCGCCCGAAGAAGACCTCGACCAGCGGCCGCGCCACCTGGGTGGAGAGGATGCGCTCGCTCGGCTCGTGGAAGCTCCCCACGTTCAGCGAGCGCGAATGGCGCAGCGCGACCGAGGCGGCGCTGGGCGCGAACGGGTCGTGAACGTGGACGACGTCGAGGCCGACCCCGCCGAGAAGCTCGTCGAGAGGGCGACTCAGGTCGATCGGGACCGGAGCCACGCGCGGCCCCGGGCCCCGCGGCATCGCCAGGCTTGAGCCCACCGCGATAACCGGCGGTCCGCCGTCCCCCCCGACGCGCTCCCCCGACCACGATCCGTCGAAGAGCGCCCCGGGCCGCTCGCGGGCGGCGCGGATCACACGGCGGGACTCGCGCACCGCGGCCCGAGAGCCCGCGGGGGCTGCCACCACCACCTTGTGACCCCGCTCGGCGAGCCCGGCGGAGACCCGCGCGACGAACTCGTTCACCTCGTGCGGCGACTCCCACGGATGGGGGCTCACCTGGGCGATCGTGAGGGGCTCGGAGGTCACGAGGGCAGCATACGTTCCGGATCAGGCTGGACAGAGGGGCCGCATCGGTCAATGAGCGCAGCGGCGATGTGCACCACCTCGGGGTTCCATGGACCCCCGAGGTGTTCAGACGTCGGTCAGCCCTGGGCCTTGAGCTCGGTGGCGCGCTGGCCGGCCGGCTTATGCGCGTTGGCGCGAATGAACTCCTCCGTCAGCTCCCGCGCCTGATCGTCCGGTCGCTGGGTGTGCGGGGACTTCATCAGGTAGCTGGAGGGCCCGTCGAGCTGGCCGGCGATCCCGTTGTTCAGGGCGAGCTTGATGATCCGGGTGGCGTCGATGACGATCCCCGCCGAGTTGGGCGAGTCCCAGACCTCGAGCTTCAGCTCGACGTTCAGCGGCACGTCCCCGAACGAGCTTCCCTCGAGCCTGATGTGGGCCCACTTGCGATCGGTCAGCCAGGGCACGTAGTCGGAGGGGCCGACATGGACGTCCTCCGGCGGCAGCTCGTGGCCCATGATCGAGGTCACCGCGTTGGTCTTCGACTCCTTCTTGGAGTCCAGGCGCTCGCGCTCGAGCATGTTGAAGAAGTCCATGTTGCCGCCGACGTTGAGCTGCGACGTGCGGTCCATGTGCACCCCGCGGTCGTGGAACAGCCGCGCGAGCTGACGGTGGACGATGGTCGCGCCAACCTGCGACTTGATGTCGTCGCCGACGATCGGCAGTCCAGCTTCGCGGAACCGGCCATCCCAATAGTCCTCGCGGGCGATGAAGACCGGCAGGCAGTTCACGAACCCGACGCCGGCGCTGAGCGCCTGCTCGACGTACCACTTCGTGGCCTGCTCGGATCCGACCGGCAGGTAGCACACCAGGACGTCCGCCTTGGTGTCACGGAGGATCCCCACCACGTCGTCGGTCGGGCCCGGCGCCTTCTTGATCTTCTGCTTGAGGTACTTCCCGAGCCCGTCGTGGGTCATTCCACGGTGCACCTTGACCCCGAGCTCGGGGACGTCGGCGAACTTGATCGTGTCGTTCTGACCGGACCAGATGGCCTCCGAGAGGTCCTTGCCGACCTTCTCCGTGTCGATGTCGAAGGCCGCCACGAACTCGATGTCCCGAACGTGATAGCCGCCGAAGTCCACGTGCATGAGGCCCGGGACCTGCTCAGCGGGGTCGGCGTCCTGGTAGTAGGTGACGCCCTGGATGAAGGAGTTGGCGCAGTTGCCGACGCCGACGATCGCAACGCGGACCTTGCCGTCGTCCACGAGATGCCCGTTGGTGGCCGCGCCGTCGTGTGCCGATCCGTTTTCCGTGCTCATGCGTAGAAGGTCCTCCTCGCGGCGGGTCGGAGCCTGCTACTACGCCGCGGTGTCGTCCGGGTTACAGGTCGTGCCTCTGCTGGTGCGTCAGACGTTCAGCGCGCGGATCTCGCGCCGCACGTGCCAGACGCGCTGCCCGACCGTGAGCGCGGTGAGCGCCGCCATAGCGTAGATGGCCGGGGCGAGCAGCTCAATGTCGAGGACCCCCGCGCCCTTGGCGAACACCAAGCCGATCGACAGGATGACCACGCGGACCGGTCTCGTCGCGATCCCGACCTTGCACTCCACCCCCAGCGCCTCCGCGCGCGCGCGTGTGTAGGAGACCATCAGCGAGCCGAGCACCGCGACCACGCACGCGGCCGCGGCGACCGCGTCGCCGCTGTCCGCGAAGTACCAGGCGACGGCCGTGAGCACGATCCCCTCCTCCACCCGGTCCAGGGTGGAGTCCAGGAACGCGCCGAACAGGGTCCCCTTGCCGGACATGCGCGAATAACGGCCGTCGAGGGTGTCCATCACCGATCCGACGATGAACGCGACGCCCGCGCAGAAGAACAGCCGCTCGAACACCAAGACCGCCGCGGCCAGGTTGAGGACCAGTCCCGTGAGCGAGATCGCATTCGGCGTGAGCCGGGATTCGATCAGCCGGCCCCGCGCGTAGCTGCGCAGCTCGTCGGCCGTGCGCACGTCGCGGAGCTGCCCGCCGCCCGGTGCTTCGACTGGCATGCGGGGAAGCTAGATGATTACGCTCGACGCGTTTGTCCCGCACACGGGAGCAACGCGTCGGCGCAGCGCTACGCCGGCGCCTGGTCGATCGCGTCGTCGCCCCAGGACCACGCGTCGGGGCGCAGCCGGGCGAGCTGGTGCGCGGTCACCGCGGCCATGCAGGCGACGGCGGCGCCGGCCGCGGCGTCGAACCAGAAGTGGTTCGCGGTCACCACGATCACGAAGAAGACCACCAGCGGGTAGGTGGACCAGAGCGCCCGAGCCCACGCGCTGCGAACCAGGTTCATGGCCGGGACCGAGATCATCAACGAGAACGCGATGTGCATGCTCGGGACGGCCGCGTACGGGTTGACGAGCAGGCCGACCAAGGACGAATCGTGGTTCGTGTGGCCGATGACCGTGATCGTGTCGGTGAACCCGGCGCTGGGGAACATCCGCGGCGGCGCGGTCGGAAACAGCAGGTATCCGACCAGGGCGAAGCACATCGCGGCCAGGAACATGTTGCGAACGAAGTTGAAGTTCTCGTTGCGGAACAGATACAGCCACACGAGGAACGCCGTGGTGATCACGAAGTGGCTGTTGAAGTACATCCAGTTAGCGGCCTCGATCACCCACTCGTGCGCCAGGAACGCCTGCTGGAAGCCGGGCTCGAAGAAGGCGCCGAGCGAGCGCTCGAGATGCATCACGTGGAGCCCGTTCGCGATCGCCACGGCGTGGCGCCCGTCGGCCACGCCCCGCACCACCTGGTACAGGTTGTAGGCAATGAAGAACAGCGCGGCCTGGCGAAGCAGGTCGCGCCATCCACGGGGCAGTCTGCCCCCGGTGCTGTGGACGAGGCGGGACACGCGGTGCGAAATTGTAGTCAGCCTGTTCGATCCGGCTCGCCCATATCCTCGCCAGATGACCTGGAGGCGACCTCCGAAGCGACGCGTGCGTTCGATCCGTGACCGGCTTCGGGAGCTATATGGCCGTCCGATCAACGAGCCGCACGGTCATCCGATCGCCGAGCTCGTCCGGACGGTGCTCTCGCAGAACACGTCGGACACCAACCGCGACGTCGCCTACGCGCGCCTGCGGGAGCGCTTCCCCACCTGGGAGGGGGTCCGCGACGCTCCCGTGAGCGAGGTGATCGAGGCGATTCGCCCCGGCGGCCTCGCGAACACGAAGGGGCCCCGAATCCAGGCCATCCTGTGCCGGCTCGGCGACCATCCCGACCTCGACTGGCTCGCCAATGCACCGCGCTCCGACGCGATCGAGTTCCTGATCGCCCTCCCGGGGGTCGGGCGAAAGACCGCCGCCTGCGTCCTGATCTTCGCCTTCGGCCGCCCCGAGTTCCCGGTCGACACCCACGTCTACCGGGTTGGGGGACGGCTCGGACTGCTTCGCGAGGGCGGCTCCTTCGAGGAGGCCCACGACGAGATGCTGAAGGTCGTGGATCCCGAGGATGCATACGAGCTGCACATCAACCTCATCCGTCACGGACGAGCCGTATGTCGCCCGCGCCCGCGCTGCGAGGAGTGCGCCCTGCGGCGCATGTGCCCCTACTGGCGCCGGCTGAAGTCGGTCGCGACGTAGCTCGCGTCGGATCTGCGTCGAACCATTCCAGGCGACATCCTCCCCCTGCCGATCTCCCGAAATGGGCAGTAATCTTGCTTACCCGCCGAAGGCGGGTTTCAGGCTCGACCGAAAGACCGTCCAGAGGAGGCCACTTGACTCTCACGCCCGTCCGTCTCGAAGCGGCCAGGATGCTCGCTCGGACCGGTGTGATCAGCACGCCGCGCTTGCGATAAGCGCCGCCGGCGCGGGCTCCGCGTCGAGGGTCGCTGGGGTTGACGACGCCTCCTCCAGCCTCAGCGCCTCGGCGCGGAGCTCGGCCGGACGATCCGCACGGCTCAACGTGTCGCGGGTCGCGCGCCGACCGGCATCGTGCCGATCAACCGCGGGTGCCCGTCGATCGTCGGGGCATCGAGCGGCTCGAAGCCGGCGAAGCCGGCATGGCCCGCGAGTTGGGCGAGGCTCTGCGCGGAGAAGCCCCAGTAGACGAACTCGTCTCGGGCGTACACCGCGCCCGGCTCGAGCACCCGGAGCGCCGCGCCATCCGCTGGGTCTGTGTCGACCCCGTAGGTCTCGGCGATCACGTACCCGCCCTCGGCAAGTCGCCGCCGCAGGACTTTGAGCAGCCCCAGCGGGCTCTCGACGCGATGCAAAAGCCCGAAGCAGAGGATCACGTCGAAGAGCTCGTCGAGCTGATCGAGGTCGAACGCGTCCAGTCGCCGGTACGCCACTCCGGAGCCGAGGAGCTCGCGGATCGCCCGAAATCCTTCGGCGCCCTCCAGCTCGACTCCCCACCGCGCCGCGACCCACTCGCGGTACTGCTCGTTGTCGATCGCCACGACCCTTCTGGCCCCGCGAGCCTCCGCCAAGAACGCGTAGAAGCCGTCGAACGTGCCGACGTCCAGGACGCTCCTGCCCGTCAAGTCATCGGGCAGCGCCGGGATGCGATACCGATGATCACGCGCGACGCCGGGCGTGTAGACCGAGCGCTCGTCGAGCGAGAAGGTATGGAACCACAGCGGGACCCGATCCAGCGCGGCCCGCGCGGCCTCGGGGCCGGCTCCGATGGGAAGCAGGTCGGCGACCTCACGCTCCGCCTGCGTGGGCTCCGGCGGGCGCTCTCGGGGAGCGGCGTGGAGTTCGGAAGGCATCGCCACCTCCTGCGTCGAAGGGTGGGGATCCGCTCATGCCGGCCTCGTGCCCGGCCCTCCCGACGGATGTCGAAACCGGGCCGGTCGGCGTGCCGGCGCCTGGACGCGCCGGCCCTCTAGGTATAGCGCGCCGCGCCCCGAATCCCAAGCGCGAAGCCCGGCGGGCTCGGCCGGCTCCTGCCGCTAGTATCTCCGCGCCGCCGCCTCCCATCGGCGCGGCGAAAGCGAATGAGCAAGCGGCCCCTCGTCATCTTCGGGATCTTCGCGGCCATCTGCCTCGTCGCCCTGCCCGCGTGGGCGCTGACCAAGAAGGGGGGCAGCGACGCCTCGAGCGCAAGCGCCGTGCCGGCGAGCAACCAACAGGGCCTGGAGCTGTTCCAGATCAACTGCGGTGCCTGCCACACGCTCGCGGCCGCCGGCACCGACGGGCTGGTCGGGCCCGACCTCGACGAACGCTTCGGTACGGGCGCAAAGAGTCAGCTCGAGAAGTCGACCTATGCGACGGTGCTGACGACGATTCAGAACGGTCTCAGCGGTCGCATGCCAGCAGACATCGTCAAGGGCGACCAGGCCAAGGAAATTGCCGCCTTCGTGGCCAACAACGTCGCCTACATCGGTCCCTGAGCGGCGCCGACCCTCGAGACGTACTTGAAAACCGGGGTGCGGCCCGGTCGCCTCGCCGGATCGGTGTTAGGGTCAGCCCCGGCAGATGGAGTGATGCTCGCGCTCAGGCGGGCCTAGGCAGGAAGAAGGAGTTCCCTTGTCGCAGAGAAAGAAGTGTCGTGCGTCCCTTCGCCTCGGGCGGGGACGGTGGATCCTCGTATTGACGGCGCTCGCCGCAACCGCGTTGCTGGCCCCGGCCAGCTCGCACGCGAGCGACACGAAGGTTCGGGTGATGACCCGGAACCTGTTCCTGGGCGCGGACCTGGGACCAGGGACCAGCGCGACGAGCCTCCAGGGGCTGGTCGACGCCGCCGGCCAGATCCTCCACCAGGTGGACCAGAACAACTTCCGGAACCGTGCTCCGGTCCTGGCCCGTGAGATCCTGAACCAGAACCCCGACCTGGTCGGGCTCCAGGAGGGGGCGCTGTGGCGCAAGGCGCCCTGCACCGACAATCCGCTGGACTTCACGGCGACGACGGTCCGCCCCGGCGGGAACTTCATCAGCCTGCTGATGGAGCAGCTGAACAAGGACGGGCTCAAGTACCGCCTCGTGATCTCGGAGCCGGAGTTCGATTTCCAGGTGTGGGCGAACATGGACGGCGACGAGAACACCTCCCGTCCCGGCTGCCCGTTCGGCAGCGAGACCGAGGGGCGTCTCACGATGCGCGACGCGATCCTGGCCCGCGTCGGCAAGCGAGTGCAGACGACGAATCCGCAGGGCGCTCACTTCGACACGCTGCTTCAGGTGACGCCCGGCGGCGTCCCGATCGACGTCACGCGCGGCTGGACGAGCGTCAACGCCAAGGTCGGCGATTCACCGAGGTTCCGGTTCGTGAACACGCACCTCGAGGCGTTCGACAACCAGACCACGAACCACACGAACCAGGACACCGACGTCGGCAACGGCGAGGTCCGGCAGGCGCAGGCGAACGAGTTGATCGCCAACGGGGGGCCCGCGAGCAGCACGCTGCCCGTCGTCCTCCTCGGTGACCTGAACTCGGACACGATGACGCCGATCAAGCCGGGGGACGAGTTCGCCGACCGCGACCTGCTGAACGCGGGGCTTGTCGAGCGGAGCACCTACGACCCCCTGAGCTGCTGCCTGAACGCGGACGTGCTCAGCGAGGGAAGCGGCGGAGACGTCTCGCAGTTCGACCACAAGGTCGACCACGTGATGACCGACGACCCGGCCCACGTCAAGCTCGTGAGGTCGTCCGTGACCGGGCGCCGGCCCTACAACGGATGGTGGGGCTCCGACCACGCGGGCACCGCCAGCGTCCTCGACTTCAAGTAGGTCTCGTGCCAGCGTCGCGCCCCGCCCCCGCTCGACCGGGGGCGGGGCGTTCGCGTGCCCCGGCGCCCGGACCCGCCCGCGCTTGATCGCCGCGACACATCTGCTAGCCTCAGACTGAGATTTCTTTCGCGAACGACTGAGAAGGAGACCGGAGTGGCGAAGACGATCGGCATCGACCTGGGGACCACGAACTCGTGCGTCGCGGTCCTCGAGGGCGGGGAAGCGACCGTGCTGGAGAACGCCGAGGGCGGGCGGACCACCCCGTCGGTGGTCGCGTTCACCGACTCGGACGACCGCCTCGTCGGCACCGTGGCCAAGCGCCAGGCGGTCATGAACCCCGAGAACACCGTGTTCTCGATCAAGCGGTTCATGGGCCGCAAGGAGGCGGAGGTCAAGGAGGAGGAGACCATCGTTCCGTACAAGGTCGTCGCCGGACCGAACGGCGACGTCCGCGTCGAGGTTCGCGGCAAGCAGTACTCGCCGCCGGAGATCTCGGCGATGATCCTCTCGAAGCTTCGGGCGGACGCCGAGGCGAAGCTCGGCGAGAAGGTGGACTCGGCGGTCATCACCGTCCCCGCCTACTTCAACGACGACCAGCGCCAGGCGACAAAGGACGCCGGCAAGATCGCCGGCCTCGAGGTGAAGCGGATCATCAACGAGCCGACCGCCGCCTCGCTCGCCTACGGGCTCGACAAGGAGTCCGACCAGACGATCCTCGTCTTCGACCTCGGTGGCGGCACGTTCGACGTCTCGGTGCTCGAGATCGGAGACGGCGTGTTCGAGGTGAAGTCGACGGCGGGCGACAACCACCTGGGCGGCGACAACTGGGACAAGGCGATCGTCGAGTGGATGGTGGCCGAGTACAAGAAGGACCAGGGGATCGACCTGTCGGCTGACAAGAACTCGCTCCAGCGCCTGTACGAGGCCGCCGAGAAGGCGAAGATCGAGCTCTCGACGACCCAGGAGACCCAGATCAACCTCCCGTTCATCACCGCCGACGCGAGCGGTCCCAAGCACCTGGAGATGAAGCTCACCAGGGCGAAGCTGAACGAGCTCACCTCCGATCTGCTGGACCGGGTGGTGGAGCCGCTGAAGCGCGCCCTCTCGGACGCGGGCGATGCCGAGATCGAGCACGTGGTCCTGGTCGGCGGGATGACCCGCATGCCGGCCGTCCAGGAGAAGGTGAAGGATGTGACCGGCAAGGATCCGCACCAGGGCGTCAACCCCGACGAGGTGGTGGCGATCGGCGCCGCGATCCAGGCCGGTGTGCTGGCCGGCGACGTCAAGGACGTCCTGCTCCTCGACGTGACCCCGCTCTCCCTCGGGATCGAGACCAAGGGCGGCGTGTTCACGAAGCTCATCGAGCGCAACACGACGATCCCGACCCGCAAGTCGGAGATCTTCTCGACCGCCGAGGACAACCAGCCGTCGGTGGAGGTGCACGTCCTCCAGGGCGAGCGCGAGATGGCCGCATACAACAAGTCGCTGGGCAAGTTCCAGCTCACCGGCATCCCGCCGGCACCGCGCGGCATGCCACAGATCGAGGTCGCCTTCGACATCGATGCCGACGGCATCCTGAACGTCTCGGCGAAGGACCTCGGGACCGGCAAGGAGCAGACGATCGAGATCAAGGGCGGCTCAGGCCTCGCGGAACAGGAGGTCGAGCAGATGGTCAAGGACGCCGAGTCGCACGCCGAGGAGGACCGCCGCCAGCGCGAGCTCGCCGAGGCCCGCAACGTGGCCGAGAACGCCGCGTACCAGGCCGAGAAGCAGCTCGCCGACATGGGCGACAAGGTCGATTCCTCCGCCAAGGACGAGATCACCAAGGCGATCGCCGACGTGCGCGAGTCGCTCGCGTCCGAGAACGCCGACGAGATCAAGGCCAAGACCGACGCCCTGCAGGCCGCCTTCCACAAGGTCTCGGAGCAGATCTACCAGGCGGCGGCCGCCGAGCAGGCTCAGGCCGCCGGTGACGGCGCGCCCACCGACGGAGCGGGCGGCGAGGCGGAGGAGGAGGTCGTCGACGCCGAGGTCGTGGATGACGAGCGCTCGTAGACCGGAGGGGGGCGCCGCCGAGCCGGATGAGCGCCAGCCTGCCGGCAGCGATGGCGCGAAACCTTCGGATACCGAAAGGAACCCGCCAACGGAGGCTGGCGACGACGCGGCGGCTCGCGTGGATTCCGACCTCGATGCCCTACTCGCCGACGTCAAGCGCGAGCGCGACGAATACCTTCAGCTCGCCCAGCGCGCTCGGGCCGACTTCGAGAACTACCGGAAGCGGGCGGCCCGCGAGGCCCAGGAGGCCGAGCGCCGCGGCAAGGCCGCCGTGGCGCGCGAGCTGTTGCCCGCGCTCGACAACCTGGAGCGCGCCCTGCGCGCATCCGGGATCGACCCGGATGCCGGGGCGCCCGCCGGCCCCGACGGTGAGCCGCTGAGCGAGGAGGTGTCCGGGCGCGAGGCGCTGGCCCGCGGCGTGGCCCTCGTCCATGGGGAGCTGCGAGCGGCGCTTGAACGAGCGGGCGTGGAGACGTACGACCCGACGGGCCAGCCGTTTGACCCGAACCAGCACGAGGCGCTCTCGGTGCGGCAGAGCGCCGATGGCGTCGAGGCCGGCGTGGTGGTCGAGACGCTCGAGAAGGGATACCGCCTCGAGGGCCAGGTGCTGCGGGCCGCGCGCGTCGTGGTGAGCGAGTAGGGGAGAGCCATGGCCGACCGCGATCTGTACTCGGTCCTCGGCGTTCCCCGGAAGGCCAGCGCCGACGAGATCAAGAAGGCGTATCGGAAGCTGGCGCGCACCTACCACCCCGACCGCAACCCCGGGGACGACCAGGCGGAGGAGCGTTTCAAGGAGGTCCAGGAGGCCTACGACACGCTGTCGGACCCCAAGAAGCGCTCCGAGTACGACTCCGGCGGGATGTTCTCCGGCTTCGGGCCTAGGGGCTTCGGGGGCGGCGGGTTCACGTCGGACCTCGGCGACATCTTCTCGACCGTGTTCGGGCGCCGTGGCGGCCCGCGGGAGGGCCCCGCTCGCGGGCGCGACCTGGAGACCGAGGTCCAACTCTCCTTCGAGCAGGCGATGGACGGTGCAGAGGTGCGGGTCACGGTCCCGAAACAGGCCTCCTGCGCGACCTGCGGAGGCACCGGGGCCAAGCCCGGCACGTCGCCGACCGTGTGCCCGCGCTGTCACGGAAGGGGGATCGACTCGGAGAGCCAGGGCTTCTTCTCCATCAGCCAGCCCTGCCCACGCTGTGGGGGGCGAGGAGAGGTGATCGAGAGTCCGTGCGAGACCTGCGGCGGCTCGGGCCTGACGATGCAGCGCAAGCGCTACCGCGTCAAGGTGCCCCCCGGCGTGCGGGACGGCAGCCGCGTCCGAGTCGCCGGCAAGGGCGAGGACGGGCCACGCGGCGGCGCGCCCGGCGACCTCTACGTGGTCACCCGGGTCAGCCCCTCGCCGGTGTTCAAGCAGCGCGCCGACGGCAACCTGGAGGTGGTGACGCCGATCACGATCGCGGAGGCGATCGAGGGCGGGACGATCGAGGTCCCGACCCTGAACGGGACCAAGCGGATTCGCATCCCCGCCGGCACCAAGCACGGCACCGTTCAGCGCCTGCGCGGGGAGGGACCGCCGAAGCCTCAAGGCCGCGGGCGCGGAGACATCCTCTATCGGCTCGAGATCGAGGTGCCCGATGAGCTCACGCGTGACCAAAAGGAGGCGCTGGGCGACTTCGCGACCGCCATGAACGACCACGATCCCCGGGCCCACCTGCTGCGTGAGGCGTCCGCGAAGGGAGGCAAGGTAGGCAAGTGATGAGCGAAGGGAGGCAACCCCAGCGCCGTCGCGTCCGCGCCGAGGTTCACGCCTCGATCGACGAGCAGCGCGGCGTGTTCATGATCTCGGTTGCCGCCGAGCTGGCGGACATGCACCCGCAGACGCTGCGGATGTACGAGGCCCGCGGGCTGATCACCCCGAAGCGCTCTCCCAAGAACACCCGCCTGTACTCCTTCGAGGACGTGGAGCGGCTTCGGCGCATCCAGCGGATGACCGCGGAGGAGGGGCTCAACCTGGCCGGGGTCGAGACCGTCCTCGACCTCGAGGGCCAGCTCGAGCGGGCGCGTCGCGAGCTCGGCAAGGTCCGCGAGCGGGCCGCCGAGCTCGAGCGCGAGATGCTCGACGAGATCGAGCGCGTGAAGCGCTCCTTCCGCGCCGAGATCGTCCCGTACGGGGCCTACGACGCTCGCGAGATCATCCCCGGGGCCGACGGCGACCCCGTCAAGATCCCCGTGCAACGCGCGAGGCGCAGGTAGTCGATGCAGCCCGATCGCTTCACGATCAAATCCCAGGAGGCCGTGGCCGGCGCGCAGCGGCTCGCCGCGGAGAACCGAAACCCCGAGGTGGGTCCCCCGCATCTTCTCCTGGCGCTGCTCGACCAGGAGGAAGGCCTCGTGGTCCCTGTGCTTCAGAAGCTCGACGCGGACCTGGGGGCGATTCGCGAGCGCACCCTCGAGGCAATCGACGCCCTGCCCAGCGTCGGGGGGGACGAAGAGCCCGAGATCCGGCCCTCGCAGTCGTTCGTTCGCACCCTCCAGCGGGCCGAGAAGGAGATGGCCGCGCTCGGGGACGAGTACATCTCCACCGAGCACCTCCTGCTCGGCCTCGCCGACAAGTCCTCCGGGCTGGCGGACCTTTTGCCCGACAGCGGCTCGCTGGCCAAGGGGATCTCCGAGGTACGTGGGCCGCACCGCGTCACCTCCCCCAATCCCGAGGACACCATGCAGGCCCTCGAGAAGTACGGCCGCGACCTGACCGCCGAGGCCGAGCGCGGCAAGCTGGATCCCGTGATCGGTCGCGACGAGGAGGTGCGGCGGGTGATCCAGGTCCTCTCGCGCCGGACCAAGAACAACCCGGTCCTGATCGGCGACCCGGGGGTCGGCAAGACCGCCATCGTCGAGGGCCTCGCACAACGGATCGTCTCGGGCGACATTCCCGAGAGCCTGCGCGACCGCCGCGTGATCGCCCTCGACATCGGGGCGCTGCTCGCGGGCTCCAAGTACCGGGGCGAGTTCGAGGAGCGGCTGAAGGCGGTGCTCAAGGAGATCCAGGCGTCCGAGGGCCAGATCGTCCTGTTCATGGACGAGCTCCACACGATCGTGGGCGCGGGGGCCGCCGAGGGCGCCGTCGACGCCGCGAACCTGCTGAAGCCGATGCTCGCCCGGGGGGAGCTGCGGGCGGTCGGCGCCACGACTCTGGACGAGTACCGCAAGCACATCGAGAAGGACGCGGCGCTCGAGCGCCGCTTCCAGCCGGTGGTGGTCGACGAGCCCGACGTGGCGGACACGATCGCCATCCTGCGCGGCCTCAAGGAGCGCTACGAGGTTCACCACGGCGTGCGGATCACGGACGCGGCGATCGTCGCCGCGGCGACCCTGTCCGAGCGCTACATCGCCGACCGCTTTCTCCCGGACAAGGCCATCGACCTGATCGACGAGGCCGCCTCGCGACTCAAGATCGAGATCGACTCCATGCCGACCGAGATCGACGAGGTCGAGCGGCGCGTCCAGCAGCTCGAGATCGAACGCGAGGCGCTGAAGAAGGAGAAGGACGAGGCGTCGGTGGCCCGCCGCGAGGCAATCGAGGCGGAGCTGGCCGAGCTGAGGGAGCGCTCCGCCGAGATGAAGGCGAGGTGGCAGAACGAGAAGAGCGCGATCGAGGCGATCAAGGAGGCGAAGTCGAGGCTCGAGGAGGCCAACCGCGAAGCCGAGCGGGCCGAGCGCGACGCCGACCTCGAGCGGGCAGCCCAGCTCCGGTACGGCGAGATCCCCGAGCTGGAGAGGACGGTTTCCGAACAGGAGGCCAAGTTGGCCGAGCTCCACCGCGCCGGGGGGTCGATGCTGACCGAGGAGGTCACCGAGGAGGACGTCGCGGAGGTCGTCTCGAAGTGGACCGGCATCCCGGTGTCCCGCCTGATGGAGGGGGAGGTCGAGAAGCTGATCCACATGGAGGAGCGCCTCCACGAGCGGGTCGTGGGCCAGGACGAGGCGGTCGAGGCGGTCTCCAACGCGCTGCGCCGCTCCCGCGCCGGGCTCGCCGACCCCAACCGCCCGATCGGAGTCTTCCTGTTCCTCGGGCCAACGGGCGTCGGGAAGACCGAGCTGGCCCGGGCGCTGGCCGAGTTCATGTTCGACTCCGAGCAGGCAATCGTCCGGCTGGACATGTCCGAGTACATGGAGAAGCACACCGTCGCCCGCCTGATCGGCGCGCCGCCCGGCTACGTCGGCTACGAGGAGGGGGGGCAGCTCACCGAGGCCGTGCGCCGCCGCCCCTACGCGGTGGTGCTGCTGGACGAGATCGAGAAGGCCCACCCCGACGTCTTCAACGTCCTGCTCCAGATCATGGACGAGGGACGGCTCACCGACGGCCAGGGGCGCACGGTGGACTTCAAGCACTCGATCCTGATCATGACCTCCAACGTCGGGTCCGCGGAGATCGCCACCGAAGCGATCGACGAGCGCATCCGGGAGCGGGTCGAGGAGATCCTCGCGACGACGTTCAAGCCGGAGTTCCTGAACCGGATCGACGACACGGTGATCTTCCACCGGCTCGGCCGCGAGGACCTAGGGCGGATCGTCGAGCTTCAGGTCGCCCAGCTCGCCGGCCGGGTCCGCGAGAAGGGGATCGAGGTGGAGCTCACCGAGGACGCCCGCACGCTCCTCGGCAACCTCGGCTACGACCCCACCTACGGCGCCCGGCCCCTGAAGCGGGTCATCCAGAGGCAGCTGATCGACAAGTTGGCGCTGAAGCTCCTCGAGGGGGAGTTCCGTGAGGGAGACCGGGTCGCGGTGAACGCCGAGGACGGCGAGCTCGTGTTCGACAAGGCCACCGAACAGGTCAAGGCCGCCGCGTAGAGCGGCAGCTAGGCAGAGCGCTCGCCCGCCGCAGCAGTCGTCGCCAACACCCGCACGGGACGGTCCAGCCGGCGGCGGACCTCCTCCACCTCTCGGTCGTGATCGGACGGGGTGACGAAGACGACCTCCTGGGCCGGGAAGCTCCGCAGCGTGTCCTCGACCGCCTGGACGGGGTCCGAGTCGCCGACCTCGCCACGGGCGTCCAGGTCGGCCGCAGCCAGTGAGCCGAGCGATACGGCCAGCCGTCGCTGGGCGTCCAGGCGCGCCTGGCGCAGGTCCGAGAGCCAGTGCGCGACCGCCGTGTTGAGCGCGGGCGCCATGACCAGGACCTCGGCGTCGCCCGCGGCCCCGGCGCCGGTCGCCCGCGCTCCCTCGGCGGCGATCGCCGCGACGGCGCCGGCCAGGCCCGGGTCCCCCACCACGCCGATCGCGACCACGAGCAGCATGTATCGGTCGCCCGGAGACGCGCCGACCTCGATCGGCTCGTCGAAGCGCGCGCGGGCGGCGATCACCAGGATCGCGGCGGCCGCGAGCGCGCCCACGGCGAGCCCGGCCCCGGGCCCACCGAACATGAAGGCGGCGATGATCGGTACCGCCACCGCGGCGATGATCAGCGGCAGCGTCCATGGCTTCAGCCGGATCGGCTCGAGCTTCCTCACCGAAACTCCCTTCTACCCCGGGGTTGCCGCTCATGCGGAGGCTAAACGCCCCGCGGTCCCCAAGCGGGCCGGACGCAAGATAGGCTCAGGCGGTCCCAGCCGGCAATTGCCGGCGAGCGTCCGGTGGATCGGCCGGACGCGCCGGATCGACCAATCGGATAGGAGGAGAAGATGTCCGTATTCATCATGCTCACCCGCCTGACGTCCAACGGGGTGAAGACCCTGAAGGACAATCCGGGACGCGTTCAGGAGGTCAACAAGGAGGTCGAGCAGCTGGGCGTGAAGGTGCTGAGCCAGTGGGCGACGCTGGGCGAATACGACTTCGTGAGCGTCGTCGAGGCGCCGGACGAGCGGACCATGGCCAAGGTCTCGGTGGAGCTCGGCTCTCGCGGCACGACCAGCAACGAGACGATGGCGGCCATCCCAGCCGAGGAGTTCACGAACTCGCTGTGAGGAGGCGCTCGAGCCGGCTGCGGGGTGCATGCGGGTGAGGATCCTCGTCGTCGGCGGGGGTGGGCGCGAGCACGCCATCGTGCGGGCCCTGGCTCGATCCGCCTCTGAGCACGAGCTCCTCTGCGCCCCCGGCAACGCCGGAATCGCCGCCGACGCCCGTTGCCTGGACGTTGGCAGCGATGACGTCGGCGGGATCGTGGAGGCGGCGGCAAGCGTGGACCTGGTGGTCGTGGGCCCGGAGGCACCGTTGGTCGCCGGGCTCGTGGACGCCCTCGAGGCCCGGGGCATCCCCGCATTCGGGCCACGCGCCGCGTCGGCGAGGATCGAGGGCTCGAAGGTGCACGCCAAGGAGCTGATGGCCGCGGCGGGTGTGCCGACGGCGGCGCATGCAGTGGTCCGCTCGCACGCTGACGCGCTGGAGCAGCTGGCCCGCAGCTCCTATCCGGTCGTCCTCAAGGCGGACGGCCTGGCCGCCGGAAAGGGCGTGATCATCGCCGCCACGGAGGCCGAGGCCCGCGAGGCGGTGGATGTCTTCTTCGTGGAGCGTCGCTTCGGCGAGACGGAGGTGGTGGTGGAGGAGCACCTCGACGGCGACGAGCTCTCGCTGCTGGCGCTGTGCGACGGCGAGAATGTCGTTCCCCTCGCCCCCGCCCAGGACTACAAGCGGATCCACGACGGCGATCGCGGGCCGAACACGGGCGGGATGGGCAGCTACTCGCCGGTGCCCGGGTTCGGCCCGGCCGCGACGGACGAGATCGCGGACGCGGTCCACCGGCCCATCGTCGATCTGATGGCCCGGCGGGGCACGCCGTACCACGGCGTCCTGTACGCGGGGCTGATGATCACCGCGGATGGGCCCAAGGTGCTCGAGTTCAACTGCCGCTTCGGCGACCCAGAGACCCAGGCCGTCCTGCCCCGGCTTCGCTCGGACCTCACCGAGCTCTGCCGGGCGTCTCGTGAGCCCGGAGGTCTCGCCGGGACCACGGCGGACTTCACCGACGATTGGGCGGTCACGCTCGTCCTCGCTTCGGCGGGCTATCCGCTCTCCTCGTCCAAGGGCGACTTGATCCGCGGCCTCGACGATGCGGGGGCGCTCGAGGGAGTGGAGGTGACGCACGCGGGCACCGCCCGTACGGAGGATGGCATCGTGACCGCCGGCGGCCGTGTTCTGAACGTGACCGGGCTCGGACGAACGCCCGGCGAGGCCCGCGATCGCGCGTATGAGGCCGCGGGCTTGATTGCCTTCGAGGGGATGCAGCTGCGAACGGACATCGCGGCGCGGGCCGTCGAGAGGGTGGCGGCGCGCTAGCCGCCCGAGACCACGCGAGAATTCAGAAGGGAGCGAAAGAGACGCCATGGAGATTGCCGAACCGGAGGGCACGCGCGAGAGCGGAAGCGAAACCACCACGGCCGACCCGATGCCAGAGGTCGAAGCGGCGTTCGAGGAGATCGAGGTCGACGCCCCGCTGGTCGGGATCATCATGGGCTCGGCAAACGACAAGGGCAAGATGCAGCCGGCGGGCGAGGCGCTGCAGGACAAGGGCATCCGCTACGAGGTACGGGTGATGAGCGCCCACCGTGACCCGGAGAAGGTCCGCGAGTACTGCCATGCGGCGCGGATGCGGGGCCTGAAGGTGATCATCGCGGGCGCCGGGATGTCCGCGGCGCTGCCGGGCGTCGCCGCGGCTCACACCGACCTGCCCGTGATCGGCGTTCCGCTCACCGGCAAGAGCCTCGGCGGCCTGGATGCGCTTCTCTCGGCCGTTCAGATGCCGCCCGGTGTGCCCGTCGGCTGCGTTGCAATCGATGGCGCCAAGAACGCCGGACTGCTCGCCGCCCGCATAATCAATTCGTGATCGAGCGTTATACGCGCCCGGAGATGGGCGCTGTATGGACCGCCCAGCGCCGCATGGAGGGCTGGCTCCAGGTCGAGCTCGCCGCGACGAAGGCCCTGGCGGCTGAGGGGCTGGTCCCGCCCGACGCGGTCGAGGCCATCCGGGAGCGCGCCTCGTTCACGGTGGAAGAGGTTCAGGAGCGCGAGCGCGCCACGGGCCACGACGTCGCTGCCTTCGTCGACGTCGTGGCCGCATCGGTCGGTCCTGAGGGCCGGTGGATCCACTACGGGCTGACTTCCTCCGACGTCCTCGACACCGCCGTGGCCCTCCAGCTCCGCGAGGCCGGCGAGCTGATCCTCGCCGGGGCGCGCGAGTACCGCGACGCCCTGATCGGACGCGCCTTCGAGCAACGCGAGACCATCACTGCGGGGCGCACTCACGGGGTCCACGCGGAGCCCACCACCTTCGGCCTGCGCCTGGCGGGCTTCGCCTTCGAGGCCGAACGAAACCTGCGTCGGCTCGAGCGTGCGTTCGAGGGCGTGCGAGTGGGCAAGCTCTCGGGCGCGGTCGGCACCTACGCGTCCATTCCGCCCACAGTCGAGCGCCGGGTGATGGACTCCCTCGGATTGCGGGCCGAGGAGGTCTCGACCCAGGTGGTCCCCCGGGACCGCCACGCCGAGGTCTGTGGCGCGATCGCCCTGGCCGGAGCCGGGCTCGAGCGCTTCGCCACCGAGATCCGGAATCTCCAACGGACCGAGGTGCGCGAGGTCGAGGAGCCGTTTGGGGCCTCCCAGAAGGGCTCATCGGCGATGCCGCACAAGCGAAATCCCATCCTCACCGAGCGACTGTGCGGTCTGGCCCGGGTGCTCCGCGGCTATGCCCAGGCGGCGAACGAGAACGTGGCGCTTTGGCACGAACGCGACATCTCCCACTCGGGTGCGGAGCGGGTCGTGCTGCCCGACGCCACCATCCTGCTCGACTACATGCAGCGCCTGGCCGCGCGGGTGGCGCGCGAGATGACCGTGCACCCCGACCGCATGCGCGACAACCTCGAGCTCACGCACGGAGCGCTCTACAGCCAGCGGGCCCTGACCGCTCTGGTGGAATCGGGCATGCAGCGCGACGACGCCTATCGGATCGTCCAGGAGCTCGCCCAGCGCGCCTGGGACGAGGGCACGAGCTTCCGCGAGCTGTTGACCGCCCGCGTCACCGCGGATGGTCAAGCCACCCAGGTGGACTGGGACGCCGTCTTCGACGCGGGCGCCTACCTCACCCACGTGCCGGAGCTGTTCGCCCGGCTCGAGTCGCTGCGCGGTTCGGGTTCCTAGCGGCGGGCGGCGAGCACCGCGGGCGTCCCCTCCCGGGGCGAGAGGGTGACGTTTCGCCGCACCATTCGCTGTGGCTCCTCCGTCGCCGCACGAAGCTCGGCGCGCCGCAGGATCGTCGACAGGACGACCCGCATCTCGAACTGCGCGAACGCCCCGCCGATGCACCGCCGAGTGCCGCCGCCGAACGGGATCCAGCTGTAGGTCTCCGGGCCGTTATCCAGGAAGCGCTCCGGCCGGAAGGCGTAGGGGTCCGGGTAGAGGTCGGGGCGGGTGTGGGTCAGGTAGATCGCCGGCATGACAACGGTGCCGACGGGCAACCGGTGGCCGCCCAGCTCGGCCTCCACCCGAAGCTGGCGGCCGACGAACGGGACCACCGGCCTCACCCGAAGGGTTTCCTCGATCACCGCGTCCAGATACTCGTGGCCGTCGTCGTCGACCTCCTCCCGCAGGCGACTGAGCTCGTCCGGGGCGCGAAGCAGGAGGTCGAACGCCCAGGCCAGAGCCGTTGCGGTCGTCTCGTGGCCGGCCAGCAGCAGGGTCATGAGCTGGTCCCGGAGCTCGCGGTCCTCCATTCGCGAGCCGTCCTCGAACCTTGCGGCCACGAGCTGGGAGAGGATGTCCTCGCGGGAGTCGAGCCCGGGATCGGCGCGGCGCTCGGCGATCTCGGCGAAGAGCAGGCGATCGGTGTCGGCGAGCATGCGAGCCACCCTGCGATGCGATGGGAGCCGGCGGAGGCTCCGAAAGGTCAGCCCGATCGCCAGCGGCGATCGCGTGGTGGAGAGAATCCCGACGAGGTTCTCGCGAAGCTCCGTGCGGCGGCGGTCGTCCTCGACCCCGAACACGGCGCCGAGAATCACCTCGAGCGTGATCGCCTGCATGCGCGCGTGAAGGCGCAACGGCTCGCCGACCGGCCAGGTCGCGACCTCACGCTCCGTAGCCTCGGCCACCACCGCTTCGTAGGCGCGCATGCGCTCGCCGTGGAACGGCGGCAGCATGAGCTTGCGCCGCCGCAGGTGCTCCTCGCCCTCGAGCAACAGGAGCGAGCGCCCTCCGAGGACCGGCGCCAGCACGACGTTTCGCCCCGGGGCGATCGTGTTCTGGCGATCGGCCGCGAACAACCGTTTCAGCGAGGCGGGATCGGAGACGAAGACCATCGCTCCCGCCCGCAGCACCCGCGTGGTGAAGGCGCCGCCGAAGCGGCGCCGGCAATCCTCCAAGAACCCGACCGGCCGCGCCAGCAACCGCGCGGTCTGGATGGGGGCGGGCAGGCGCGGGCCCGGAGGGAGCCCGCCGGCCTCGTGCCGCACATCGACCGCCTCGGGGTGCGCGGGTGCGCGGGCGGTCGTGGGGCTCGCCATCGTCAGCGGGTTCGCGCGAAGCGCTCGACGGTCGCCATCAACTCGTCCAGCTTCTCGTCGGCCTCGGCGCCGCCGCTCTCGACCGCGTCTCGAACGCAGTGACTGGCGTGGTCGCCCAGGAGCCTCACCGCCAGGGAGTCGAGCGCGCGCTCGACGGCGGAGATCTGGGTGAGGACGTCGATGCAGTACGCCTCCTCGCCGACCATCCGGCCGAGCCCACGAATTTGCCCCTCGATTCGGGATAGGCGTCGCAGGATCGCCTGCTTGTCCCGGACGTACCCGGGGGCAGCCGTGGCGTCGGCGCTCATCGTGCCGACGAGTATACCGGGAGGGGGTATCGGCCCCCTGTCCTCGGCCCGTTCCCTCGCGGTGTGGCCGAGGTTTTCACGCTATGTGCTTGAAAAACTCGGCCCACGCTCGCCGGGGCCGTTGTTAGCATCGCGCTCCCCATGGAGGGCTCCGCCACACTCGCCGACCTTCGCCTCCACTCGAGCGGGAAGGTGCGCGAGATGTACGAGGTCGACGGCGACCTGCTGATGGTCGCCTCGGATCGGATCTCCGCCTACGACGTCATCATGCCCAACCCCATCCCGGACAAGGGCCGGGTGCTGAACAAGATGTCCGTGTTCTGGTTCGAGCGCACGGCGGAGATCTGCCCGAACCACCTGATCTCCGAGGATGTGCCCGAGGAGGTCGCGGGCCGCGCAATCCGGGTGAGGCGCCTGGACATGTACCCGGTCGAATGCGTGGTTCGCGGGTATCTGTCCGGCTCGGGGTGGCGGGAGTACCAGGAATCCGGGGCGGTGTGCGGCATCGAGCTCCCCGCGGGATTGCGAGAGTCCGAGCGGTTGCCGGAGCCGATCTTCACGCCGGCCACCAAGGCCGAGATCGGCGAGCATGACGAGAACATCGACTTCGATCGCGCCGCGGAGATCATCGGCGACCGTCCGCTGATGGAGGAGCTGCGACGGGTGTCGATCGCGCTCTACGAACACGCCGGCGCCCACGCCGAGGGGGTCGGGATCATCCTCGCGGACACGAAGTTCGAGTTCGGCGCCTCGCCGGGCGCGGAGGTGGTCCTCGCGGACGAGGTGTTCACGCCGGACTCCTCGCGCTTTTGGCCGGCCGACGACTACGAGCCGGGGCGTCCGCAGAGCTCCTTCGACAAGCAGTACCTGCGGGACTGGCTGGACGAGATCGGCTGGGACCACAGCCCGCCGGCGCCGGAGCTGCCGGAGGACGTGGTGGCCAACACGCGGGCCAAGTACGTCGACGCCTACGAGCGGATCGCGGGCAAGCCCCTCGACTAGCCTCAGACGTCGTACCCGAGTTCCGCCAGCAGCTTCCCGGCCACGCCCTCGAACGCCTGGCGGTCCTCCGCGGACATCTCGGACCTCCAGCGACCGACGCGGCTGGAGCTCGGCGGGCTCGAGACCAGCTCGTGCTGGCGCTTTCGCTCCTCCGCGGTGATGGTGCCCCCTCCCATCGGGTGGAAGTCGCGGACCACCTCGTTCATGCGCGCCTCCGCGCCCTGGTGGTAGTCGAGCATCGCCGCGTCCCACCGCAGCTCGACGAACTCGGCGATCCGCCTCAGGAGCGGCTCCGGGTCCGCCACGAGGTCCTCGTAGCGAAGCTCCATGTACGTGCCGGGGGCGAGCCGGCGGGCTCGCTCCCGGGCGCGGCTCAGCTCCTCCACCCACTTGGCCGCAGCCGCCTGAACGTCGCCCGGCCCCCAGCTCACCTCGCTGAGGGACAGCGCGACATCGCGCCCGTCGCGAATCAAGTGGATGAAATGAGCCTCGGGCAGCTCGCGCTGGATGCGCTTCGCCTTCCACGTGTAGGGAGGGGACTTGTCCCCCCACCTCGGCTTTCCCACGTGCGCCGCGTAGGCCTCGAACAGCGAACGGGCCGCATCGCCCGCGGTCAGCGGGTCATGCCGCGCCATCCGGCTCCGCACCCCTTCGGGATCGATGTCGATGTCGCCCCAGCGCGGATGGCCCGTCATCAGCTCCATCGAGCGCTCGCGAAGCTCGGCGCTCCCCAGCCCCTCCTTCTCCCAGCGCTTGAAGTGGTTGAACAGCATGGGCAAAAAATGGGTCTCCGGCGGGATCGTGAGCTGGGGGTGGGCGTCCAGCATCAGGCGCAGCAGCGTGGTGCCGGAGCGGGCGATGCCGACGACGAACGGCGCCGGAACCCGATCCGGGTCCCGCCGGCCGCGCCGCCGGATGCGGTCGAGGACTCCCATGGGCGTCGTTACTCTTACACGTCTTGTGGACCGGCTCAGGCCCTGGAACGCGCCCCTGGAGATCCCCAAATGCCCGCGCGGATGGGAGACGGGGCCCCCCACCTACGTGGGGATCGGCGCGCAGCGCTGCGGGACCAGCTGGTGGTACGACTCGATGCGCCGCCACCCGCGGATCAGGCGCTCGCCGCTCGGCAAGGAGGTCCACTACTTCGACCGCTTCTGGCGCGGGGACGCCCCCGATGACGTCGCCGCCGAGTACGCCTCGCTCTTTCCGCGGCCGCCAGGCCAGCTCGTCGGGGAGTGGACGCCGCGCTACCTCGCCGACTTCTGGTCGATCCCGCTGCTCCACCGGGCGGCGCCGAATGCGCGCATCCTCGTCATGTTCCGCGACCCGGTGGCGCGCTATCGCTCGGCCGTCGCCAGGCTCCAGCGGATGGCCGAGGAGCGGGGAGACCGCGTGCGCCTCCCCTCGCTCGGCGACGCGACCTGGCGCGGCTTCTACCACCAGCAGCTCCGCCACGTGTTCGAGTTCTTTCCGCGCGAGCAGGTGCTCGTGATCCAGTTCGAGCGCTGCGTCCGAGACCCCGTCGGCGAGATGGAGCGCACCTGGCGGTTCGTCGGCGTTGAGCCCATGCCCGAGCCTCCGGAGCGTCTCCTCAAGCACCGGCAGGCCGGGCGCGGCACGCCGCAGCTTCCGGCAAGCCTCAGCGCGGAGCTCGCCGAGCGCTATCGGGAGGATTCGACGCGGCTCGCCGAGCTGTGCCCAGAGATCGACCTCTCGCTGTGGCCGAGCGTCGCCGGCGAGGGGCGCACCCCCAGCGCCCCGGCGGTCGACGCGGCGATCAGCTGAGCGGACCGGCGCTCAGCTCGCGAAGGCGGTCTCGCAGCCGACCGTCCTCCAGCAGGTCCTCGCGACCGCCCTCCCCGGCGACCTGCTCCTCGTAGTGATCGCGAAGGCCGCCCTCCTGCCAGACCTCGTACAGCCGCCGCCAGGTCCGGCCCGTTCGGTCTGGGAGCTCGCGGTTGCGCGCGTAGGCGCGCCCTCCCTTGACGATCTTGTTCTCGAACTGGGCGTAAGTGCGCATCGGGTAGTGGAGGATCTCGATCGATCCGTCGTCGAGCCTCTCCCCCAGCTCCGCTCCCTCCACCCGGTGGTTCCCCTGCACGACCGTGATCTCCGGATGTGCGCGGTGGGCGACCTTCGGCGGCAGCGGCTTGCCGAGCGGGTTTAGCGACTCGCGCTCGCGAAGCGTCATCCGCTCCCAGAAGGGCCGGCCGTCCTCCGGCCTCGGGACGAAGTTGGTCCGGTGCGCGACCACCACTCCGACGTCCTCGGGCACCCCCTCGAACGTCGATCGCAGCGTGCCGGAGCGAGGCCACCAGAACTCGTCGGCGTCGTTGTTGATCACCCAGTCGGCCCCCTCCTCGGCGGCGAGCCGGGCCATTCGCGTCACCCAGCGGCCCTGCGAGTAGTCGTCGGTTGGCTCGACCAGCAGCCGCACCACCCCGCGCGCCTCGTAGGTGCGCAGGATCTCGAGCGTCCGGTCCTCCGAGCCGTTGTCGGTGACGATCACGCGATCCACCCCCTGCGCCAGGTGAAAGTCGAGGTTCTCCCGGACGATGTCCTCCTCGTCGCGCAGGAGCAGGGTCATGAACAGCCTCACGCCGGAGATTCCTAGCAGGTCGACCCGAGGCGCTCGAATAGCGAATTCCGCTTGACATGGCAGCGGAGCTCGCCACTCGACGCCCGCTCGGGCGTCCATACAATCCCGCCCTTGTCCGAGCCGCCCTCAAGCCCCGCTCCGCGCATCGCGATGGCGTTCAAGATCCGGGATGAGGGCGACGTCCTCGAGCACAACCTGCGCTTCCATCACGCGCTCGGGGTCGACCACTTCATCGTCACCGACAACGGCTCCACCGACGAGACCGTGGACATCCTCGACCGCTACGCGGAGGCCGGCCTGCTCACGGTGACCAAGGCCCCCGACATGGACTACCGCCAGGAGGGGGCTCGGTGGATGACCGAGATGGCGCGGCTGGCGGCCACCGAGCTCGGTGCGGACTGGGTCGTCCACACCGATGCCGACGAGTTCTGGTGGCCGATCGAGGGCACGCTGAAGCAGGTCCTGGGAGCGGTGGATGAGCGCTACGGGGTGCTGATCGCCCCGCGCTGCGAGTTCATCGGCAGGCCCGACGGCCCCGGCTCCTTCGCGGACCGCCTCACGATCCGCGAGGTGCGGGCCCGATACCAGCCCAAGGTCGCGCACCGCGCCGACCCGGACGTGGTGATGCTCGACAGGGGGCCGCACGACGTCGCCGCGCTCGGCCCGTCGGGCGACGTGGCGGACAGCGTCAGACCGCCCGGCCGACCGGTCCACCGGGTGATCCGAAACCGGGAGCTGGGCGTTAGCTCATGGCCGGAGGAGGAGACGCGGCTCACCTGGGCGCCCTGGTGGCCCGTGCGGATCCTCCACTTCCCGGTTCGGTCCTCGGCGCAGTTCAAGCGACGCACCCAGATCGCCATCTTCGAGGGCATGTTCCCGGACCGAGGACGCTTCAAGCGGCTGCGCGAGCACTACGAGCAGGGGCGCTTCTCGGAGCTCTACAGCGAGCTGATCTTCGAGGAGAGCGACGTCCAGGAGGGACTGCGCCAGGGCCGGCTGGTCGTCGACGAGCGCTTCGCCCGCCTGCTCGCCTCCTGTCCGGACCCCCTCGAAGGAGGGCCATCCGCGTCGCTTCGGGTGGAGCCCTCGCCGGAGGAGCTGGAGCGGGACCGGGCGGAGCTCGAGTTCGACGCGATGCACACCCTCGCTCGAACCAGCCGCTGGCTGATGGTGAACCGGGACCGCAACCGCGAGCGGCTCGCGAAGGTGATCGAGCAGCGGGACGCGGCGCAGGCGCGCGAGCGCCGGTCCCGCCCGGCGCGAGACGGCAGCGCTCGCGCCTGGACACGCCTGCGACGCGTCCTCGCGCGCCGCGGCCGCTAGTCGGCTGGCTATCGTTCCGCCGGTGTCGCGCTACCTGGTCACGGGCTGTGCGGGATTCGTGGGATCCACGCTGGTCGACGCGCTGCTCGCCGAGGGGTCGGAGGTCGTGGGCATCGACGCGTTCACCGATTACTACCCCCGCGAGCGCAAGGAGGCCGCGCTCTCGAGCGCTCTGTCCGATCCCGCCTTCGAGCTGATCGAGCACGATCTCGGCTCCGGGCCGCCGCCGGCGGCCCTGGACGGGGTCGACGGCGTCTTCCACCTCGCGGCGCGGCCCGGGGTCCGCGCGAGCTGGGGAGACGGGTTCGAGCCCTACCTCCACGACAACGTCCTTGCCACCCACAAGGTGGCCGAGCGCGCGGCCGAGCGGGACCTGCGGCTGGTGTTCGCGTCCTCGTCGTCCGTCTACGGCGACGCGCTCGCCTACCCCACACGAGAGGACGCACAGCCGGCCCCCGTGTCGCCATACGGAGTCACGAAGCTGACCTGCGAGCACCTGCTGCGCGCTCACTCCCGCAACTTCGGGCTCGACTACGTGGCGCTCCGCTACTTCACGGTCTACGGGCCCCGCCAGCGACCGGACATGGCGTTCGCCCGGATCGTGGACGCGCTCGTGGCCGGAACCCCCTTCGAGGTGTACGGCGACGGCCGGCAGTCGCGTGACTTCACGTTCGTTCGGGACGCGGTCGCGGCGACGATGCTCGCGATGCACAAGGGCGCCTCGGGGACCACGTACAACGTCGGGGGTGGCAGCGAGGCGGCGCTGCGCGAGTCGGTCGAGATCGTGGAGGAGCTGAGCGGACGAACCCTCGACGTACGCTACGGGGACGAGGCCGCCGGCGACGTTCGCCGGACGCTCGCGGACACCGGGCGCATCCGGGACGAGATCGGCTGGGAGCCCGCGGTCGAGCTTCGCGCGGGGCTGGCCAGCATGCTGGAGGCGACCGGGGCGATCGTTCCGGCCGGTCGCGACAACGACTAGGGGTTGTGTGAGGCCATGCGCCTTGCGATGACCATCCTGGTCCGCGACGCCGAGGACCTGATCGAGACCAACCTGCGCTTCCACCGAGCGCAGGGCGTCGATCTGTTCCTGATCGGCGACAACGGGTCGACGGACCGCACCCTCGAGATCCTCGAGCCCTACCGCGAGGCGGGGATAGTCGAGCTCTACCACATCGAGGGGGATGCCCGCCAGGTGTGGTCGGAGGGCCGAACCATGCTCGCGCGCAAGGCATATGAGCGCGGCGCCGATTGGGTGGTCCACGACGACCACGACGAGTTCTGGTGGCCCCTGACCGGGACCCTCAAGGACGCGCTCGCGGCGGTGCCCGACCGTTTCGGGCTGATCTCAGCCCCGCGGACGGAGTTCGTCGCGCGGTCCGGAGAGGAGTTCTGGCCGGAGCGCCTCACGGTGCGGGAGGCCCGCTTTCGGCGTCCCCCGAAGATCGTTCATCGCACGCACCCGAGAGTCCAGATCAGGCAGCCCCACCCGGTCGACATCTGGATCGACCACGGCACCTCGCCGCGCGACGGGCTCGTGGGCAGGCCGGTTCGCCGCGCCCGCGAGGCCCACACCGAGGCGACGGAGCTCGAGCTGTTGTTGGCGCCGGGGTTCTCGATCGGCGTTCTTCACTTCCCGGTCCGCTCCTTCAAGCAGTACGCACGCCTCGTGGGCATCGCGGTCGCCAACGGCGACCTGGGGCGCGACGAGGAAGCGCGCCGGGTGAGGGACGCATACCGGGAGGGTCGGCTCGAGGGCATCTACCGCGACATGGTGTTCGAGGACGACGAGATCGCGAGCAGCATCGAGGCCGGCCACCTCGTGGAGGACACGGGCTTTCGCGACTACCTGCGCGCCTGCCCGGATCCGCTGAGCGGCCAGGAGGGGCCGGGCCCGCTGGCCGACGTGCTCGGCTGGTCGCCCGAGCGGCGCCAGCGCGAGCTGGCCGAGCTCGAGGCGGACGGCATGTACACGCTGAGCCGGTATCTCCAGACGATCGCCTACCGACGGCTGAGCGACCGCCAGTTGCGCAGGGAGGCCCGCGGCGCTCAGGAGCGCCTCGCGGAGATCGAGGGGAGCGCGTGGTGGCGCATGCGGCCCCGTTACCGGTTCCTCACCAACCGCCTGAGGAGGCGAGGCAAGAAGTGGCGGCGGCGCCTGCGGCCGGACGAGGCCGCCCCGTACGGTGACGACACAGCCGCATGAAGCTCGCCATGACCTTGATCGTCCGCGACGAGGCGGACATCGTCGAGGACAACCTCCGCTATCACCGGGCACAGGGCGTGGACCTGTTCGTCGTGCTCGACAACGGCTCCACCGACGGAACCCTCGAGATCCTGGAGCGCTACGAGCGGGCCGGGGCCCTCACCCTGCTCCGCCGGCCCGGCAACATGCTGACGATCCAGCGCAAGGGCAACACCGAGATCGCCCGGCTCGCGCACGAGCTGGGCGCCGACTGGGTGTTCCACAACGATGCGGACGAGTTCTGGTGGCCCTACGGGGGCGCCGACCTCAAGGAGACGTTCGAGCGAATCCCCGAGAGCCAGGGGGTCGTGCTCATACCCAGGACGGAGTTCATCCCCCGCCCCGATGGCCACGAGTCGTTCGCCGAGCGGTTGACGATTCGCGAGTCGCGATTCCTGCGCCCGCCGAAGACAGCCCATCGCACCCACCCACAGGTCAAGCTCTGGACCACCCACCCGATCGACCTCTGGGTGAAGCGGGAGGAGCCGCCGAGGAGCGGATTGGTCGGCAAGCCGTCCCTCCGGACGCAGGCGACGCATAGGGAGGAGCACGAGCTCGACTTGGTGCTGGCCCCCGAGTTCCCGATCGGGGCCCTCCACTTCCCCCTGCGCTCCTTCGAGCAATATCGCAAGAAGATGGCGATCGCCGACCACAACAAGATGTGGGGCCGAAACGAGGAGACTCGGGCGCTCCACGAGGCATACAGGGCCGGGCGGCTCGAGGAGGTGTTCGAGAACCTGCTGCTGGACGACCGGACCGTCGAAGCGGGCCTCGCGGAGGGATGGCTCGTGGAGGACACGGACTTTCGCGACTACCTGCGCGCGTGCCCGGGCGTGCTCGACGACGGCGAGGCGCCTTCGGGATCGAGCGCCTGGCCGCGCGAGCGACGCGAGGCAGCCCTCGCGGAGCTGCGCGAGGACGGGATGTACGCGATCAGCCGCTACATGCAGACGGTCGCGTCGAAGAAGCGCAAGCGGCACCTCGACGCTCGTGAGCTGAAGAAGCTCCGCGCCCAGGTCAAGGAGTCCAAGCAGGAGCTTCGCGCCGTCGAGCGGCGCACCCGGCGGCTCGAGCGGCGCTCCCGGCGGCTCGAGCGCGTGGAGAGGAGCCGCTGGTGGCGAATCCGGCCGCGGCTTCCAGCCCGTCGCCGCCGGGACCACTAAGTTGGGTGAGTGAAGGCGAAGATCCTGATCAGGCCGAAGCAGGGGATCCTCGACCCGCAGGGCAAGGCGATCGAGCGCGCGCTGCCCGCGCTCGGCTTCGAGGGCGTCACGGGAGTCCGTGTGGGCCGGCTCGTCGAGCTCGAGGCCACCACGCCGGACCGGCTCGGCGAGCTCTGCGAGAAGCTGCTCGCCAACCCGCTGGTCGAGGACTATGAGATCGAGGTCGAGGGCGCGAACGGAGCAGGAGGACCGAGTTGAAGTTCGGGGTCCTGCAATTCCCCGGCAGCTGCGATGATCGCGATGCGCTGCTGGCCTGCCGCCGGGTGGGGGAGGCGCGCCTCGTCTGGCACGCCGACGCCGACCTCGGGGACGTGGACGTCGTCGTCGTCCCGGGGGGGTTCTCTTACGGGGACTACCTTCGAGCGGGCGCAATCGCCCGGTTCGCCCCCGCGATGGAGGCGGTCGCGGATCACGCCGATGCCGGAGGCGCGGTGCTGGGGATCTGCAACGGATTCCAGGTGCTGTGCGAGGCTGGGCTCCTGCCGGGGGCACTCTTGCCAAACGACTCGCTGCGGTTCGTCTGCCGCCAGGTCGACGTGGTGGTCGAGAGCCCCGAGACCCCGTTCACCGGCGGCATCCGCCCGGGCCAGCGGCTCTCGATTCCCGTCAAGCACGAATCCGGGCGCTATTTCGCGCCCGACGTCGAGCTCGAGGCACTCGAGGCCCGGGGCGGGGTGGTTCTCCGCTACGCGCCGGGCCACAATCCGAACGGCTCCGTTCGCGAGATCGCCGGCGTCGTCAACAAGCGCGGGAACGTGATGGGGCTCATGCCCCACCCCGAGCACGCCGTGGACCCGCTCACGGGGTCGGAGGACGGCTTGGCGATCTTCCGCTCGCTGGCCGGCTCGGCCTCGAATCCAGAGCCGGCGCCGCTCAGCGCGTAGCCGAGAGCGCCTTGACGTCCTCAAGCAGGACGGGAGCGCGGAGCTCGGTCAGCTCGCCGCCACGCTCGGGCTCGATGAGCTGGCGGTAGAACTCGTCGTCGCGCTGGATCAGCTCGAAGACCTGCTCGTTGACCCGCGCGAGCTCCGCCCCGAGCGTCCTTCGGTAGCGCCGCAGCGGGTCGATTCGCTTCCGGACCCTCCCCCCGATCCCATCGGTGGGGAGGCGCGCCGCCAGGCGGCCCCGAAGGGTCGAGTTGAGCTCGTCCTCGACCGAGGCCCTCCACAGGCGGCCGCCGGCCGTGAGCCGAAAGCCGCCGCCGTGGTGGTAGACGAGGTCCTCGTACACCCCGAACTGGAGCGGGTGCGGGTTCACCTTGTTGGAGCGCAGCATCGGGTACCACTCGATGCCCGCGTCCGCCAACAGGCCGCGCAGGTTGCCGCCGACGTCGGTCACCTGCTTGCCCTGGGGATTGGTCCAGGTGCGCCCGCGCCGCCAGTCACCGGGCAGGCCCCGCCAGAACCCGGCGGTCGTGACGCAGAAGGAAGGGTGGGGCTGAGGATCGCCGTTGTTCTCGTCCCTGCGGACGGCGACGAGTGGGTAGCGCTCGAGCTTGGCGCGCAGGAACGGCCCGATCGGGGCGATCGGGAAAGCGTCGCCGTCGATGAACATGATCAGCTCCTCCTCCTCCGCGGCTTGGGCGACCAGGTCGCCCAGGAGGGTCAGCTTGAGCTCGTGTCGGTCGACCGGGACGTCGGTCGCGTAGAAGAACCTGTCCGCCTGGTCGCGCATCCCCTCGTCGATCCACGCGTAGACGCGATACGGCTCCTCGAGGTTTCGCTGCAGATAGCGGAGCTGGATGTCTATCCAGCGGTCTGAGCGCCAGTGCACGGTCGCTATGTGGATCATCGGGACTGGACGCGGGCCGCGGTGTGATCGAGTTCCGGGGTGGCGGCGCGGTGTGCGTGCCCCGGCGGCGCGGGCATCCGGGCGCTAGATTAAATCCGATGAGGGCGCTGCGGCGCAAGACCGTCGTCGCGGTGCTCGGCATGCATCGCAGCGGCACCTCGGCGACAGCGGGGATGCTCCAGGAGCTCGGCGTCGAGCTGGGGCCCGTGTCCGAGCAGGCCCGGTTCAACGCTCGCGGCAATCGCGAGATCCGCGACCTCAACCGCCTGCACAACGCGATCCTCGAGCGAAGCGGAGGCTCGTGGTGGAGGCCGCCGCCCGAGGTCCGGCTCAAGCGGCGCGACTTCAAGAAGCGCGACGAGATCCTCGGCACGATCGAGGGCCGGACCATCGGGGTCAAGGACCCTCGGATGCTCCTGCTCCTCGACCTATGGCGCGACCTCGACCCGAAGCCGATCGGGGTGATTCGAAACCCGGTCGCCGTCCGCAGCTCGCTCGAACGGCGCGCCACCGAGCGCGGGGAGCGCCACCCGCAGCTCTCCTCTCTCGAATGGGAGCGGCTCTGGACGGCCTACAACCGGGCGCTGCTCGCCGAGCTCGAGCGCCAACCGTTCCCGGTGATCGACTTCGACCGCCACGGCGAGCTGGACGCGCAGGTTCGCTCGGCACTCACCTTTCACGGCCTCGAGGGCGAGGCCGAGTCGAGCTTCTTCGATCGCGACCTCGTCGGCCACCAGGTGGACGAGTGGCGCTCCCAGGTGGTCCTCGCCGACGCGCTCGAGCTGTGGGACGAGCTCGCCCGCCGCTCGCTCATGTCGCCGGCCTAGTCACGATACTGGCGGGGTGAGCGTCACCGGTCACGCACCCCACCGTGAGCTCGGTCTCACCGACTCGGAGTACGACCTGATCTGCGAGCTGCTCGACCGCGCCCCGAACGGGGTGGAGCTGGCGATGTTCTCGCTGCTGTGGTCGGAGCACTGCGCGTACAAGCACTCGCGAAAGCTGCTTCGCAGGTTGCCCACCGACGGCCCTCGGGTGCTGCTCGGCCCGGGCGAGAATGCGGGCGCCGTCGACGTCGGCGAGGGCGTCGCCGTCGCGTTCAAGGTGGAGTCGCACAACCATCCGAGCGCCGTGGAGCCCTTCCAGGGAGCCGCCACCGGTGTCGGCGGCATCCTCCGCGACGTCTTCGCGCTGGGCGCTCGGCCGATCGCCGTCCTCGACTCGCTGCGCTTCGGCGAGCTCTCCTCCGAGCGCTCTTCCTACCTGCTCGACCGCGTGGTGGCCGGCATCGGCCACTACGGCAACTCGATCGGCGTGCCTACGGTGGGGGGCGAGATCTACTTCGAGCCCCCGTACGAACGCAACTGCCTGGTGAACGCGATGTGCGTGGGGCTGGCCAGGGCGGATCGTCTGGTCCGCTCCGCCGCCGCCGGTCCCGGCAACTCCCTGGTGTTGTTGGGGGCCTCCACGGGCCGCGACGGGATCGGCGGCGCCTCGGTGCTGGCTTCCGCCGAGCTTGCCGAAGGTGAGGAGAAGCGGCCGAGCGTCCAGATCGGCGACCCGTTCGAGGAGAAGAAGCTCATGGAGTGCTGCCTGGAGCTCCTCGATCGCGGGCTGCTGGTCGCCCTTCAGGACCTGGGCGCCGCGGGCCTCACCTCGTCCGCCGCGGAGATGGCGGCCGGCGGCGGCGTCGGGGTCGAGATCGCGGTCGACCGCGTTCCACTCCGCGAGCCCGGCATGGAGCCGTTCGAGATCATGATCTCGGAGTCGCAGGAACGGATGCTCGCGGTGATCGATCCCGCGAGTACCGAGGAAGTGCTGGCGGTCTGCACGCGCTGGCAGACCGGCGCGGCCACGATCGGCCGGGTCACGGACACCGATGCGATCCGGGTCACGCGCGACGAGGAGGTCGTGGCCGACCTGCCGATCTCGGCGCTGATCGACGAATGCCCGCTCTACGACCTGGAGCCGCAGGAGCCTGAAGTCTGGTTGTACGGGAACAGCATCACGCTGGACCGCGAGGCCGGTCCGAACGACGTCCTGACCGCGCTCCTCGCGTCCCCGAACGTCGCCTCGAAGCGATGGGCGTTCGAGCAGTACGACTCGATCGTCCAATCGCGGACGGTGCGCCGGCCCGGGTCAGCGGACGCCGCCGTCCTGAGGTTGGAGGAGACCGGTGCCGCGATCGCGGTGTCCATCGACGGCAACGGACGCCGGGTGGCCTGCGATCCGTACCGAGGCACGATCGAGGCCGTGCTGGAGTGCGCCCAGAACCTCGCCTGCGTCGGAGCTCAGGCGCTGGGGTTGACGAACTGCCTGAACTTCGGCAACCCGGAGCGGCCCCACGTGGCCTGGCAGCTCGACCGCTCGGTTCAGGGGCTCGCGGATGCGTGCGAGGCGCTGGACGTGCCGGTGGTCGGCGGGAACGTGTCGCTCTACAACGAGACCGAGGACGGGCCCATCTACCCGACCCCGGTCGTCGGCATGGTCGGCGAGCTGCCCGACGCGGCCCGCGCACCCGGAATCGCCGTGAGCGAGGGAGACACCCTCGCGTTGGTTGGGCCCTTCGCCCCTTCGGTCGCCGGCTCGGAGCTCGCCAAGCTCCGGGGGGACCTGGGCAACGGGCTGCCGGGCGCCTCGATCGGGGCCGTGCGCAAGACGATCGAGCTGGTCCGCGATGCGGTTCGCGCCGGCGTCGTCACCGCGGCCCACGACGTGAGCGACGGCGGGCTCGCCTGCGCCCTCGCCGAGTCCGCCGTCAAGGGGGGCGTCGGGGTGAGCGTCGACCTGGACGAGCTGGTTGAGAAGCGCGGAGCGTCGGGGGAGGCGTGCCTCTTCGGCGAGGGGCCCGGCGGGATCTGCGTCGCCGGCCCGGCCACGGAGCTGGAGGCGCTCGCCGCCACCGGCGGCAAGCGAGGCGTGGACGTGATGCTCATCGGCCGGGCGACGGGCGATCGCGTGGTGATCTCCGCAGGGGAGGCGGAGGTCTCCCTGCCGATCGAGGCGGCCGCGCGCGCCTGGCGCTCGCTTCGGCCCTCCTGAGGGCCTCGAGCGGGTCCGCTAGCATCCCCCGCTCGCGGGCGTGGTGGCAGGGACCAGCATCGTCCTCGCGCGATCGCATGCGTCACCGCTCCCGCCGCCATGCATTCGAGCCGCTCATCGATCTCAACCCGCTCGTCTCGCAGGCTCGCGCTGGGCGCGGCCGGCCTGCTCGCGGCCGCATGCCTCGCTGTGGCGGCCTCGGGCCCGTCGCCGGTCGGCCCCGGCGTCGCGCACGCCGCGGCCGGCCGCCCGAACATCGTCTTGATCCAAGCCGACGACCAGACGCTGACCCAGTTCAGCTCCAAGACGATGCCCAAGACGATGCGGCTGCTGGCGCGACACGGCACCACCTTCCGCAACTACATCGCGACGACAGCACAGTGCTGCCCGTCCCGAGCGTCGTTGATCACGGGCCAGTACGCGCACAACGACGGCGTGACGTCCAACGACGTCGGCTATCCGGGCCTGGTCGACAAGGGCAACGTGCTGCCGGTTTGGCTGCAGCGGGCGGGCTACCTGACCTTCCACGTGGGCAAGTTCATGAACGGCTACCAGAACTTCGCGAACCCTCCGCGGACCGTGCCGCCGGGCTGGGACCAGTGGTACAGCTTCCTCGCGGGCACCAGGTACTACGACTACGACTTCTTCGTCAACGGGTCGGTCGTGCATCGCGGGGAGAATCGCGAGGCCAACGCGACCCACGTGGCGAACCAAAAGGCGGTCCAGCTGATTCGCGATTGGGCGTCCCAGGCGGTTCCCATCTACCTGCAGCTTGACGAGCCCGCCCCGCACGTGGCCGGCCAAAAGGACCCCTTCGGCAAATGCGGACACGTACCGATCCCCGAACCCCGGGACGAGGGAGCGTTCAAGAACGCTCCCCTACCCCGTCCACCCTCCTTCAACGAGCGGGACATGCGCGACAAGCCGCCCTTCCTGAGCTCGGCGCCGAGGCTGGATCGCACCGCCACCAACCGCGTCCGCAGGCGCTGGCGCTGCGCGCTCGCCGCGACGAAGGGCATCGACCGGGGCGTCGCCCGCGTCTACCAGGCGATCAAGAACGCCGGCCTGCTCGGGCGCACCGTCTTCATCTTCATCTCGGACAACGGACAGTTCTACGGCGAGCACCGAATCGCCAAGGGAAAGGTGATGCCCTATCAGGAGGCGCTGCACCTGCCGCTCGTGATCAGCGCCCCCCGCCGATATCTGGGCGACGCGCGCCCCGCGCGCAACGTTCGCAAGCCGGTTGCCAACATCGACCTCGCGCCGACGATCCTCAGCTTCGCCCATGGGCGCCCGTGCCCACCCAGCGGCCCCTGCCGGACGATGGACGGCAGATCGCTGAAGCCGCTGCTGAGGACGTCCGGGAGGTGGCCGCGACACCGCGGGCTGCTGACCGAGTACAGGGCCCCGAACCCCGGCAAGTACGCGACCTGCGAGTTCGCCGGGATCCTCACGCAGGACACGATGTACGTGGAGCACTCTCGCGTCGCCGACTCAGCGACGGGCCAATGCGTGCCGGCCAACCAGGTCGAGCGCTACAGCCGCAAGCGGGACCCGCACGAGCTCCACAACCTCTGCTTCGCCGGCAACCCGGGAAGGTGCCCGGGCAGCGCCTCGCAGTCCGAGCTCGAGTCGCGACTGGACAGGCTGCGCCGTTGCGCCGGGATTCGGGGCCGCGACCACCGAATCGACGGGCGGCCGTTCTGCGAGTAGTCCCTCGGAGAGGGCCGATCCGAGACCGTTGCTACCCTGCCGTTGCAGGCGGTCGCCGCCTGCCTCGCAAGCTCGACCCCAAGCAGCGAAGCCCTCATGATCCCCACTGAGCGGCCTGTTCCGGACCGCGACGGCCCGCGCGATGAGTGCGGGGTGTTCGGCGTCTACGCGCCCGGGCACGACGTCGCGCGGCTCGCGTATTTCGGCCTTTACGCGCTGCAGCACCGCGGCCAAGAGTCGGCCGGCATCGCCGCCTGCGAGGGCGGCCATATCACGACCCTGCGGGAGACGGGGCTCGTGTCGCAGGTCTTCGACGAGGAGAAGCTTCGAGCGCTCGAGGGCGACATGGCGATCGGCCACGTTCGCTACTCGACGACCGGCGGCGGCTCGTGGGAGAACACGCAGCCGGTGTGGCGAGACGATGGCCGCGAGGTCGCCCTCGCCCACAACGGCAACCTGACGAATGCGGTCGAGCTCCACAACGAGCTCCGGGAACGCGGCGTGCGGTTCCGTGGCACGTCCGACTCGGAGATCATCGCCGCGCTGCTGTCGGTCGAGGAGGCGCGGCCGATCGAGAACGCGGTCGCGGCGGTGATGCCTCGGCTCCAGGGCGCGTACTCCACGGTCGTCATGACGAAGCGCGCCGTCGTCGCCTTCCGGGACCCCTCGGGCGTGCGGCCGCTCTCCATCGGCAAGCTCGACGACCGCTACGTGATCGCCTCGGAGAGCTGCGCCTTCGACATCATCGGCGCCGAGCTGATGCGGGAGGTGACCCCGGGCGAGGCGATCTCGCTGACCGAGGACGGGATGGAGGCCCGGCAGGTGGTCCCCTCCCAGCGGCCGGCACAATGCGTCTTCGAGCACATCTACTTCTCCCGCCCGGACACCAGGCTGGAGGGGCGGGTCCTCCAGCACGTGCGGGGGCGGATGGGCGAGATCCTGTGGCGCGAGTCACCGGTGGATGCTGACCTCGTCATCTCCGTTCCGGACTCGGGAAATCCCGCGGCGAACGGCTTCGCTCGAGCTTCGGGGATCCCCCAGGACGACGGGCTGATCAAGAACCGCTACGTCGCCCGGACGTTCATCCAGCCCGGGCAGGAGCTGAGAAAGCGCGGCCTGCGGATGAAGTTCAACCCGCTGCAGGAGATCATCGCCGACCAGCGCGTGGTGGTCGTCGACGACTCGATCGTGCGGGGAAACACCACCCGCCAGATCGTCGGCATGCTCAAGGACGCCGGGGCGAAGGAGGTGCACCTGAGGATCTCCTCGCCCCCGATTCGCCACCCGTGCCACTACGGGATCGACATGTCGACCCGCGAGGAGATGGTGGCCCACGGGCGGTCGGTGGAGGAGATCGCCGCCGAGCTGGGCGCCGACTCGCTGGCCTATCTGTCGATCGAGGGGGTCTACGAGGCGGTCGGGACGCCCGCCGAGCACCACTGTGATGCGTGCTTCACGGGTCGCTACCCGCTCGGCGACGGCGGCGAGGGGAACGGCAAGTTCGCCCTCGAGGAACCGAACTTCACCGCCGCCTCCTCGGCTTCGCGTCCGGGGGCGCCGGGTTCCAGTACCGCGGTGACCCGCTCGCCGGCCTAGGTTGTCGCGCGAGAACGTAGAGCTCGTTCGGCGTCACTACGAGGCGTGGAACCGAGGCGACGTCGGCATGGTCGTCGCGGTGTTCGCCCCCGACGTCGAGTGGCACGGGCACCCACGCCTTCCCGAGCCGGGCCCCTACCGGGGGCGCGATCAGGTTGAGCGCTGGATGGAGCAGTTCCGCGAGGCGTGGGAGGAGCTGTCGGCCGAGCCCGTCGAGCTGCTCGACGCCGGCGACACAGTGGTCGCCCTGGTGCACATGACGGGGCGCGGTCGTGGCAGCGGGGTGGAGGTGCAGGGCGGCGTGGACGTGCACGTGCTGACCCTCGGGCGCGACGGGGTCACGTTCTTCGCCATCTATCCGGCGGATCTCGCCGCCAGCCGCGCCGGGCTCGACGACGACGTCATGGAGGCCATCGCCCTCCGCGTTCAGGAGCGGCTCGACGACGGCGCGATCGCCCGCCGCGTCGGCAGGTCCGAGGATGAGGTGTCGTCGGCGCTCGAGGGGGCCTTCGAGCGGCTCCGCACCTTCGCCTGCGACGAGGTGGCTCGGTGAGCTCGTTCCGACTCGCGGTCCTCGCCTCGGGCGCGGGTACCAACCTGCAGGCGATCCTCGATCGGCTCCACGGACGCGACGGCGTCGAGGTCGCGGCCGTGGCGTCCAACAAGCCCGACGCGATGGCGCTGGAGCGGGCCCGTGGCGCCGAGGTGGAGACGCGGGTGTTCGAACGGGACGGACACGCGGACCGGGAAGCGAGGGACGCCGCGATCGCCGACTGGTTGGAGGCGATCGGCGTCGACCTGATCGTTCTCGCCGGCTACATGGAGCTCCTCTCGTCCGAGTTCGTCCAGCGCTTTCGCGAGCGAGTCGTCAACGTGCATCCGGCTCTGCTGCCGTCGTTCCCGGGCCTTGACCCGATCGGGCAGGCCCTGGCGCACGGGGTCGGGGTGACGGGGGTCACCGTGCATTTCGTCGACGAGGGAGTTGACTCGGGGCCGATCATCCTGCAGCGGGCGATCGACGTGCCTTACACTCGCGACCGCGCCGAGCTGGAAGAGGCGATCCACCGGGTCGAGCACGAGCTCCTTCCCGAGGCGATCCGCATGATCGCCGCCGGCGCGGTCAGGGTCGATGCCGAAAATCCGCGACTCGTCCACCTCGACAGGCAATAGCAATGGGTGATCCCACCACCGAAGCGCCCGACCAGCGGCCCTCCCTGCCTCAGGACGGGGCGATCAGAGTGCGCCGGGCGCTGATCTCGGTCTCCGACAAGACCGGGATCGTGGACTTCGCCCGCGGCCTGCTCGGTCTCGGGATCGAGATCGTCTCCACGGGTGGGACGGCGGCCGCGCTGCGCGAGGCCGGCCTCGACGTGCGCGACGTGTCCGACCTCACCGGCTCCCCGGAGATCCTCGACGGGCGCGTCAAGACGCTTCATCCGCGGCTTCACGCCGGGCTGCTCGCGGTGCGGGACGACCCGGAGCACGTGGCGGCGCTCGAGGCCGAGGGGATCGAGCCGATCGACCTCGTGTGCGTGAACCTCTACCCGTTCGAGCGAACGGTCGCGAGGAGCGACGTCAGCGAGGCCGACGCGGTCGAGAACATCGACATCGGGGGCCCGACCATGATCAGGGCGGCCGCCAAGAACCACCGGTTCGTCGCTGCGGTGGTGACGCCCGAGAGCTACGACGCCGTGCTCGCTGAGCTCGAGGACTCCGGCGGCGAGGTCTCGGCGGAGACCCGCCACTGGCTGGCCAACGAGGCCTTCGCGGTCACGGCGCGCTATGACGGCGCGATCAGCCGCTGGTTCGGGATGCGGTACGAGGCGTTCCCGGGCCACTGGGTGATGGCGCACGAGAAGTTCCTCGACCTCTCCTACGGCGAGAACCCGCATCAGAACGCGGCGCTGTACGTGGAGGTGGGAACGCGATCCCACGTGCTCTCGCGTGTGGCGAAGCTGCACGGGAGGGCGCTCTCGTTCAACAACGTCCTGGACCTGGACGCGGCGCGACGGCTGCTGGACGAGTTCGAGGAGCCGGCCTGCGTGATCGTCAAGCACAACAATCCCTGTGGGGTGGCGATCGCGGACACCGCGGCGGAGGCTTACGAGAAGGCGCTCGCCTGTGATCCGATGTCCGCGTTCGGGGGGGTGATCGCGTTCAATCACGCCATCACGCGGGGGCTCGCCGAGCGTCTGCACGAGCACTTCATCGAGGTGCTTATCGCGCCGGCCTACGAGGAGGGGGCGCTGGAGGTGCTCAGGCAAAAGGAGGCGGTGCGGATCCTGGAATCGGCGGAGCAGCGAAGCTACGAGCCCCGCGAGCGGGACACCAAGAGGGTGCGCGGCGGACTCCTGGTGCAGGACCCGGACCGGGTGGACGAGCGCCGCGAGTCGACCAAGACGGTCACCAAGGCGGCCCCGGACGAGCGCCAGTGGGAGGACCTGTGGTTCGCGTGGAGAGTGTGCAGGCACGTGCGCTCCAACGCGATCGTCATCGCCAAGGACGGGGCGACGATTGGAATCGGAGCGGGGCAGATGAGCCGGGTCGACTCGGTTCGGATCGCGATCGACAAGGCGCGGGACGCGCGCGGCGACGAGGCGGCCGAGCTGCTCGCCGGGTCCGCGGTGGCGTCGGATGCCTTCTTCCCGTTTCCGGACGGGCCTCAGATCGCGATGGACGCGGGGGCGACCGCGTTGATCCAGCCCGGCGGCTCCGTGCGTGACAACGAGGTGATCGCCGCGTGCGACGCGGCGGGGGCGGCAATGGTGTTCACGGGGCGCCGGCACTTTCGCCACTGATCAGGCGGGGCGGCCAGGGATGGCAGAGCTGCACGTGCTTCGAGTCTTCTGCGCCGCGGGCGGCGGCGGAAACCCGCTCGGCGTGTTCCTCTCGGGCGCCGAGGTCCCCGACGCGCGACGTCAGGGGATCGCGGCTGAGCTCGGCTTCTCAGAGACCGTCTTCGTCGACGACACCGAGCGCGGCGCGATCCGGATCTACACGCCCGGCGAGGAGGTCCCGTTCGCCGGGCATCCGGTGGTCGGCACGGCCTGGCTGCTCGCCCGCACGCATGGCGAGGTGGCGGCGCTCCATGCTCCGGCCGGCCGTGTGCCGGTCCACGAGGTCAAGGGGCTGACGTATGCGGCGGGCCGGCCGGACTGGGCGCCCGACTGGGAGTTCGTCGAGCTCGGGTCCCCCGATGAGGTGGACGGGCTCGATGGGCCTCCGGGAGGTCTGGATGCCGTGTCGGCCTGGGCGTGGATCGACGAGGCCGAGGGGATCGTCCGCGCGCGCGTGTTCGCGCCGCGCTACGGAATCGCCGAGGATGAGGCCACCGGCTCGGCGGCGGTCGGGCTCGCGGGCCGGCTCCGCCGCGAGCTGGACATCCGCCAGGGGGCGGGCTCGGAGATCGTCGCCAGGCCCCTGCCCGACGGGATGGTCGAGATCGGCGGACGCGTGGAGCTGGACGACGTGAGGGAGTACGCGATCTAGGTCGAGTGGGGGCGCTGGGAATCGAACCCAGACCAGCAGATTAAAAGTCTGCAGCCCGACCTTCGGGCCACGCCCCCGTGGACGTTGACTGGATGAGTCTGCCGCATGCGCCAGCGAAATCCGTCTGTGACTGATGCGAACATAGG
>DATBFS010000004.1:0-7334 GCA_036558385.1 Solirubrobacterales bacterium | reverse complement strand
CGCCTTCTTCGAGCGGGCGCGCGACTGGGGGAAAAGGACGGAGCGGAAGTATACGCTGGCGCCCGGCCATATAGTGCGGCCGATGTCGGTAGCGATCGCCGTTCTCTCGCAAAAAGGCGGCACCGGAAAGACGACCCTGGTGCGCTCGCTGACCGACGTATTCGACCGCCTGGGGCTCGACGTGCTCGCGATCGACGCGGACCCGCAGGGGAACCTCTCGGACTACTTCGACGCCGACCCGAGCGCGGAGCCGACGCTTGGCGACGTCCTCCAGGGCCAGGCCCGTGCGGCCGACGCCGTGCACGGGCGGTTGATCCCCGCCAACCTCCGTCTCGCCGAGGCGGAGCTGATGCTCGCCGGGAAGATCGGCCGCGAGGTCACCCTTCGGAACGCTCTTCGCGACGTGAGGCGCAATCGGGACCTCATCCTGATCGACTGCCCACCGACCCTTGGCCTCTTGACGGTGAACGCGCTCGTCGCCTCGACCCACGCCATCCTCTCCACCGAGGCCCAGTACTTCTCGCTCCAGGGGATGGAGCAGGCCGTCCAGGTGCTCGACCTCGCGCGTGACAGCCTCAACCCGGAGCTCGAGCTGCTCGGCGTCTGCCTGAACATCGCGAACATGCGCACTCGTCACGCGCGTCACACGCTGGACGCGCTCCAGGCCCGGTTCGGCGACAAGCTGTTCCGGACCGTCATCCGCCAGTCGATCGCCTACGCGGAGTCCGCCGAGCGCGCGATCCCGATCCTCGACTACCGTCCGGAGCGGGGCTCCGACTACCTGTCACTGGCCGGCGAGATCCTGCGCCGGCTCGGCAAGCAGGACCTGCTGGAGCCCCTCGATGAGCTGAGCGCGGAGGTGGTGCCGGCATGAGCCAGGCCGACTCCGCCACCTCGCTCGAGGAGGCGATCGCCCGCTACAACGACGCGTGGAACGCTCACGACCTCGACCTGATCATGTCGATGCACGCAGCCGACATGGTGTTCGAAAACCACACGGCCGGCGAGCGGGCCGAGGGGGAGGCCGCGCGCGAGCACATCAGGGCGATCTTCGAAACGTGGCCCGACATCGCGTTCTCGACCCGCCGGCTCTACGTGCGCGAGGGGCTCGTCGTCCAGGAGTGGACGGCAACCGCGACCCACGCGAGCGAGATGCGTCGCGGCGACCTCGTGGCGGCGCCCACGGGCAAGAAGGTCACCTGGGACGGCCTGGACGTGATCCCGTTCGAGGACGGACTCGTGAAGCGCAAGGACGTCTACTCGGACAGCGTCTCGATCCTCACCCAGCTCGGGTTGCTCTAACCCTGGCCGGCCGCAACAACCCGACGGCCCGCTACAGCTCCGGCACGTCCGCCCCAAGGGGGGAGAACGGGCTCCTGAGCACCTCGGCCCATCCGGCGACGCGCTCGCGAAGCGCCTCGGTGACCTTGCCGGTGTCCTGCCAGAAGCACCAGAAGAGGAGCGCGGGGCCGGCTCCCGAGACGGTCGCCCCGATCGCCCCGATCCCTCGAGCCTCGGCCAGGAGGTCCATCGAGCGGGGGTACAGATGGGCGCGGTGGGGTTGGTGGAGCCGGTCCGCGAGACCCCTCTCGATGAGCGTCAGGTCGGACCGCTCCACACCGAGCACGAGCTGAGAGGCCGCGGCGACGTTTGCGACCGCGTCGTCGACCGGCACGTTCGCGGGCATCGCCTCCCGCGCCCGCTCAGTCGGCACCTCGTCCTCCGGCACCACCAGGACCCCCTCGACGCCCTGCGGAGGGTCGAGCCGAACCGGACGCGGGCGCGCTCCGTCGAGCGCCTGCGGGCACAGGACGAAACCCCCGTAGAGCGCGGCACCCACGTTGTCCGGGTGGCCCTCGAGGTCCACGGCCCGCTCGTACACCTCGTCGCGCTCGAGCCCCAGCTCATAAAGGTGATCGGCCGCCATGAGGCCGGCGACGATCGCGGCGGCGGAAGAGCCGAGCCCGCGGGCGAGCGGGATCTCGCTGCGGATCACAAACCGCAGGCCGTCCGCCGGGTGCAGGGCCTCGAAGGCGCGCACGCAGAGGTTCGCGCGATCTCGCGGGACCTGGTCATCCTCCGCCACGACGGAGAATTCGCCCGCCTCGGCGACCTCCAGCTCGAGATGGAGCGAGACGGCAGCGGCGAGGACGTCGTAGCCGGGCCCGAGATTCGCGGAGGACGCGGGAACGCGGACGAGGCGCCGGCGGTCGGTCAACTCAGGGCTTCCACTTGATCGAGCACCCGACCGGCTCCGTGGCCGGGCGAGCCGGCTGCCGCCCGGCCAGCACGGCGTCGAGCGCCTCCCGCAGCCAGACGGCGCCCTGGCCCGGATCCATGTGGTCGGCGTCCGGGGCGCCCTCGTATCGAATCCGCAGGTCACGGTCGAGCACGTAGAGGTGCGGCGTGACCTGTGCGCCCCAGGCCGTCGCCGCCCGCTGGTCTGAGTCATGCAGGTAGGAAAACGGCCACCGCTCCTCGCGAACACGCTCCCGCATCGCTTCGAGCGAGTCGCGCGGATACCGCTCGGCATCGTTCGAGTTGACCGCCAAGAAGAGCACCCCTCGCGGGCCGTATTCGTCCGCGGCCGAGACGAGCCGGTCGTGCCAACCGAGCGCGTACGGGCAGTGGTTGCAGGTCCAGATCACGACCGTCGCGGGCGCCGCGCCCGGCGCCGGAAGCCCTCGGACTTCCCCGTCGGTGTCGGGCAGCTCGAGCTTCGGCGCCATGTCGCCGACCTTGCTCGCCGTCGCGCGGGCCATCAGTCGTCGCCCTCCGCGATCGCGCCGGCGAGGGCCTCGCGCACCTCGGCGCGCTCGGGAAGCGGCGAGATGCGCCCGTCGGAAAGCCGGTAGACGCGGCAAGTCAGCCCCACCGGGTCATCGCTCGGCGGCTGAAGGTCTCGGCCGTTCACCCGGATCGTCGGGGACCCCACGAAGCCCTCGAGCTCGGCGTCCCGATCCGTTCGGACCTCGCGCACCTGGAGGGATCCCGCGTCGAGCCCCGCGACCTCCATCTCCTCCCGCACGACCGCGAGCGCCTCCTCCCAGGAGGGGCACTCGCGCCACCAGAGCAGCTCGACGGTCGGCTGTGCGGCCATGGATCAAAGGTATAAGGCTCAGGCGCGGCGGCCGTACACGGCCCCCGCGACGAGCGCGCCCGGGGGCACGTCGGCGCCCGGCAACAGCACCGATTCCTTGACGCGCGCGGCCGCGCCCACAGTGGATCCGCGGCCGATTACGACGGGGCCGTCGAGACGAGCGGTCGGGTCGATCCGGCAGCCCTCGGCGGCCAACACTCGGCCACCCACGCCGGGCTCTCCGGCCTCGAGCCCCGCATCCCCGCCCGAGGGGTCGAGCAGGTCCCCCTCGAGGTCGACCCGCACCCGTCCGCTGAGCGCGTCGAGGTTGCCCTGGAGGTACTCGGGAAGCGATCCGACGTCGTTCCAGTACGCGTCGATCTCGTGCACGTGGAAGGCGACGTCGTGCTCCAGCAGGGCCGGGAACACGTCGAGCGCGAAGTCGACGGCCGGCCGGTCCGGGAAGTAGTCGAAGACCTCCGGGTTGAGCATGTAGATCATGCAGCTCGCCAGGTCGGAGAGCGCCTCCGCCGGGTCGGGCTTCTCCTGGAAACCCTGGATCCGGCCGTCCGAGTCCACGATGACGACCCCGAACTCGCTCACGTTGGGCACCCGCTTGACGGCGAGGGTGGCGATCCCGCCGTTGGCCTCGTGTGCGGCACGAAGACCCGCGAGGTCGATGTCGGTGAGCGCGTCGGCCGCCATCACCAGGAACGGCTCTGAGCCGAAGTACTCGGCGACGTTGCGCACGCCTCCTGCGGTCCCGAGCAGCTCCTCCTCGTAGCTGTAGGTGAGCTCGACCCCGAGCTCCGAGCCATCCTCGAAGCGATCCCTGATCAGCTCGGGAAACCAGTGAAGGTTCGCGATCGCCCGCTCGAAGCCGTGTCGTGGGAGCAGCCGCAGGATGTGCTCCATCACCGGCCGGTTGACCACAGGGACCATCGGCTTGGGGAGCTCGTAGGTGAGCGGCCGCAGCCTCGTCCCGAGGCCCGCGGCCATGACCATCGCTCGCATCAGGGAGCTTGCGTCAGGTGCCCTGGTCCCACGAGGCCAGGTACTTCTCCTGCGCGTCCGTGAGCTTGTCGATGTTCACCCCGCGCGAGGCCAACTTGAGGCGGGCGATCTCGCGGTCGATCTCCTCGGGAACCGCATAGACGCGCTGCTCGAGGTCGGCGTGGTCGCGCACCATGTGCTCCGACGCCAGGGCCTGGTTGGCGAAGCTCATGTCCATCACGGCCGCCGGGTGCCCCTCCGCGGCGGCCAGGTTCACGAGGCGGCCATCCGCGAGCACGAAGATCTCACGCCCGTCCTCGGTGCGATGCCCCTCGACGAACGGGCGCGCCTCGAACGTCTCGGTCGTGATCGCGTCGAGGTCGCCCTTGTTGATCTCGACGTCGAAGTGCCCGGAATTGCAGATGATCGCGCCCGACTTCATCTCGGAGAACATCTCGCCCGCGATCGCGTCGCGGTTTCCCGTCACGGAGATGAAGACGTCGCCGACCTTGGCGGCCTCTACCCCGGGCATCACCTCGTAGCCGTCCATCAGCGCCTCGAGCGCGCGCAGCGGGTCGATCTCGCAGACGATCACGTGGGCTCCGTGGCCCTTGGCGCGCATGGCGACCCCCCGCCCGCACCAGCCGTAGCCGATCACCACCACCCGCAGGCCCGCGATCAGGACGTTGGTCGCCCTGATGACGCCGTCGAGGGTCGACTGTCCCGTCCCGTACCGGTTGTCGAAGAAGTGCTTGGTCTTGGCGTCGTTGACCGCCATGATCGGATAGCCGAGCTTCCCCTGACGCTCGAGCGCCTTGAGCCGGATCACACCGGTGGTCGTCTCCTCGGTGCCGCCGAGCACCTCGGGCAGCTGCTCACGACGCTCACCGTGAAGGACGCCGACGACGTCCGCGCCGTCGTCCATCGTGACCTGCGGCTTGCGATCGACGACGGCGTGGATGTGCCGATAGTAGGTGTCGTTGTCCTCCCCGTTGATCGCGAAGACGTCCGCCCCGTATCGGTCCACGAGCGCCGCCGCGACATCGTCCTGGGTGGAGAGCGGGTTGGACGCGCACAGCGCCACCTCCGCGCCGCCGGCGATCAGGGCACGCGCCAGGTTGGCGGTCTCGGTCGTGACGTGCAGGCAGCAGCCCAGCCTGATGCCGTCGAGCGGCCGCTCCTTCTCGAAGCGCTCGCGGATCGACTGGAGCACGGGCATCTGGCGATCGGCCCATTCGATCCGTCGCTGGCCGCCTTCGGCGAGGCCGATGTCGGCGATCTCGTGGGTCTTCTCCGCGGTTGCCAAGAGGGTCCTTTCCGTCGGGATGAGGTGGGAAGGATACGGGGCCGGCGCCGAGGCACGCGGCCGCTACGGTGAGCCCGTGGAAGATCCGATGAGGGTGACCTCCGAGGTCACCGTTCCCCTGGCGGAGATCGAGATCCGCGCGAGCCGCTCGTCGGGGCCCGGTGGCCAGCACGCCAACGTGACCGCCTCGCGAGTGGACGCGGTGTTCGAGATCGAGGCCTCGGAGGCGCTCACGGACGAGCAGCGGGACCGCCTGACGTCGCGCCACGGCGCTCGCGTCATGGCCACCGCCCAGGACTCGCGGAGCCAGGCGCGCAACCGCGAGCTCGCGCTGGAGCGCCTCAGGGACAAGCTCGCCGCCGGGCTCGCGGTGCCCCGGACGCGCCAGCGGACGAGGCCGGGACGAGCCGCGCGGGAGCGGCGCCTCGAGGCCAAGCGCCGCAGATCCCAGCGCAAGCGGGCACGCAGGCCGCCTCGGCGGGACGAGTGAGGCACAATGCCGCGGTGCGCTTTCGTCTCCGCCACGCCGTGAGGCTTCCGGCCTGTGCCGCCGTGGCGCTCCTCGCGGCGGGCGCCGCGCCCGCCGCGACTCACGCCAAGCCGAGGGTGTTCGGGGAGCGTGCGACGATCGTCGGAGCGAACACGAGCTTCGTGGCGCCGGGCCATCGGAAGGTGATCCTCGGCACCCGGCACGAGGACGTCATCCTGGGCACGCGGGGCAACGATTGGATCGTCAGCAACGGCGGGCGGGACGTGATCGACGGGGGCCCGGGCGATGACGTCATCATCGGGGGCAGCAACCCGAGCGATCGCAAGCACGACGACCCGAGCAAGCTGATCGGGGGCCCCGGCAGGGACTACATCGACGGGAGCTGGGCAGGGGACCTGATCGTCGGCGACCTGGCGAGTCGGTCGCGCAGCGTGTCCGGTCGCGCCAGCCGGGATCAGATCGACGGCGAGTTCGGGAGCGACTTCATCGTCGGCGACGACTACTCCGAGCGCAACGCCACCGGAGGCGCCGACGACTTCATCCGCGCCCAGCATGGCGGCGACAAGGTGATCGGCGACAGCGCCGTGACCGGAAATGGCAAGGCGGAGGGCGGCGCAAACGACCACTTCGAGGCCTCGTCCGGCAACGACCTCGTGGTCGGCGACAGCTACTCCCCCCGGGGAAAGGCGATCGGCGGAGGCAACGACCACATGAGCTCCGGGCCCGGGAAGGACCTCGTGGTCGGCGACAGCTACACGAAGACGGGCAAGGCTCAGGGCGGCGGCAACGACGAGCTCCATTTGCTCGCGGGTGACGACATGGGCTACGGCGACGACTACGCCGGGGACGGCGGGCAGGCGGTCGGAGGAGGCGAGGACGAGCTGGGCGGCGGGCCGGGCGTGGACTGGCTGTTCGCCGGCCCCGCCTTCGACCGCTGCGCCGGCGGCCCAGACCGCGACCACATCCGTCACTGCGAGGCAAAGCTCCCGGGCCGCGGCTGATGCGTTTTCGCTGCGCGATCGCCGCCCTCTGTGCCCTCCTCGCGGTGGGGCTCCTGGCGACCGCGGCCCCGACCGTGGCGCGGCAGCATGGGGTCGTCCAACCCCACCTGCGAGCGCTCGGAAAGGAACCGGCCTTCGCCCACCTGAAGCGGTTCCTGCACTCGTTGCGAGGCCGTGATCACGTCTCCGGCCACCGCCTGCACGCGCTCGTCGCCAAGCGGCGGCACCTGAACTCCCAGGTGAGCCACACGCTCGAGGTTCGAGACCGGGCGCGAGCGAAGTACCTGAACAAGTACCTGGCCAAGAAGCGGCCGCGGCACCGCAAGCGAATCGCGCGGACGAGCAGGCGGTACTACTCCTACGTGCGCAGCCTGGAGGGCTATCGGGTCCGCCAGGTGCTGGCCGAGATCAGCGACGAGCTCGACCGACTCGCCTACTCGTAGCTGATCGCCCTGATCACGTCCA
>DATBFS010000003.1:0-19543 GCA_036558385.1 Solirubrobacterales bacterium | reverse complement strand
GGCGACCAGGCGATCTACGACACCCTCGTCCGGATGGCGCAGGAGTTCTCGCTGCGCTACCCGCTCGTCGACGGCAAGGGCAACTTCGGCTCGATCGACGACGACCCGGCCGCGGCCATGAGGTACACGGAGGCCCGGCTTGACCGGCTCGCCACCGAGATGCTCCGCGACATCGAGGCCGAGACGGTCGACTTCGGGCCCAACTACGACGAGAAGGCCCAGGAGCCACTGGTCCTCCCGTCGCGGTTCCCGAATCTGCTCGTCAACGGCTCCTCGGGGATCGCGGTCGGGATGGCGACCAACATCCCGCCTCACAACCTGACCGAGATCGCGGCCGCGGTGAAGGCGTACATCGACAACCCGGAGATCGACCTCGCCGGGCTGATGGAGCACGTGAAGGGCCCGGACTTCCCTGGCGGCGGCCTGATCATGCGCGGCGAGGGCATCCGCGACGCGTATGCCTCCGGGCGCGGCTCGATCAAGGTCCGCGCCAAGGCCCACATCGAGCCGATCAAGGGGGGCAAGGAGGCGATCGTCGTCTCGGAGCTGCCGTTCATGGTCAAGAAGGGCGGCGACGCGGGGCTGATCACCAAGATCGCGGACCTCGTCCGGGAGAAGAAGATCACGGGGATCTCGGACCTGCGGGATGAGTCGGACCGCTCGGGGATGCGGCTGGTGATCGAGATCAAGCGCGGAGAGGTCTCCAAGGCGGTCCTCAACCAGCTCTACAAGCGCACCCAGATGCAGACGAGCTTCGGGGTCAACATGGTGGCCCTGGTGGACGGCGTCCCCCGCACCCTCGGGCTGCGGGAGCTCATCCACCACTACGTCACGCATCAGCGCGAGGTCGTCACCCGCCGGACGCAGCACGAGCTCCGCCAGGCTGAGGCGCGGGCGCACATCCTCGAGGGACTCCTGATCGCGCTCGACAACCTCGACGAGGTGATCGCGCTGATCCGCGGCTCCAAGGACCCCGAGACGGCCCGGACGGGGCTGATCGAGCGCTTCGAGCTCACCGACGAACAGGCGCAGGCGATCCTCGACATGCGCCTGCAGCGCCTGACGGCGCTGGAGTCGGACAAGGTCCGGTCCGAGCACGCGGAGCTGATCGATCGGATCGCCAACCTTCGCGCGATCCTGGGCGACGAGTCGCGTATCGACGGCCTGATCACGGAGGAGCTCGGCGAGGTCGCCGGGCGTTACGGCGACGAGCGACGCAGCGAGATCACGTTCGCCGAGGGAGACGTCGACATCGAGGACATGATCGCCGACCAGCAGATGGTCATCTCGATCACGCACTCCGGCTACGTGAAGCGGCTGCCGCTCGCGACCTACCGTCAGCAGCGTCGCGGCGGAGTGGGGGTCATGGGGATGGACCTGAAGGAGGGCGACTACATCGAGCACCTCCATATCTGCTCGACCCACGACTGGATGCTGTTCTTCACCAACCGCGGGAAGGTGTATCGCCTCAAGGTCTACGAGCTGCCCGAGGGCGCCCGGACGTCCAAGGGCAGGGCCCTGGTCAACGTCCTGCCGCTCCGCGACGACGAGAAGGTGATGGCCGTGATCCCGACCCGCGACTTCCAGGAGGGCAAGTACCTCGTCTTCGCCACGGCGAAGGGCTTGGTCAAGAAGACCGAGTTCCCGGCCTACAACACGCCGATCCGAGCGGACGGGATCATCGCGATCAAGGTCCGCGACGGCGACGAGCTGGTCCAGGTCCGGTTGACCTCCGGCGAGGAGGACCTCCTCCTCGTCTCCAAGTCAGGCCACGCGTCGCGCTTCAGCGAGAAGGCGGTGCGCCCGATGGGCCGCGACACGTCCGGCGTGAAGGGGATGAACGTTGCCGCCAAGGTCGACGGCGAGCAGAACCGGGTGCTCGCGATGGACGTCGCCAAGGACGACTCGGAGCTGTTCGTGGTGACCGAGAACGGGTACGGCAAGCGAACGGCGGTGGCCGAGTACCCGGTCAAGGGCCGCGGCACCAAGGGCGTGCTGACGGCGAAGTTGACGGCCAAGAAGGGCGGGCTCGCGGGGGCCCTGATCGTGCGTGAGCATCAGGATCTCCTGTTCATCTCCCAGAACGGCATGGTGCAGCGCACCAACGCCGGGGGCATCTCGCAGATGGGCCGGGCGACCCAGGGCGTGCGGGTCATGAACATGAAGGAGGACGATCGCGTCAGCGCGGTCGCCCTCGTGATCGAGTCCGGCGCTTCGATCGCCGACGAGGAGGCCGCCGCCGAGGAGGCCGGCAACGGGGTCGTCAAGACCCCTGCTTCCGACTCGCCGGACGCGGACGGCGCCTAGCCCCTTCCCCGCGGATAGGCTGCGCGCCCTGTGGAGGAGCTACGGGGACGCAACGCCATGGTCACCGGAGCCGGCGGCGGGCTGGGCGGCTACATCGCCCGTTCGCTCGCCGGTGAGGGCGTCAACCTGGCGCTGACCGACCTCCCCGAGGCACCGGTCGACGGCCTCGCGGCGGAGCTTCGCAATCGCGGAGTCGCCGTCGAGCACGTGCCGGCGGACCTGTCCGACGCGGACGAGCGGCGCCGGCTCGCTGTCTGGGGAGCGGAGGCGCTCGGGCCGTTCGACATCCTGGTGAACAACGCCGGAATCGAGTTCGGTGGACCGTTCGTCGGTACCACCGAAGCCGAGCTCGAGGCGATCGTCACCGTGAATCTGCTGGCGGTGATGGACCTGACTCGCCTCGTCCTTCCAGGGATGCTCGAGCGGGGCTGGGGACGCGTGGTCAACATCGCGTCGCTCGCCGGCAAGGCCCCGTCGCCCTATCTGGCCTCCTACTCGGCAACAAAGCACGGCGTGGTGGGCTTCACTCACGCGATGAGGGCCGAGCATGGATCCAAGCCCGTTGGCTTCTCGGCGATCTGCCCGGTGTTCATCAGCCGCGTCGGTATGTACGGGCGGATCGAGGACCGGATCGAGGGCTCCAACCCGATCGGGACCCAGCCTCCGGAAAGGGTCGGCGACGCCGTGGTCCGCGCGGTCCGTCGCAACCCCGCTGAAGTGATCGTCGGCGGCCCGACGGTTCGCGGACTGGTCTGGTTCTCCGGATTGTTTCCGGGAGCGGCGGCGCGGCTGGCTCGCAACCGCCGGGCGATGGAGTTCGCCGAGCGCTTCGCCGAGGCTCGCGGCCGGCTCTAGCTCGGGCCCGGCGCGAGCGAGCCGTTCCACCGGCGCGGCTTCACGGCGCCGCGCGTTTTGCTTCAATCGGTGGACCGGAGAAAGGAGGTGGTCCTAACTTGAATCACATGTTTCTCGGGACGCCGGAGGTGCAGGGCCGCTAGGAAGGTCCGTGCGGGCCGCCCGGCGGAATCCAACCCGGGCACCGGCGATATGGGGAGGCGGGGAGCACGTCCCGCCCCGCCGCGAATTCCCGTTTCGCTTTCAGCCGCACCTTGAGCCGGGGCCGCCTCGCTTCGTCGGGGCGGCCCCGCGCTCGTCCTTGGCCCGGTGGTCAGACGGCGATGAGGTACGGCTCCCAGGCGACCGGGATGCGCGGGCTCGCGAGGCGGATGAACACGGTCGGCCCCGGGGGCCGTGGGCGGCTGCGGGGATGCATCCGCGCCTCCCTGGGGGTCAGGTCGGCCTTCTTTCGGTTGCAGGGGGCGCATGAGGCGACGATGTTCTCCCAGACCGATTGGCCGCCGCGGCTGCGGGGGATGACGTGGTCGACCGTGAGCCCTCCCGCCTGGCTGCCGCAGTACTGGCAGGTCCAAGCGTCTCGGGCCAGGACCGCCTTGCGGGTGATCTTGCGGCGGTGGACGTCACGTGGCACACGGACGTAGCGGATCAGCCGGATCACGCAGGGCCGCTGGAAGACGAGCCGCTCGGAATGAAGCGCTCCCTCGCCGCGCTCGAGGATCTCGGCCCGCTCCTTCAGCACGAGCACCGTCGCCCGCCTGATGTTGCAGACGTTGATCGGCTCGTAGCTCGCGTTGAGGACCAGGACCCGGCTCCCGACGCCGAGAAGGGGGTGGTGCCCGTTCGACCCGTTGCTTCCGTTGCTCGCCGCGTCCCGTACGGTCGCAACCCTCCCAAGCCCCGGAGCCCTGGCGCCCCGGAGCCCTACATGAGGGTCGTCCACCGTGTCCATAGCGCCACGATTGTAGACGGAGCCCTTGGGGCGCCCGCCCGCCTAGGTGCCGGGAATCCCGTCGGCGGAGATCGGGTAGGTGCCCAGGATCCGCACCGATTCGGCCTTGTCCCGCAGCGCCTCGATCGCCTCGACGACCGCGGGATCCTCCGCGGACCCGTCGAGGTCCAGGAAGAAGATGTACAGGCCCAGGCCTTGCCGCCGCGGTCGCGACTCGATGCGGGTCAGGTTCACATCGCGACTGGAGAACGCGGTGAGCGCCTCGACCAAAGCGCCCGGGTGGTCGGCCCCCAGCTCGGAGAAGACCAGCGAGGTCCGCCAGGGGCCGGCGCCGTCCACCCTGGTCCCGGCGGGCGCGATCCACACGAAGCGGGTGACGTTGTCGGGAGTGTCCTCGACGCCCTCCCGCAGGACCACGCAGTCGTAGATCCTTGCGGCCGAGGCCGCTCCCAGCGCCGCCCACGGCTCCGTGCTGGAGGACACCTCCCGCACGGCCTCCGCCGTGCTGGGAGCGCCCCGCACCCTCGCGCCGGGCAGCTCATCGCGGATGAACCGCGCGCATTGGGCGCTGGCCTGAGGGTGAGAGAGGATGACCTCGATCCGCTCGAGCGAGATGGAATCCCGAGCGATCAGGCTGTTGCGGATCGGGTGGTCGTGCTCTCCGGCGATGGTCACCTCGAAGTCCTCGAAGGCGAGCGTGTCGAGGGTGGAGCGCACCGACCCCTCGATGGAGTTCTCGAACGGAACCAGAGCGCGGTCCACCTCGCCCGCCGCGACCGCGCGAATCGCCTCATACACGGTCGCGGCCGGGCGTGCCTCGATCTCCAGGCCGGCAGTCGCCGCCCGCAGGGCGTCCTCCGAGAAGGTGCCGGCCGGTCCGAGGAATGCCACCCGCGTGGACACGTCGAGGATTATCGCGGCGCAGTCGCTCGAGAATTGGCTGGGTGGGTAGAAAGGTCCGCCGCCTGGAGGTGCGTGACCGGGGGGATGAACCTTCCGGGTCTGTACGACCACCAACGTGCCACGGCCCTTGCTGAGGCGCCCCATCCTCTACCAGCGATGGTCCGTACGTCTACTTGTACGTGACCGAGTAGGTGGAGCGGTTGTTGTTGGTGATCTGCTCGCCGGGCACGGGCTCGACCGTGACCGTGAGCGTGAGCGGCGTGTTCTTCTCGGGAGAGGAGTCGATCGGGATCGATGCCGTCTGGATCGACCCGGCGGCCAGCCGCGGGATCGTCCCGCTGCCGCTGATGGTCTGGGTGCCGCCGGTGATCTCGAAGCTGACCGCGACGTCGCTCTCATCGGCGCTGCCCTGGTTCTGCACCTCGACGTCGAGCCCGGGCCGCCCGGTACCGCTGATCGTCGCCGGCGTGTTCGGATCGAGGGTCACGTTGCCCGGCTTGGCCGTCGTCTGGAGGAGGGCGAGGCCGTGCGATCCGCTGGTCGCCTTGCCGGCGGACACGGCGGCAAGGGCGCTCGAGACCTCGAGCGGGTCGAGCCACCGCTGCGGGTCCGTCATGAAGACGCTGTCCGGCGCCCGCTGGTCGATCCCCTCGTCCTTCAGGGCCGCGTCGATCTGAGCCTGCGCGAGGCCATAGAGGACGTCGCTCGCCAGGAAGTACTGCATGTAGTTGGCGATCGAGTTCACGGCCTCGGTTCGCTGCGGGCCGGGTGTTCCGAGGGCGGTCTTCATCTGGTCGGAGATCCCGGTGAGCGCGTCGCGCCGCAGGTCGTAGGCCTGGTTGAGCTGGTCCTGGGCGCCACCGAGGTCGCCCGGAGTGTCCAGCGCATGAACCCGGTCGTCCAGCCCCTCCGCGGTCCCACGGTCGGCTGCGATCTGCGCCTCGAAGCTCAGGGGCGAGAGGTTTCCGGGGTCGTTGAGTCGCCCGAAGAAATCGCGCGAGAGCTGGTTCGTCTGAGTGGCGATCGCGGTGAGATCGGACGCGTAGTTCTCGAAGCTGCGGTGCTTGCGAGCGTTGAGGCAGCCCCGGATCCCCAGCACCAGCAGGATCAGGATCACCACGATCGCGCCGACCCCGATGGCGCGCCGGATCATGATCTGTCGCTGCCGGTCGGGCACGCGCCGCGATGGCGGACCGCCGCCGCCCGACGCTGCCAGCGGTTCTTCCTCGTCGAGGAATGCCAAAGCTAAGCCCCGTTCGGTGCCTTCAACGCCGAGAGTATGACCCCTGCTCCGGGCGCGTTTCGCATACGTGCTCGGGCAGCGCACGAACCGTTGCGCTCGCCGGGAGGGACGAGGCCGTTGGCGGCGAAGCTGAAGTCGGAAATGGTGGGCGACCTGGTCATGGAGCGATTCCGGGTCCTCGAGCGAGTGGGCTCGGGGGGGATGGGGGTCGTCTACCGGGCCTTCGACGAGCGCCTCCAGCGCCAGGTGGCGGTGAAGGAGATCGCCGGGACGGACGCGCGTCGGATCCTCCGTGAGGCGCAGGCTGCCGCCCGGCTCAACCACCCCGGCATCGTCACGCTCTATGAGCTCGGGTCGGACGAGGGGCGCGCGCTGTTGGTCAGCGAGCTCGTGGACGGGGCCACCCTCGCCGAGCTCGCCCAGCGCGGCGACCTCTCGGATCGAGAGGTGGCGGGTTTCGGCGTCGACGTCTGCGATGCACTCGCCCACGCGCATGCTCGCGGCGTGATTCACCGCGACGTAAAGCCACAGAACGTGATCGTGCAGGTCGACGCCGGCGCGGGCCGTCGCGCCAAGCTGATGGACTTCGGGGTCGCCGCGCTGAGCGGGGCCACGGCACTGACCGCCACCGGCGAGGTGGTCGGGACGCTCGCCTACATGGCGCCCGAGCAGGCCGAGGGTGAGCACGTGGCCGAGCCCGCCGACGTGTACTCGCTGGCCCTGAGCCTGTACGAATGCTGGGCCGGCGCCAACCCGGTGGCGCGCGAGACCCCTGCGCAGACGGCGCGTGAGATCGGCGGCGAGCTGCCGGCGCTCCGCGAATACCGCCCCGACCTCCCGGCCCGGGTCGCGTCGTGCATCGACGCGTGCCTCGATCCGGATCCGGAGCGCCGCCCGTCCCTGATCGAGCTCCGCCGCGAGCTCGGGCGTGCCTTGGCCGCCCTCGACGACGCCCGGGCCGTGCCGGATCCCGGAACCGGGGAACACGAGGCTCAGCACGCGGGACTGCTCCGGGTCGCCCAGCTCCTGGCGCTCTGCGGATGGGCGGCCGCGGTGACGGCGATCTCGGTGTTGGGCCGCCCCGGTCTGGCGCTCATCCTCGGCGCCTTGAGCGCGCCGGCGATCCTGATCGCCTCCACGCTGCCGTGGGCCGCCGTCCCGGCGCTCGGCCCGGTCCTCGGTGCGTTGTCCGCGGCGCCTGTGTACCCCGCCGTCGCGGCTCTGCGAGGGAGGGCCATCGAGCGCGCGGTGCTCGGGGCGCTCGGCTGGTGGTGCATGCTGGTCGCGGCGAGCGCGCTGAACTTCGGATCTCGGCTCGGCGTGGTCGGCGCGGCGCATCCCGGCTGGGGCCGCGCCAGCGGAACCGCCGCAAGCGAAGTGCTTGCGCCGCTCCTCGAACCGCAGGCCCTCCTCGGCGCAGCCGCATTCGGCGCAGCCGCGGTGCTGCTCGGGATCGTCCTGCGGGCTCGACACATGGCGCTGGCGCTGCTTGGAGCGCTGCTCTGGGCCGGTGGGCTCGAGGCGGCGCTGCGCGTGATCGCGGACGGCAGGCTCGCCGGAAGGCCCGTGCTCGTGGCGGCCGCGGCCGTCGCGGCCGTGATCATCGAGTTCCGCCGCCGCATGCCACGCGCCGACCCCAGCTGGGCGCCGATCCCGGGCGCTCCGCTCCCGATCGCCGCTCCCGGAGCCGGCCCGGACACGGCGATGCCGGGCCGCTGATCGGCCGCTCGCACCGCCCGACGCCGACGGTACTTTCGCCCTTGACCACTTAGGATTGTCACGCCGCGCAGGCGTGAGGGGACCGCCCTTTTCGCCTGCCCGCGACCCCGGAGGACCCCAGATCAGCGTTCTGCGAAACCTGGAGCAGCGGATAGAGAACCTCGTCGAGGGGGTGTTCAGCCGTGCCTTCTCGTCGCAGGTCCAGCCGGTCGAGATCGCCCGCAAGCTTGCGAAGGAGATGGACGCCCACCGCACCGCGTCGGTGTCGCGCGTCTACGTGCCGAACCAGTACACGGTCTGGCTCTCGGCGGAGGATCACAAGCGGCTGGAGGGGTACGAGCGCTCCCTCGCGGAGGAGCTGTCGGGCTACCTCCTCGAGCACGCGCGTCGCCACGACTACGCGCTCCTGACCCGTCCCAAGATCGACCTCGAGACGGACGATCGGCTGCGGCTAGGAGAGTTCGGAATCCAGACGCGCCTGGTGAAGCCGCCGGCGCGCCAGGGCGACGCCCCGTCCCAGGGCGAGCAGGGGCACACGATGGTCTACTCCGTCCCCCCGAAGGAGTCCAGGAAGGAGCGCCGACGTCCCGAGCGGCCCTTGGTGGGGACGAAGGCAATCGTCACCCTCGACGATCGTCGGTACGTCCTCGACGGACCGGTGGCGGTGCTCGGCCGCTCGCGAGAGTGCGACTGCGTGCTCTCCGACCCGAACGTGTCTCGAAGGCACGCCGAGCTTCGCCGCGGATCGACGGGCGACTGGCAGATCGTCGATCTGGGATCGACCAACGGGATCAAGGTCAACGACCGGCGCGTGGACAGGTCCCGCCTCGCACCCGGGGACGAGGTCACCCTCGGGACGACCAGGTTCACCTTCGATATCGAGCACTAACCGTCGATGGACACCGAGCCGATCGCGGTAGCGCTCAAGTTCGGCTTCCTCGCCGTTCTGTACCTGTTCCTCCTCTGGGTGGCGGCGAGCGCGTTCCGGGAGCTTCGCCGGACCACCGCGCCGGCGCCCGAGGCGACCGGCATCCACCCGATCGGCCCGGGCGGGCGCTCGGCCGCCACGGACGCCTGGCTGGTCGCGGTCACGGGCGGCGGCCTCGACCCCGGCGAGCGATTCGACCTCTTCGGGGGGATCTCGATCGGGAGGTCGGCCGATGCCGACGTCCGAATCGAGGATCGCTACGCCTCGGGCCTCCACGCCCGCGTCTATTCGCGGGGGGCGAGCTACTACGTCGAGGACATGAGCTCGACCAACGGCACCTACCTGAACGGGGGGCTCCTGAAGGGCGAGGCCGAGCTCAAGGACCTCGACGAGCTGCGGATCGGCGGGACCGAGCTCCGGTTCGAGCTCGACGTCCCCCAGGGCTGATGCTGCGAGTCGTCGAACAGGCGTCTCAGTCCGACACGGGGCGGCAGCGAAATGCCAACGAGGACTCCTACTTTGCCCGACCGCCCGTCTTCGCGGTTGCCGACGGGATGGGGGGAGCACAGGCCGGAGAGGTGGCCTCTCGTCTCGCCGCCGAGTCCTTCGAGGCCGTGGCGCGGGGCGAGGAGTCGCCCGAGGCCTATCTGAAGGCGATCGCAAAGACGGCCAACGCCCGCATCCACCGACTGGCCCAAACGGACTCCTCGCGCTCCGGCATGGGGACGACCCTGACGGCAGCGCTGGTGGAGGAGGACGAGGTGGGCCTGGCTCACGTCGGGGACAGCCGCGCGTACCTGTTCCGCGAGGGAGAGCTCAAGCTGCTCACCTCGGACCACTCGCTGGTGGAGGAGCTGCGCCGCCAGGGCCGCCTCACCGACGAGCAGGCCGAGGGCCATCCGCAACGCTCGATCATCACCAGGGCGCTCGGCCCCGAGCGGGAGGTCGAGGTCGACACCATGACCTACCGCGCACGGCCCGGCGACGTGTACCTGCTCTGCTCCGATGGGCTGACCACGATGCTCCGGGAGGAGAGGATCGGGGAGGTGCTGGCCGAGTCGGGGACGCTCGACGAGGCGGTCAAGCGCCTGGTGCGCGAGGCCAATCAGGCCGGCGGGCGCGACAACATCACCGTCGTCGCCTTCCGCCTCGAGGACGTGAAGGCGCCCCTGGGGGAGGAGGGGGCGACGCTGGTCGGCCCCGCCGCCGAGGAGGCGGGCTTGACCGCCGACCGCGTAGCGGCGGCCGCCGGGCGCTCGAGGGGCCGCACCGCTGGCGCCGCCTCGCCGAGCGCGGCGGTGGGCAGGAAGCGCCGGGCCCCGCGGCTCGGAACCGTGGCCAGGGTGCTCGCGGCGATCTTGGTCACCGTCGGGCTCGCGGCGGTCGCGGTGTGGGGGGTGCGCCAGATCTACTTTTTGGGGAGCGACTCCGGCGGCCGGCTCGCTCTCTACCGCGGCCTTCCGTACACCCTGCCGCTCGACATCAACCTCTACTCCGAGGTCTACGCAGCCCCCGTCCAGGTGAGCTCGATCCCGGCCAACCGCCAGGACAGCGCCGTCAACCACACGCTGCGGTTTCATGGCGACGCGGTGTCGCTTCTCGAGGACCTCCAGAGCGCGGCGGAGCAGACGGCGAGGAGGAGACAGGCGGCGCGTGTCAACCAGCGGCGCAGGAGTCAGGCCCGAAGCCAAAAGCCAGCCCACCCGGGCGCCGGCGCCAAGTCGAGCTCAGAAGGATCCGGGCACGGCCAGGCCGGCGACGGAGGCGGCCAGGGTGGCGGGCCTGGATCGGACGGCGGGCGATGAGCGCCCGGAACCGTGAGCTTCTGGCGCTGATCGGCGTCGCGGTCCTCGTCACCGGCGGGTTCACGGAGGTCTTCATCGTCGAGTCGAACCAGATCGGGGACATCAGCCTGATCTATGGCGGCTACTTCCTCGCCGTATGCCTCGGCGTCCACATCTTCATTCGGGCGCGCCTGCCGTACGCGGACCCGTACCTGTTCCCGCTGTGCGCCCTGCTGGCGGCGATCGGCCTGGTGATGCTGTTCCGAATCAACGACAGCCTCGCGTTGAAGCAGGCGACGATCTTCGTCGCCGGGGCCGCCCTGCTCGCGGCGACGATCCTCTTCGTTCGCGACTACCACGCGCTCGAGCGCTACCGGTACCTGATCGCGACCGTGGGCATCCTCCTGTTGCTCGCGCCGCGCCTTCCGGGGATCGGCTCACAGGTCAACGGCGCCTATCTGGGGGTTGATCTGGGGCCGCTCTCGTTCCAGCCCGCCGAGATCGCCAAGATCTGCGTGGTCATCTTCCTCGCCAGCTACCTGCATGAAAAGCGGGAGCTGTTGACGGTGGCGGCGCGGCGCGTGGCCGGGCTGACGATCCCGCCGCTCAAGCACTTCGGGCCGTTGCTGGTCGTCTGGGGAGCGTCGATGGTGATGCTCGTCTACATCCGCGACCTCGGAAGCTCGCTGATGTTCTTCGGGGCCTTCCTGGCGCTCCTCTACGTGGCCACGGCGCGGCTGTCATACGTCGTCGCCGGCTTGGCGCTTTTCTTCGTCGGCGCCTGGTTCATGACGCACGCGATCGCGCACGTCGGCGACCGGGTGGACATCTGGCTCGACCCTTGGCACAGCAAGGCGGTGGGGGCCGGCCAGATCGAGCAGTCGCTGTTCGCCCAGGCGGATGGCGGGCTCTTCGGGCAGGGTCTGGGGGAGTCGCTGCTCAAGCTGCCGGGGCCATTCGCGCCCCATTGCGCACAGCCGTTCCCCGACTGCGGAAGCATCCTCCCGGCCCCCCACACGGACGAGATCTACGCGCTCATCGTCAGCGAGCTGGGGGTGTTCGGCGGCGCGGGGGTGATCGCGATCTACGCCTTGGTGGCCGCCCGTGGGTTCAAGACCGCGGTCATGGCCCGCGACGGGTTCTCGAAGCTTTTGGCGGCGGGCCTGACGGCGGTGTTCACGCTCCAGGCGTTCGTGATCATCGGCGGCGTCGTCCGGTTCATCCCGCTGACCGGTGTGACCCTGCCCTTCGTCAGCTTCGGGGGAAGCTCCGTGATCGCGAACATGATCCTGGTGGGGCTCCTGCTGATGATCTCCAACGACGCGCGCCGCCCACGCCCCGCGAGCGAGGCCGATCACGAGCTGGAGGCGTTACCCGCGTGAACCCGCCCATCGTCCGCCTCTACGCGCTGATCCTGCTGCTGTTCGCGGCCCTGGTCGGGTTCACGTCCTACTGGGCGGTGTTCGACTCCTCGAGCCTCAAGGACAACACCGACAATCGGCGCCCGCTGATCGCCGAGCAGACCGTGAAGCGGGGAACGATCAAGACGGCGGACGGGGTTACGGTCGCCCAGAGCTTCCCCGAGGGCGGCGGCAACCACCCCGTCTACGTGCGGCGCTACCCCCAGGGCTCGGTGTTCGGCAACCCGGTCGGCTACAGCTTCGTCCAGTCGGGACAGACGGGCATCGAGCGCTCCGAGAACCCCGTTCTGGCCGGCGAGCGAAACGAGTTCACCACGATCCTCGACCAGATCCGGGGCGTGCCGCAGGAGGGCGACAACCTCACCCTGACGATCGACGCCAACGCGCAGCAGGTCGCCACCCAGGCGCTGCAGTCCGCGATCGCCTCCACGGCCGGGGCCAGTGGGTCCGGGGGCGCCGTCGTGGCCCTCGATCCCTCGACCGGGGCGGTGAAGGCGATGGCGTCGGTTCCGGGCTACGACCCCAATTCGGTGCAGGACACGGACGTCCTGGGGCGCCTCAACCGCGACAGCTCGGGGGCGCCGCTCCTCAACCGTGCCACTCAGAGCGTCTACCCGCCGGGGTCGACGATGAAGGTGGTCACCGCCGCGGCCGCGCTCGATTCCGGCCAGTTCACGCCCTCCAGCGCCCTCAGCGGCCGCTCGCCTCAGACGATCGGCGGCGTCCCGCTCTTCAACGCCGGCAACGAGCAGTTCGGCGACATCGACATGACCACCGCGCTCACCTTCTCGGTCAACACGTACTTCGCCCAGCTCGGCGAGCAACTCGGCGCGGGCACGATGGTCAAGTACATGAAGCGCTTCGGGTTCTACAACGACCCGCAGCTCGACTATCCGGACGTCCAGATGGCGCCGAGCGGTCCGTACAACTCCGATGGCCGCCTCGTGAGCTCGGGCTTCGACGTCGGCAGGGTCGCGATCGGCCAGGGCGGCGCCGAGGGACAGGACCTGGCGACGCCGCTTCAGATGGCGGAAGTGGCCGCGGCGGTGGCCAACGGGGGCGAGTTGATGCGACCGACCTTCGTGCAGCAGGTCACCGACCCCGACGGACGTGTCACCGACAAGCTCAATCCCAAGGTCGCCTCGACGGCGATCAGTCCCCAGACGGCCGACGAGTTGAAGCAGATGATGCTCAACGTGACGCATGATCCGGAGGCGACGGGGGGAGGCTTGACGGTGAACGGACAATCGTTCCCCGGCAAGACGGGCACGGCGGAGATCGGCGACCCGGCGGATCACGTCAACCAGCCCTGGTTCATCGCCTTCGCCCCGGCCGACAACCCACAGGTGGCGGTCGCCGCGACGATCGAGCGGTGCGCGGGCTGCTTCGGCGCCCAGGTCGCCGGCCCCATCGCGACCCAGGTGATGGACAGCCTCGTGGGCGGATGAGGCTGGAAGCGGAGACACTCGTCGCGGGGCGGTACAGGCTGCTCGGGCGCGTCGGGTCCGGCGGAATGGCCGACGTCTGGTGCGCCGAGGACACGATGCTCGACCGCCGCGTGGCACTCAAGTTCCTGCACGAGCGGTTTGCCCAGGACGCCCAGTTCGTGGAGCGGTTTCGCCGCGAGGCCTCCTCGGCGGCGGGACTCCAGCACCCGAACGTGGTGGGGGTCTTCGACCGCGGCACCTTCGACGGCACCCACTACATCGCGATGGAGTACGTGGAGGGGGCCTCGCTCAAGGACCTGATCGAGCGCGGGCTCTCCGTGAGCGAGGCGGTGGAGATCGTCCGCCAGGTGCTCGCCGGCGCACGATATGCGCACTCACACGGGATCGTCCATCGCGACCTGAAGCCTCAGAACGTGCTCGTCGACTCGGAGGGCCGCGCCCGTGTGACCGACTTCGGGATCGCCCGCGCGGGCGCCTCGGAGATCACGCAGACCGGCTCGGTGCTCGGCACCGCCCAGTACCTCTCGCCTGAACAGGCCCAGGGCCTGCCCGTCACCGCCGCCTCCGACATCTACTCGATCGGCGTGCTGCTGTACGAGGCGCTGACCGGGCAGGTCCCCTTCGAGGCCGATTCGCCCGTCACGGTGGCCCTGAAGCAGGTCTCGGAGCGCCCGCGACCGCCGAGCGAGGTCAATCCGCAGGTCTCGCGCGCGCTCGACGCGGTGGTGCTGAAGGCGTTGGCCAAGGACCCCGCCAACCGCTTCGCCTCGGCGGAGGAGTTCGAGCGGGCCCTCGATGCCGCAGAGGCCGACCCGGCCGCCGGGGCGCTGGGCGATACCGCGTCCTACGCCGCCGTCGCTGAGGCGGCGGGCGCTCCTCCGGCCGAGCCGCCGGAGGAGGAACCCCCGTTGGCGCGTGGCTTCTTCACGCCTGCCCGCCTGGCCATCCTCGGCGTCCTCCTGCTGGCGATCGCGGGGGTGCTCGTTTACGCGTTGACGAGGCCGGAGGAGGTCGCGGTGCCGACCGTTCTAGGGCAGACCGAGCAGCAGGCGAGCGCCACGCTCAACAATGAGGGCTTCGAGGTGGCCGTGCAGCAGGCTTCCAGCCGCAAGCCGAACGGAACCGTCGTCAGGCAGGATCCTCGTGCAGGAGTGAAGGCCGACAAAGGGTCTACTGTGACGATCACCGTCTCGATCGGCCAGGGCTCGGCGATCGTGCCTCCCGTCGCGAAAGTGCCGCAGAGGCAGGCGGTGAAGGAGATCGAGGACAAGGGCTTCCTGGTAAAGGCGGTCAAGCGCCACTCCACCACGATCGGTGCGGGACTGGCAATCGAAACCCAGCCACCTGCTGGTACCCGTCTGGGGCGCGGGCGAGCCGTCACCCTGTTCGTCTCCATCGGGGCGAAGCTTGTCCCCGTCCCCTCGGTGATCGGCTCCCAGCAGGACGCCGCCGACACGGCGATCCGAGGCGCGGGGTTGATCCCGGACTTCGAGAACCGCGACTCAGACGCGCCGGCGGGGCAGGTGATCGCGCAGGATCCGGCGGCCGGGACCACGGTCAAGAAGCACACCGCGGTGACGATCGTGGTGTCCAACGGCCCCGCCCCAGCCGCGGTCCCGAACGTGGTGGGCGAATCGCTGGAGGCCGCGAAGGCCGATCTGAGGACGGCTCGATTGAGCGTTCGGATCGTCAAGCAGACCACCACCGATCCGAACGAGGACGGCCAGGTGCTCAATCAGGCCCCGCCGGCCGGCACGCGCCTGTCGCCCGGCGAGGCCGTGACGGTGTTCGTCGGGAAGTTCCAGCCGGCGCCGACGACGACCACCACGACGTCCACCGGTGCCACGCCCTGATGCGCGTCGCGGTCCTCAGCGGCGGGCGCTCGAGCGAGCACGGCGTGTCGCTCGAGTCGGGGGCGTCGGTTGCCGAGGGCCTGCGCGAGGCCGGCCACGAGGTCATCCCGATCTTGATCGAGCGCGACGGGCGCTGGCTGGTGGACGGGAGCGAGGTCGAGCTCAGGGCGGCGGGGGGCCTCGTCGACGCCGAGGTCGCGTTCCCGGTCCTCCACGGGCCGTTCGGAGAGGACGGCACGGTCCAGGGCATGCTCGAGTGCCTGGACCTTCCGTACGTCGGACCGGGCGTCCTGGCTGCGTCGCTGGCGATCGACAAGCTCATCTTCAAGCGCCTGCTCGGCTTTCACGGGATCCCGCAGGTGGAGTTCTGCGAGGCCGGCGCCGATGGCTGGCGCGAGCGGGCGGCCGCGATGGGCCTGCCACTGTGGGTGAAGCCCGCCAGGCTGGGCTCCAGCGTGGGTATCTCGAAGGTGACCAGCCCGGAGAGAGGGCTGGACGAGGCCGTCGAGATGGCCGCCCGGCACGATCCCCGGGTGATCGTGGAGGCGGACGGCGACGGCCGCGAGGTCGAGTGCTCGGTGCTGGGGAACGATCGGCCCATCGTCTCGCCTCCCGGCGAGATCGTGGCCCACGCCGACTGGTACGACTACGAGGCCAAGTACTCCCACGGCGGCATGGAGCTCGTCGTGCCGGCCCGAATCGGCGCCGAGCAGATCGAGAGGGTCCGCACCCTCGCCGCCAGGGTGTTCACGGCGATCGGCGGCTCGGGACTCGCGCGCTGTGACTTCTTCGTCCGCGAGAGCGGCGACGTCTTGGTCAACGAGATCAACACCATCCCGGGCTTCACCTCCACGAGCGTGTTCGCGAAGCTGTTCGAGGCCGACGGCATTCCCTATCCGGAGCTCTGCGACCGGCTCGTCCGCCTTGCCCTCGAGCGACATGCGGCCGAGCGGGCGTACCGCTTCTAGGCCGTCCGCCGGCAAGCGCCCCGGCCACGTGGAGACGCACGCGTACGGCTGCTGGCCAAGGCGGCCCCCGCTCACGCAGAAAGGGCGGGGATAACGTGACTCGGGTGGGGGCGCGCGGCGCGGTGGTGGAGTTGACGACGATATGCGTCGTCAACGTGACCGGGGGGAGTCTGAGCGGAGCGGTGGCGACGTTATCGCGGCTGGCGAGTCGCGCGAGCGAGCGATCGACGGGCTGGCCCGGTCTTCGCGATCCGCGACCCCGCCGCGCTAGCTGTTCAGCGTCACGTCCTGGATCTCGAGGTTGTAGCCGCCGGTGTCGGGGTCGTAGGCCTGGGAGACCTTCGTGATCCAGATGAGGAAGTAACGAGCCTTCGTCTGGTTGAGCTGGATGGTCTGGTTGGCGTCCGCGTTGTCGATCGGCGGGCTGATCGGCTGGCCTTGCGGCTCGCCCGTGGACGGATCGACGGTCGGGGACGACAGCGATCCATAGATCAGGCCGTCCCAACCCCCGTGGGTGGCCTGGATGGTCATCGTGCGCGCGGCGACGGGCTTCTTGGTGGTGATCACCAAGCCGACGCCGGGCTTGCCCGCGGCGTCGGACAGCACAGCGCTGTCCTGGTAGGTCTCCGTCGTCCAAGCTGTGCTGGAGTCAGCATCGACCGCGTTGGCGGCTTCGTCGCTGTGCTCCTCGTTGTCCCCGTCGGGATCGAACGCCTCGGCGCTCTGGAGCGGGATCTCGGCGCCCGAGGCCACCGCATTCGGCGTGTGCTTCCCGCCGCCCCCGGTAAGGGCCGCGATCAGGAGCGCGGCGGTGACCCCCGCCAGCACCAGGACGACGCCGGCCGCGGAGACGCGCCGGGCGGTGAGGAGCCGGCGCCCGGAAGGCACCGCGTCGAGCACGTTGGTCGCCTCGCCATAGCTCGTCCCCGAGCGCGCCACCTCGACCTCCAGCGCGCCCTCGAGGTCGAGCAGGAACGCGCTCATGTCCTCATAGCGCTTCTTCGGGTCCTTGGACGTCGCCCGCTCGATCACCGCCGCGAGCGCCGAGGAGATCTCGGGGCGCCGCTGCTGCACGTCGGGCATGTCCTCGTTGACGTGCTTCATCGCCACGCCCACCACGGTCTCGGCCTGGAAGGGCACCTCGCCGGTCAGCATCTCGTACAGCAGCACCCCGAGCGAGTAGATGTCCGAGCGTGAGTCGACGCCGTGGCCCATGGCCTGCTCGGGAGCGACGTAGTCGGTGGTGCCGAGCACCCGGCCGGTCTTGGTCAGGCCATCCGACTCCAGCGAGCGAGCGATCCCGAAGTCGGTCACCTTGGCCCGGCCCTCGGCGTCGATCAGCACGTTCTGCGGCTTGACGTCTCGGTGCACCATTCGCCGAGCGTGGGCCGCGGCGAGCCCCCGCCCGATCTCGATCGCGTATGCGACGGCCTCGTCCACCGGCAGGCGCTCGAGTCGCTCGATCCGCTGCTTCAGCGTCTCTCCCTCGACGTACTCGAGGACGATGTAGGGATAGCCGCCGTCCTCGCCGGCATCGATCACCGCGACCACATTGGGGTGCGAGAGCTGAGCCACGGCGCGCGCCTCCCGCCGGAAGCGCTCGATCTGGTCAGGCTGGTCGGACATCTCGCGGTGCATCACCTTGACCGCGACCCACCGCTCCAGCGTCTCGTCCCGGGCCAGGAAGACCGTTGACATCCCGCCGCTGCCAAGCTTCGATTCGAGCCGATATCGACCGGAGAGAATCGTCCCGATCAGGCTGCTTGCAAGCCCGGTTGTTGCTTCCTCGGCCATCCGATGAGTATTTTCGACACTCACCCTAAGGCCCGGCTCGCCGGGCGCCATCGTGCACGCCCATGCCCGTAGAGGTCCGCTACTACACCGATCCAGCCTGCTCGTGGTCCTGGGGCTCCGAGCCGATGTTGCGTCGACTGATGTGGGAGTTCGGCGATCAGTTGCGCTTCGTCTGGGTGATGGGAGGGCTGGCTCGAAAGTATGGCTCCGATTATCGAGACGAGGAGGGCGGCATCGGATCCGGCCCCGACTGCTTCTCGGACCTGATGGCTCACTGGCTGGACGTGGCCGCCGAGACGGGGATGCCGACCGACCCTCGGCTGTGGACGAAGGGCCCCATCGACTCCACCTACCCGGCCTGCCAGGGCGTCAAGGCGGCGGCGGAGCAGGGACCCGACGCGGCCTACCGATACCTGCGTCGCTTGCGCGAGGGACTGATGGTCGGGTGCAGGAAGCTCGACCACCCCGAGGCGCTGGTCGGCGAGGCAGCCGCGGCCGGCCTCGACGTGGAGCGCTTTCGGATCGACCTCGCCTCCAACGCGATCACGGAGGCATTCGCCGCGGATCTCGACGAGGTTCGAAGCCCCCCGCAGGAGGCGCGTGAGGCGGGCCAGGTGAGAAGGACGGAGCAATACGAGCGGGTGAGCTTTCCGTCGGCCGTGTTCGTGAGCGACGACGGATCGCGGCGTGGCGTCTGGGGACACGAGCCCTACGACGCCTACCGCGAGGCGGCGGAGGCCGCCGGGGCGGCGGCCGGTGAGGCCCGCGCGGAGCCGCTGGAGGCCATCGAGCGCTTCGGACGCTGCGCGACGCGCGAGCTCGAGGAGCTGAGCGGAAAGCCGCGCCCGGTGCTCGAGGCCGAGCTGTGGCCCCTCGCCCGGGACTGGAAGCTGAAGGCGGTGCCGGTGCTCGGCGGCACGCTCTGGGAGCCGGCGTAGCCTCGCTCAGTGGTGGCGACGCCGCGGGCGCGGCTGCCAGGACGCGTCCGCGTTGCCGGCCGAGTCAGCGGTGAGGTTCCGTCGATGAAAGCCGTCAACACGGATCCTCTCGATCTTGGTGTCGTCGGTGCCGAACGCGATCCAGTTGCCGTTCGGCGAGAACACGGGTGAGCGCTCGTTGACGGCCTCGTCGGTGAGGCTGTGATCGTGGGTGCCGTCCGGGCGCATCATGAAGAGCTCGTAGTCCGTCTGGCTGCCGCCGTAGAAGGCGATCTTCCGCTGCCTTCCACTTCGGGTCACGACGGTCGCTCCCCGGCAGCTCGCACCAACCCGATCAGGTCCGGATGCGCCTTGGCGGGCGATCCGGAGTCGAACGGAGGCTGAGGGTCGTACTCGATCCCGAGCTGGATCGCGCGGGCGACCTCTTCAC
>DATBFS010000002.1:0-3795 GCA_036558385.1 Solirubrobacterales bacterium | reverse complement strand
CACGAGTCTGGCCCTCGGTCATGCTGATCGTCGGCCGATTCGCCTGGAAGTCGAAGAACTCCTCCGGGTCGATCTGCGCGATCACCTCGGCGTCGAGTGATTCGGCGGCCGTCGTCAGGGCGGTGGTGGCGGAGCCCGCGGCGTCGTTCCAGCCGGCGAATGCGCAGACGAGGACCGGGGACCTGAGTTGCGGTGGCTCGGCCTCCCAAGCGAGCGCGTCCATTGATCGAGACTAGCGAGTCGGCGACCTCGAGGTGTCCGGTTCACTTTGGAGACTCAGGGGTGGTGGAGGCGACCACGCAACCCACCCCGATCGCCGAGTTGAAGCCCGGCCAGCGCTTCAGCGGGGTCTACGCCTGCGTCCGCAAGGACCGGCTCTCGGCGCGCAACGGCTCGATCTACCTCTCCCTCGAGCTGCGCGATCGCAGCGGCACGATCCCTGCGCGAGCCTTCCGCGAGGTCGACCGCCTCGCCGGGCGGTTCGAGCGCGGTCAGGCGATCCACGTGTCCGGCAGGGTGGAGCGGTTCCGCGGTGAGCTCGTCGTCGAGGTCGCGGACATTCAGCCGCTCGACCCGGCCGAGCTGGATCCGACCGACTTTCTGCCCGCCGCCTACCGCGACGCCGGAGAGCTCGAGGGCTTCCTCGAGCACCTCACCCGCGAGGTGCACGACCAGGAGCTGCGGGGGGTGGTGGAGCGGGTGCTCTTCACGGAGCCCGTCGCCGCCGATTTCCGCCGTGCACCCTGCTCCCGAGCGGGTCATCACGCCTACGTCGGTGGGCTGCTCGAGCACACCGTCGCCGTCGGGACGCTGGTCGGGGAGGTCTGCCAGCTGCACCCCCGGCTCGACTCGGATCTGCTGATGGCCGCGGCCCTCGTCCACGACGTCGGCCGCTCGCGCGAGTTCACCTACGGGGCCGAGTTCGGGATCACGGAGGAGGGGCGGCTGCTCGGCCACCTCGCCCTCGGGGCCGAGATCGTCGGCGCGGCGGCGGGCGGCCTCTCATCGGAGCGCCGGGCCGCGCTGCTCCACTGTCTGCTCTCCCACCACGGCGTGGATGGCGCCAGGGGCGGCGGCCGTGGATTCGGGAATCCGGAGGCGCTCGCCCTCTACCGGCTGAACGCACTGGACGCGGGCGTCAAGGGCGCACTCGAGCACGGCCTGTAGCAGGCAATCGCGTTAGCGCTCGAAGTCGTTGAGCTGAACCGTGATCGTGTTGTTGGACGACGGGTAGTTCGGGAAGCTCACCTCGCGGGTACGCCGGGATCCGCGAGAGCGGAGATCCACCCGCACCGTCGAGTTCGGCGGCCAAGCCGCGGGAATGAACAGATCCACGGCGCTCAGGAACGGGAGGCCGAAGAACACCGGGATCGGCGAGGTGACGTCGCTCAACCCGTCCGAGCCCTTGTCGAAGACGAACATCGCGTTCGTCCTGTGATCGACCGGGCTGGTCGCGGCGTTGATGACGTTCGTCCCGTTGACGGACAGCACGTCATTCTCCGCGCCCTGATCGCCCCAGAGCTCCTTGTACCGGACCATGATCAGGTTCACGTGGTTCGGACTTCGATCCTGGATCAAGTCCAAACCCGTGCCCGGGACATTGGTGAGCAGCCGGATCAGATCGTCGCTGCGCCGGAACGGCTCATAGAAGAAGTGATGGAACTGGCCCTGTTGCTCGAGGACGAATTCGTACCGCTTGCCGCTCCGCACCCTGACCGGGCCCCAGGACCCGTCGACCGCCAGCGCGGGGGTCGCGACCGGATGCGCGATCCGGCGTCCGTTCGACTTCTTCACGCGCCAGATGGTCAGCGTGGTCCCCGCCGGGACGCCCACGTTCTGCGGGAACAGCTGCGCGCGCCCGGCGATCCTGATCTTGCCGCGCTCGCGGAGGATGTCGGTCGTCCGCGGGTGCCGGCCGGTGAAGAACCTGAACATCGCCGCGAAGGACTCGGGTGAGGTCGCGGACTGGACGTGGGTCTGGTTGGGGACCGTGACGTTGGTCGCCCCTCCGATCGAGCGACCCGGCGTCCCCCGTCCCGCCCAAATCGCCAGGGTCGGGACGCCGCCGGGCGGCGACGCCGCCTGCGCCCCATCGATGTTCACGTAGTGGGCGACGTTCGCGGCGTGAGCGGGAGAGCTCGTGAGGTAGGTCTGGGAGACGGCCGTGCCCAGCGAGTGGCCGAGGAGGTCGACCTGGCTGCGGCCGGTCTCCTGCTTGACCTGATTGATGAAGGTGTCGAGCCTCGCCTGGACATCGGCCGGGGACTCGACGCTGAAGGTCGAGTCGTACTCGAAGACCCGAACGTAGGCGTCCGGATAGCCGTTCTCCGTGAAGCGCAGCTTCTGCGACTCGAACTGGCCGCCCGACCCGGTGCCCCCGTGCACGAAGACCATCGGGTGGATCCTCGATCGATCAAGGCAGGGCCCGTGCTTCGCCATCGCCGCCGGTGGGGCGAGGAGCAGACCCAGCAGCAAGATCCCCAGTGTTGCGAGCCGAGGCGCGAACGATCTCTTCATCCCTGACTCCCTCGATCGAGCGGCCTGTACCGGCACATAGTTACAAACGACGGGGCATGTCTCAAACGCTGGGCCGGAAGGCCCTGTAGACGAGCTGTGCGGCGATCACCAGCGCCAGCCCGGCGAAGATCAGCTCCAGCGCTCGCTGCGAGATCTCGTTGGAGAGCACCACCCCGATGCCGACCCCGACGGGCGAGAGGGCGCCGATCACCAGTCCCTCCCGGACCCGCACGTTGCCGTAGCCGACCTGGCGCCAGACCGCGACGATCGCCACCGGGACGATCGCCAGCAGCGAGGTCGCCTCGGCACCCACCTGGCTCTCGTTCATGAAGATCACCAGCGCGGGAACGAAGAGGATCCCGCCGCCCACCCCGAGCAGGCCGCCGATCATCCCGCCGGCGAAGCCCATGATCGCCGCGGCGACCTCGCTCACGGGACGATCAACTCGATCGCGACCACGATCAGGAGCACGGCGAAGAGGACGGCGATCAGCCGCTCCGGGACGCGCTGCTGGAGAGCGGTTCCGGCGAATGCGCCGACGATCGCGGGCAGGGCGACCAGGGCTGCGTTCGGGGGGTCGACGTTCCCGTAGAAGGCCTGCACCGTGACCGCCAGGGCGGCTATCACGACGATCGCCATCAGGCTCGTGCCGGTCGCCTCCCGCGCCCCGTAGCCGAGCCAGATGATCAGCAGCGGGACGATCACGCTGCCACCGCCCACCCCGAGCAGGCCGCTGAACGCTCCCGCTGCGGTCCCGATCGCCGCCAGCTTCAGCGTTCGAGACCCGGCATCGGAGGTCCGGTCCATGGAGGCGGCGATACTAGAGCCAGTGAACGGCGGGAGCCCAGATCAGGGAGACGTCGAGGAGGGGCGTCTCGACTCCCTGCTCGCCCCGCTTCGCCGGCGTCCCGAGCGCTCAGCGATCCTGACCGACGTCGACGGGACGATCGCGCCGATCGTCGCCGATCCCGCCGAGGCGACCGTCCCGGCCGGGACTCGCCAGCTGCTTCGAGCCCTCGCCGGGCGCTACGCGCTGGTCGGCTGCCTGAGCGGGCGCCGCGCCCCGGACGCGCGGCGAGTCGTCGGCCTGGACGAGCTGGCCTATTCGGGGAACCACGGCTTCGAGCTGCTGCTCCCGGGCGACACCGAGGTTCGGCCCGATCCCTCCCTGGACGGGCACGAGGAGGATGCCCCCGGCTTTGTCGGTGGCCTGGACCGCTCCGAGCTCGATCGGGTCGGTATCAGAACCGAGGACAAGGGCGCAATCGTCGCCCTGCA
>DATBFS010000001.1:0-7086 GCA_036558385.1 Solirubrobacterales bacterium | reverse complement strand
CCCTCGAGCTCACGCTCGCGCAGCTCGATCCGGCGAATCTTCCCCGTGAGGGTCTTCGGGAGGTCGTCGACGAACTCGATCTTTCGCGGATAGGCATAGGCCGACAGGTGTCCGCGCACGAAAGCCTTGATCTCCCCGGCGAGCTCGTCCGAGGGCTCGCCGCCCTCGCCCAGGACCACGAAGGCCTTGACGACGTTGCCGCGCGCGGGGTCCGGCGAGGCGACGGCGGCCGCCTCGCGGACCGCCGGATGCTCGATGCAGGCCGACTCCACCTCGAATGGGCCGATGCGGTAGCCGGCCGAGATGATCACGTCGTCCGCACGCCCCGCGTACCAGTAGTAGCCGTCCTCGTCCCGAAGGGCCGCGTCCTTGGTGTGGAACCACTCGCCGCCGAACGTCTCCTCGGTGGCCTCGGCGTTGTTCCAGTAGCCGAGCGGATAGTGCGGGTTCGAGCGCGAGCGCAGGCAGATCTCGCCCCGCTCTCCCGGCTCGACGGGCTGTTCGTCCTCGTCGAGGATGCGCACGTCCCAGCCCGGCATCGGCTTGCCCATCGAGCCCTCGCGGACCTCCATGAACGGGAAGTTCGCACACAGGGGATAGGACTCCGTCAGGCCGTAGTAGTCGAGCACCGTGACCCCGTACTGCTCCCGAAACCACCGGATGGCCTCCGGGTTGAGCGGCTCGCCCGCCGAGCAGACGATCCGAAACCTCTGCGGGTAGCGCTCGCCGGCGTCTTCGATCGCCATCATCGCCCTCATCGCGGTGGGGGTCGTGAACACGTTCGTCACGCCGTGCTTGGAGAGGACCGCGAGTTGCTTCGCGGGGTCAAAGCCGCCCTCTCGCGCGTAGACGAACTGCGTCGCGCCGAGGCGCCACGGCCCCAGCAGCGGTGCGATCCCGGCGGCCCAGGCCCATTCCCCCATCCCGTGGAAGAGCTCCCCGTCGCGAACGTCATGGCAGTAGGAGAACTCCTCGTGAGCCAGGACGTAGCGATGGGCGTGGAGGATCCCCTTGGCGAGCCCCGTGGTGCCGGAGGAGTAGTAGAGCTGCGCCGGCTCGTCCGCGGCGGTGTCCGCGGTCTCGGCCTGGTCGTCGGCGCGGGCCAAGAGCTCCCCGTCGAGGATCACGACCTCGTCGACGAGGTCGCCGGGCATCCGCTCGGCCTGGTCGGCCGAGCAGACGATCAGTCTTGCCTGGGAGTCGGCAACCCGGTGGCGTATCCCCTCGTTGCCGTAGAGCACCGACATGGAGAGGAGGATCGCCCCGAGCTTCCACGTCCCGAAGAAGATGGCAGCGGTCTCGGGGGAGGCCGGCGCGACCACCGCGACGCGGTCGCCTCGTTCGACCCCGTGCGCGCGCAGGACGTTCGCCGCCCGCGCGGCGAGAGACTGCAGCTCGCCCCAGCTCACCTGGCGCTCGGTGCCCCGGAAGTCCTCGAACAGCATCGCCGGCTTGTCCGGCCGATGCTTGTCGCAGACGTCCGCGGCGATGTTGTAGCGGGGCGGGACCTCCCAGCCATGGGCCGCGCAGGCCTCCTCGTAGGAACTCGCCCTCATCCGCGTGGTGGCCATCGGCCCTCCTTTGTGCTCGATCCTCCTCGTGGGAGCTTGGCCTCGGCGAAGCGTGCGAGAGCTTCCTGCCGAGCCTGTGAGTGATCGACGATCGGCCCCGGATAGTCCTGGCCGATCACACACCCGACCCGCTGCTGGACCTCGACCGGCATCCTCCAGGGTTCGGGTAGGTATTCGCGAGGCACGTCGCGCAGCTCGGATACGTGGGTGCGCACGTATCGTCCGTCCGGGTCGTAGCGCTCCATCTGGCGAGCTGGGTTGTAGATCCGTCTGAAGGCCGGCTGTGGATCGACGCCCACCGAGGCGACCCACTGCCAGTTGCCGTTGTTGTTCGCTTCGTCCCCATCCACCAGGAGCCGCATGAACCAGCGCTCGCCCCAGCGCCAGTCGATTCCAAGGTCCTTGGTGAGGAACGATCCCGCGATGAGGCGGGCGCGGTTGTGCATCCATCCCTCGCGGCGAAGTTGGCGCATTCCGGCGTCGACGAGCGGGTACCCCGTGCAGCCTTGTTTCCACGCCTCGAAGGCGCGGGTCGCGTGGCTCCAGCGGATCGAGCCGCGGTAGCGGTCCTGGAACTCGGAGCGGGCGTTGCGTGGGAAGTGGAAGAGCACGTGGTGGTAGAAGTCCCGCCAGCAGAGCTGGCGGCGAAAAGCATCCGCTCCGACGCCGCGCGGAAGACGCTGCTCGACCTCCCGCGGAGAGACGCAGCCGAAATGCAGATAAGGAGAAAGGCGCGAGGTCGTCTTCCGATCGAGCGCGTCGCGTCGCGACTCGTATGACCGGACCCTGCCGGCGAGAAAGCGACGCAGACGTTCGCGTGCGGGGCTCTCACCACCCGGCGACGGCTCGGCGACCTCCTGCTCCAAGCCGAGCGCCTCGAGTCGGGGTATCCGCCCGCAGCTCAGGTTCGACGGAAGCGGCGGCAGCTTTCGGGGTGCCCCGATCGGCTCGCGGCGGGGAACGTGCAACCAGGCGCGATGAAACGGCGAAAAGACCGTGAACGGGCGCCCCGCGTTGGTGCGGATCTCGGCGATGTCGTCGACGGCGGCGATGCCGGGATGCGCCCTCAAAGCGATCTCGGCCTCCTCGCATGCACGGGCCACGCGCTCGTCCCGTTGGCGCCCGAAGGGGCTTATCTCTGCGGTGAATTCGATCGCACGGGCCCCCACGTGACGGGCAAGCTGCGGGAGTTCACGCTCCGGAGGCCCCCGCCGCACGACCAGGCCGGAGCCGCGCGCACGAAGCGAGCCGTCGAGGTCGGCGAGGCAGTCGAGCAAGAACTGCGTCCGGGGTCCGGAGGCGTGGCGGCCCCCGAGTAGACGATCGTCGAAGCAGAACACGGGGACGAGATCCTCTCCGCGGTCGAGCGCCGCTCGGAGCGCGGGATGGTCGTGCACCCGGAGGTCACGACGAAACCAGACGAGGACAGTCACCTTCGTGGGAGTGTTCCATCATGGCCACCACGGACGAGGCGCCAATGGGCATGAGCGAAGGGTCGCCGCGCCGGCTCGGCGGGGCGCTGGCGGTGGCGGTCGGGCTGGTGCTCGCCGACTCGTCGGTCGTCGTGCTCGCGCTGCCCGAGATCTACCGCGATTTCAACGTCTCCGTGAACGCGGTGATCTGGGTCCTCGTGGCGTTCAACCTGGCGTTGGCGGCCGCGGCGGTGCCGGCGGCGCTCGCGGCACGCCGGTTGGGGGCGGCGCGGGTGACGTCGGCGGGGCTCGCGGCCTTCGCCCTCGGCGGGCTCTTGTGCGGGGTCTCGCCCTCGCTGGCGCCGCTCATCGGGGCCCGCTGCCTTCAGGCCGTCGGCGGCGCCGCGGCCGTCACGGGCTCGCTGGAGCTCCTGCCATACGCGATCGGCTCGGAGCGCCGCGCGGCCGGCGTGTGGGCTACCGCCGGGGCGATCGGCGCCGCCATCGGGCCGGCGGCCGGCGGGCTGCTCACCGAGCTCGTCTCGTGGCAGTCGATCTTCCTCGTCCAGGTGCCGATCGCCGTCGCCGTCGCGGTCCCGGTTCTCTCCGTCGCGCGCCGGGAGTCGAGCGGGGTCTCGCGACGCGGGGAGCTTCGCGCGACAGGTCGTCCGCACCTCGCTCCCAATCTCGCGCTGGGGCTCGTATCGGCGGCCCTCGCGGCGGCGCTGTTCCTGATCGTCCTGCTCCTGATCGAGGGCTGGAGGGAGTCGCCGATCGTGGCCGCGCTGGCCGTGTCGGTGATGCCGCTCGCCGCCCTCTGCGCCCGCCCGCTGGCACGGGCCGTCGACGACTCCCGCGCGCGCGCCGCCGCAGGAGCGATCCTCGTGGCCGGCGGGCTCGCGGGCCTCGGGCTCCTTCCTCGCGCGCTCATCGTCGCCACGTTTCCGTCGCAGGTCCTGGTCGGGGTCGGGTTGACGCTGGTGCTCTCAGCCTTGACCGAGGCCGCGTTGGAGGGCAGGGCACCGCAGGCGATCCACGGCGGTTGGACGATCGCGGCTAGGCACGCGGGCGTCGTCGCGGGCCTCCTGGTTCTGACGCCGATCTTCACGGCCGACCTCGTCCACGAGCGAAACGCGGCCGAGCAGTCGGGCACCGCGGCGCTCCTGGATGCCGGCCTTCCGGCTCTCACCAAGATCGACCTGGCCCAGCGCCTCGGCGATCAGCTCACCGAGCGAGGCAAGGTGCCGGCCATCGGCCCGGCCTTCGATCCCCTGCCGAGCGACCCGGCCGAGCGCGCCGCGGCCCTGCGGCTGAAGGCCGACCTGCAGGACGACCTCGACCGGGCCGCCACTCACGCGTTCAGCAATTCGTTTCTGATCGCCGCCGCCTTCGGCCTCGCGGCTCTTGCGCCGATCGCCCTCGCGCGAAGACGCGGGGTGAGCCTGTGAGCTCCCGCGCCCTCATCGTGGGGGCGGTGGTCGCCTCCGTGGCGCTTGTCGTCGCGTCGCTGGCGCTCGGCGGGGCGAGCTATGAGCCGAAGCCGGTCTCCGATCCCTGCCAGCCCAGGCCCTGGACCTCGCCGCAGGGCCTCGATGAGATCGCCCAGCAGCTCACCCTCTCGGCCCTCGACGGGGCCGCCTGCGAGCTACACGTCTCGCGCGAGACCCTCGTGCTCGCCCTGGGAACGCCGGAGGGGCGAGCGAGGTTCGCCGATGACCCACGCCTCGCGGCCGCCCTTCGCGCCGGCCTGATCCGGGCCGTCGACGACGCCGAGAACGCGGGAGCGATTCCCGGACCGATCGCCGACGCCCTGCGGGCGGCGATCGAGCGCCTTCCCGCCGATCAGCTCGTCGACGCGGCCAGGGACGCGTCGAGCCTCCTCGGCCAGGGGGGTGCGGTCCTCGGCCCCCTGGGCGACCTCTTGGGCCTATAGTCGCCGCTCGCCGAATTGCGTCGAATAGGCGAACACGATTCGCGATGACAACCACCGGCAACGCCGAAAGGCGATTTGCGCTGCCATGACGAGCGCAATTCGCCACCCGAGGGCCAAATCGGGGCGAAGGCCGCGATGTTGAGTGCAGGTGCTCACACACGCCGCCGAGGCCAGGCGTAAGAGGGATCGTCGATCCGCGGCAGCGGGCCGATTCCGGCATAGACTCGGCGCAATGCCTGAGGAGGAGAAGGAGGAGACGATGGCAACGCTCGACACCGACGCCGCTCGCTCGGAGCTGACGCAGTTCAAGGGACGGCTGATCGGACCGGATGACTCCGACTATGAGGAGGCGCGCGCGGTCTACAACGCGATGATCGACAAGCGGCCCGCGATGATCGCGCAGTGCGCCGACGCGGACGACATCGCCGCGGTGGTGCGCTTCGCCGCCGACCGCGGCCTGCTGGTGGCGGTGCGGGGCGGCGGGCACAACGGAGCGGGCCTCGGTACGTGCGACGACGGAATCGTCATCGACCTCTCGGCGCTCAAGGGAGTCGAGGTCGACCCGGACGCGCGCACGGTTCGCGTGGCCGGAGGCTGCACCTGGGGCGAGGTCGACGCGGCCACCAACCAGCACGGCCTCGCCGCGCCGAGCGGGATCATCTCGACGACCGGCGTCGGCGGGCTGACGCTCGGCGGCGGGATCGGCCATCTCACCCGCCAGTGCGGCCTCGCGATCGACAACCTGCTCGAGGCCGACGTCGTGCTCGCCAGCGGCGAGCAGGTGCGCGCGAGCGCGGACGAGAACCCCGACCTGTACTGGGCGATCCGGGGCGGGGGCGGGAATTTCGGTGTCGTCACCTCCTTCCTGTTCAGGCTGCACGAGGTCGACACCGTCAACGGCGGCCCGACCTTCTGGCCCGTGGAGGCCAGCGCCGAGGTGCTCTCGGCGTACCGCGAGTTCCTGCCTGACGCGCCCCGTGACCTGAACGGGTTCTTCGCCTTCGCGACGGTGCCGCCCGCGCCCCCGTTCCCGGAGGAGATCCACCTCCGCAAGGTCTGCGGCGTGGTGTGGTGTCACGTGGGCTCCGAGGAGGAGGCGGCGAAGGACATGGCGCCGCTTTTGGACAACCTGCCGGAGCCGCTGCTCCACGGGGTCCAGCCGGTGCCCCATCCCGCGCTGCAGAGCGCGTTCGACGAGCTCTACCCGCGGGGCGACCAGTGGTATTGGCGAGCGGACTTCGTCAAGGAGATCCCCGACGAAGCGGTCGAGATCCACGCCCGCTACGGCGCCGAGATGCCGACCATGCAGTCGACCATGCACATGTACCCCATCGACGGGGCCGCGCACGACCTCGGGCCGACCGACACCGCGTGGAGCTACCGGGACGCGGTCTGGGGCTCCGTGTTCGCGGGCGTCGATCCCGACCCGGGCAACGTCGGGCAGATTCGGGACTGGAGCGTCGACTACCACGAGGCCCTCCATCCCTATTCCGCCGGTGGCGCCTACGTGAACATGATGATGGACGAGGGCCAGGAGCGAGTGCGCGCGAGCTACCGCGACAACTACGACCGGCTGGCGGAGATCAAGCAGCAGTACGACCCGGACAACCTGTTCCGCGTCAACCAGAACATCGAGCCCGCGGCGGCCGTCGGATAGCGGGTCCACGGCCCGCGATCCCCTCCCCGGCCGCGAGCCTCGAGTGGCTCAGACGCCGGTCGAGGAGGGGTAGGGTGTGGCATGGCCGCGAAGGCTGACAGGACCCCCGCGATCGTTGATTGCGGCGGGCTGACGGTGGCGATCTCTCGCCAGTCGAGGAACCGCCTGCTGGTCGAGTTGCGAGGCGAGCTGGACATGGCCGCGGCCAGCGAGCTCGAGCGGAAGCTGTATCTGCCCCGGCGAGCGAAGGTGGACCTGGACCTCAGCGGCGTCACCTTCGTGGACGCCGCGGGCATGCGCGTCCTGCTCGGGGTCTGGGACAAGCGCGGAGGCAGGGCGAAGGTGATCGCGAGCTCTCCGGCGGTGACGCAGCGGCTCAGCTAGTCGCCTGCTGGGTGTCGGTCGTGGCGGTGAGGCTCTGCCCGGTCGAGGCGTCGAAGAAGTGAAGCTTCGACCTGTCGAGCCACAGCTCCGCCTCCTGACCCCGACGAATCCGGCTCTCGGCGGCTACCC